>NZ_CP115608.1:614728-922092 GCF_027797465.1 Campylobacter sp. CN_NE2 | reverse complement strand
TGATATACTACCAAATTACATTATCGGTGCCGTTTAGGAGAGAAATTGATTATCAAAATTCCAGCTACTAGTGCAAATTTAGGACCGGGATTTGACGCCCTTGGTCTTAGCTTAGAGCTTTTTAATGTCGTTGAAATTACCGAACAAAAGGTAACTTCTGTTTCACTTTGTGGAGAAGGAAGCGAGAAAATTTCGCTTAGAAAAAACAACTCTTTTTTGAATATTTTTAGAGAAATTTATTCAAAACTTTCGTCAAATCAGGCAAATTTTCGTTTTGTTTTTCAAAATAATATCCCATTTTCGCGTGGTCTTGGTTCAAGTTCAGCCGTGATTGTCGGAGCTATCGCAGCAGCACATGAGATGTGTGGATTTAGCGTAGATAGAAGTAAAATTTTAAATCTTGCCTTAGAATACGAAAATCACCCTGATAATATCGCTCCTGCCGTGCATGGTGGTTTTGTAAGCTCTATTGTTGATAACGGCAAAGTTTATTGCCAAAAATGCGAAATTTCACCTGATATAAAAGCGGTTGTGGTAATCCCAAATAAGCCTATGAGCACAAACGAATCTCGCGGAAAATTGCCTAAAAATTACACGATGAAAGAGTGCGTTTCGAATTTAGCTCATGCTTCGTTTTTAACGGCTTGTTTTATGAAACAAGATTATAAAATGCTTCGCCTTGCCTGTATCGATAAAATGCACGAAGAAATTCGCATGGCTAGTTTGCCTGAGCTTTTTAAAGTGCGTGAAATCGCATACAAAAATGGCGCTTTGATGAGTTCGCTCTCAGGTAGCGGATCATCGTTTTTAAATTTGACGCTTAAAGATAATGCAGATAGACTAAAAAAAGTTTTATCGGAAAATTTCACTGAATTTAGAGTTGAAATTTTGGATATTGATAACGGCGGATTTAAAATTAACTAAGAAAAAAAAAGATATAATTAATGTTTAAGGATCATAAACCGATAAGAATGTGTGTGATTTGTAGAGTTAGGCTTGAAAAATCCGAGCTTAGCAAATTTGCTGTGAAAAAAGAAAGCGGTAGAAGTTTTTATATCTGCAACACATGTATAAATCAAAAAGACAAAAATAATAAAAAAAGACTATCAAAATTTTTAAATTCGATAAATTTTGATGATGATGATTTGAAGGAGAAGCTTTTAAATGGGGAATGTTAAGATTTCAGAGATAGCTGATGAACTTGGATATGATTCAAAGGAAATCATACAAAAAGCTCAGGAAATGGGCTTTAAAAAGATAAAAGCCAAAACAAATGTCGTAAGCGATGAAGAAGCTGCTGCGATTTATGAGTATATACAAACAGGGATTTTGCCACAAAGTGCCACAAAGCCAAAGGCGCCAAAAGCTGAAAAAAGTGCAAAACCAAAAGAAAAAACAGAAGAAAAAAGCGCTAAAAAAAGCACAAAAGATGAAAAACCTGCAAAAGATAAGGCTGAAAAACCAAAAAAAGAAGAAAAGCCAAAAGAGAGCAAAAAAACGGCTAAATCTAGCCAAAAAGTTGCTAAAAAAGATGAAATCAAAGCAGAAAAAAAGGTCGAAAAAGTAGAAGAAATCCAAATTCCTAAACCGCAAACCCAAGAAAAAAAAGAACCTGAAATAACCCCTGAAATAAAAGCCGAAAAACCAGAAATTCAAAAAGAAGAGCCAAAAATCGATCCAAAACCAAAAGCCGACATTTTTGAAAAAGGCGAGAGCCTAGCTATGGAAAGTCTTAAAAAACGCCGTGGGTTAGTGATAGTAAAAAAGAAAAAAGATATTGAAGAAGAAAATATTCCATCAAAACAACCACAAAGTGTCGAAAAGCCAAAAGCTGAGAAAATCACGGCAAATTTAGAAGCGATTTTTTCAAATGCCGAGATGAATTTGAAGAAAAAGAAAAAAGAGAAAAAGCAAATTCAAGCCACAAAAAAAGAAGAAACACAAAAAATCGAGCTTGTAAGTGATCACGAACTAGCCGATATAGTCATCGATGATGATGAAGATATGGTAGTTTTGCCTGATCTTACGGTTAAGCCTATCCAAGTAGAAAACAAAACAAAAACCAAAAATCAACCAAATATCTACAAAGGTTCGCAAACGCAGTTTTACGGCAATGATACAGGCATTAGTCGTGGAAGTCGCAAAAAACATAAAAAAGTCGTCAAAAAAGATGACGAGCAGAGCGTAACTTCTGTAAATATCCCAAAAGAAATTCGTGTTTATGAATTTGCCGAAAAAATCAAAAAACAGCCTAGTGAAATCATTTCAAAGCTATTTTTGCTTGGTATGATGACGACTAAAAACGACTTTTTGGACGAAGATGCGATTGAGATTTTGGCAGAAGAATTTGGCATTGAGGTAAATATCGTAAATGAAGCAGAAGAATTCGATTATGTCAAGGCTTATGAAGATGAAGTAGTTGAAGAAAATTTAACCACAAGAGCGCCAGTAATTACCATTATGGGACATGTCGATCACGGAAAGACTAGTTTGCTTGATTTCATTAGAAATTCACGCGTCGTAAGTGGCGAAGCAGGCGGTATCACGCAACATGTGGGTGCGTATATGGTCGAGAAAAACGGACGAAATATCACATTTATCGATACCCCTGGACACGAAGCATTTACATCTATGCGTGCTAGAGGTGCGGAAGTTACCGACATTGTTATCATCGTGGTTGCGGCAGATGACGGCGTAAAACCGCAAACAAAAGAAGCCGTAAATCACGCCAAAGCTGCCGGTGTGCCGATAATCATCGCTATCAATAAAATGGATAAAGAAAACGCAAATCCTGATTTGGTAAAAACAGGACTTGCGGAACTTGATATAATGCCGACCGAGTGGGGCGGAAGCTATGAATTTGTGCCGATTTCAGCTAAAACAGGTATGGGAATTGAAGATTTACTTGAAATCGTCTTGCTTCAAGCCGATTTGCTTGAATTAAAAGCCGACAAAACTCGCCAAGCAAAAGCAACCATTATAGAAAGCTCACTTCAAAAGGGTCGTGGTCCGGTTGCTACCGTCATTGTCCAAAACGGCACACTAAAAGTGGGTGATACGGTCGTAGCAGGTGTGGCGTATGGAAAGGTTAGAGCCCTAAATGATGATAAAGGCAAAAAGCTAAGCTCGATTGCTCCGGGTGAGTGTGGTGTCATCATCGGTCTTAGCGAAGTTCCAGAAGCCGGAGAAACGCTAATTGGCGTAAATAGCGATAAAGAAGCAAGAGAGTATGCGAGCCGAATTTACGAGCACCAACGCCAAAAAGAGCTATCAAAATCTACAAAGGTTACAATCGACGAGCTAAGCGCAAAAATCGCAGAGGGCGAGTTAAAATCGCTTCCTGTTATCGTAAAAGCCGATGTGGTGGGCTCTCTTGAAGCTATCAAATCAAGTTTAGAAAAACTTCGCAACGACGAAGTTAAGGTAAATATCATACACTCAGGCGTTGGCGGTATCACGCAAAACGATGTGGGGCTAGCAAGTGCTAGTGAAAACTGTGTGATTTTGGGCTTTAATATTCGCCCGACAGGCGAAGTCAAAGAAAAAGCCAAAGAACGCGGCGTTGAGATAAAAACTTACAATGTCATTTATAACTTGCTTGACGATGTTAAGGCGATTTTAGGCGGATTAATGAGCCCGATTATCAGAGAAGAAGACCTTGGTCAAGCTGAAATTCGCCAAGTCATAAATGTGCCAAAAATCGGACAAATCGCAGGTTGTATGGTTACAGAAGGCTCTATCCAAAGGGGTGCTAAAATCCGCGTAATCCGCGACGGCGTGGTGGTTTTCGAAGGAAACATAAGCTCACTAAAACGCTTTAAAGATGACGCAAAAGAGGTGGCAAAAGGCTTTGAATGCGGTGTTGGCATAGACGGATACAATGATATGCGCGTTGGGGATTTCATCGAAAGCTTCAAAGAAAAAGAAGAACAAGCTACGCTATAAAGGTGATTTATGAACGCTCACGAAGTTAGACGACTACGAACCGCAAGTGTCCTAAAAGAGCTGATTCCACAGGCTTTATCGCAGCTTGATGATGAGTTTTTGCACGGGCTTTGCGTAACCGATGTCGAGTGCAAAAGAGGACGCTATGATGCCTTTGTATATCTCGATAAAATGGGCTTAGACGAAAGGGAGCAAGAGCTAATCTTGGCAAAACTCAAAAAAGTAAGCCGTTTTATCCAAAACCATTGCATGGAAGCTGAGGGCTGGTTTCGCTCACCTGCGCTTCACTTCAAATTCGACGATAGGCTCGAATACCAAAACAAAATGGACGATTTGTTTGAAAAAATTAGTAAGGATTTAAATAAAAATGGTTGATTTAAACGCCCTTGCCAGCGAGTGTGGGCTGGAATTTTACGATTGCGAAACAGCTAGCGAAAACGGCAAAACGATTTATAGAGTTTTTGTGACTAAGCAAGGTGGCGTGAGCTTGGAAGACTGCGAAAGACTAAGTCGCATTTTATCGCCGATTTTCGATGTCGAACCGCCTGTTTCGGGCGAGTATTTTTTAGAAGTATCAAGCCCGGGGTTAGAGCGCAAACTAAGCAAAATAGAGCATTTTAGCAAAAGCGTGGGCGAGTTAGTCAAAATAACCACGAGCGAAAAAGATAAAATTTGCGGAAAAATCCTTAAATTCGAAGATCAAAATTTATACTTAGATACTACTGACGGCGAAATTTGCATTAAATTTAGCGATATAAAAAAGGCGAAAACTTATATTGAGTGGTAGAGCTTTGTTATAAAATAAAATAATGGATAATATTTTGTTTGGTAAAAGTATAAAAAAGCAAATATTAGAGCAAGCATTTACAAAGAAAGAATATTTTTTATTTTTATCGTTAATGATTTTTTCTTTTATTCCCAGCATTAATCAATTAGTAATCGATAGGCTTATTAGTAGTATAGGTGGAAATGAATTTAGTATTGCTAGTCAAATAGAGTGGTTTGATCTTTTCAATGAAACAATTTTGGCTTTTTTGACAGTGCCTATGTATTTTGTATTTAATAAGGCAAAAGATAATATCGAGATGTCTAGTAGAATAAATACGACTTTTATAATAGCTTTTATTTTATATCTTTGTATTTCTGGTGTTATATATTTTTATGCAACAAATTTAATTTCATATATGAATGCTCCAAAAGAAAGCATAGATTATTTGAAATTAGAAACATTTGGTTTTATTATAGGATTTATTAGTTCATATATATATATCATTTTTGTAGTAAAAGGAAAATATGAATATTTCGTAACATTACTAATTATAAAAGTCATTATGTTGTCTATTGGTAATATTTTATTAATTCCAAATAATGGTGCAACTGGCGTTGCCATTACAAATATTTTAGTTAATTTTATTATCTCTATTGTATCAATTTTCCTTTTATACAGAGAAAATTTAATTAAATCTTGGACTGGAATAAATAAAGAAGCAATAAAAGATTGGTTTAAAACAGGAATATTTTCTGGAATGCAAGTATTTATTGCAAATTTGGTTTATATTGCAGTGGTTATGAAAATGGTCGGACAGGTTTCGCAAATGGGAAATTTTTGGTTGGCTAATAATTTCATTTGGGGTTGGCTTCTTATTCCTGTGATGTCAATGGGTGAAATGATAAAAAGAGAGTATTATAACGGCTATAAAAGAATTTGGAATTATATTATTTTAGCAATATTAATTATTTTATTATGGTTGATTAGCATTCCATTGTGGAAATTTATGTTCGAATATATTATTAAAGCAAACGAAGTAGATATTATTTTAAATATTATATATAAAAGCTTACCTTTCTATATTTGTTATGTTTTTTGTGTGCTTATTCAATCCATTTTAATTTCAGTAGGTAAAACAAATTACATTTTTTACGAATGTTTAATAGTAAATTTTATCTATTACGGAGTGGCATATATTTTGGTAACAAAAGGAATTTTTTTAGTTTCAATGGATTTTATAATCTTGCTTTTTGGTTTTGGCTTGATTGTTAGCCTGATTATAGATATATATTTATATCAGTATTCTAAGAAGCATTTATTAACAAATTATAATTAGGTAAAAAAATGACTAACGAATTTTATATGCGCTTGGCTCTAAATGAAGCGTGGAAATATCAAATTTTAACCTTTCCAAATCCTGCTGTGGGGTGCGTGGTAGCCGATACGCACGGCAAAATTTTAAGTATAAATTCTCATAAAAAAGCTGGACTCTTACACGCCGAAGCAAACGCTGTTTTTGTCGCACTTTGCGAGATAAGCGATGAATTTTTAAATAAATTTTTGCAAATTTATGAAAGCGAATTTGGCGTCAATTTGAGCGAAATTTGCAAAAATTCGCAAAATCTAATCTACGGCGATTTTTTCGAAAATTTCGGTGCAGTATCCGCAAAATCACACTTTGCAAATCAAATTTTAGAGTTCAAAAATCTAAATGCAAATTTCGTTTATGAATTTATCCTAAAAAATCACGCAAATTTACTTAAAAATGCCACTGCTTTTGTTACGCTCGAACCCTGCGCCCATATCGGCAAAACGCCATCATGTGCCCTTTTACTTAAAAATTTAGGCTTTAAAAAAGTCGTAATCGGCGTGGCGGATTTAAACGAAAAAGCTAGTGGCGGTGGCGAAATCTTAGCGCAAAGTGGCGTGGAAGTGGAATTTGGTGTTTTAAAAGACGAGTGCGACGCGCTTTTAAAGCCGTTTTTGCAGTGGCAAAATGGCGGGAATTTTAGCTTTTTTAAACTCGCATTTTCTGCAAACGGCGTGATTACGGGCGAAATTTCAAATTTAAAATCTCGCACATTTTCGCACTATTTACGCAATGTTTGCGACGCTTTGCTTATCGGCGGAAATACCGTGCGCACAGATCGCCCGAAGCTCGATACTAGGCTGATTTTAAGCGGAAAAAATCCAGATATTTTTATCTATTCTAGGCAACGAGAGTTTGATAAAACTATTCCGCTTTTTGGCGTTGCGAATCGAAATGTGCAAATCACAAATGATTTGAAAACAGCCTTAAATTCAGGCTTAGTGATGATAGAAGGCGGGCAAAATTTGCTAAATGAAATCGCCGATAAAGTAAATTTATTTCTGTTTTTCCGCTCAAATTCGCTCAAAACTGGCGAAAATTTTAGAAGCGATTTGAAATTTAAGCCACTTTTCACAGCCAAATTTGATAGCGACGAATACGGCTGGTATGAGCTAATTTCCCATACCTGACGGATTAAATTAAAAAATTCCACGCCTTATAAGCTTACGCACGAAAAAGTGTGTTACGCTTAAAAGCCTGAAATTTTTTAAATTACTACGCCCACTCTGTCTTGAATATTTTTTAAAAATCACTTCGCCATTATTTTTGCGCTCAAAAGCGACCTTATCATCATTTCGCCTTTGGCTGTGAGCTTATTTAGCATTTTTTCATACGGTGGCAGCTCCTGCCAAATCGGCAACGCAACACCGCTTAATTTTTCAAGTGCGATTTTTGCTTCTTTGTGGCTTGAAATTCCGTCGATCAAGCCCAAATGCAAAGCATCATCAGCCAAAAACACCCTTGCGTTTGCCCACTCGTCGCTTTTATTTGCGTCAAGTTTTCTAGCACTTGCCACTTCGCCAACGAAAAATTCATAGCTTTTATTAACCAAATTTTGCAAACTTTCGCGCTCTTTTTCGCTCCATTTTCGCATCATTGTTCCTGCTTCTTTAAACTCACCTGCCTTTACGACTTGTTCGCCGACACCGATTTTGTTAGCCAAATTTGAAATGTCAAATCCTTGCATAATCACGCCGATTGAGCCGATGAAGCTCCCTTTGTTTGCATAAATTTTTTCTGCCCAAATTCCACTTAGCAAACTCCCGCTTGCCATTGTTCCACTTGCGTAGGCTACGACGGGCTTTTGCGAATTTAGCGATTTTATCGCTTCTGAAATTTCTACGCTTGGACTAAGTGCGCCACCGGGACTATCGATATTTAGCAAGACACCCTTTATAGCGTCATTTTTACTTGCTTCGTCTATTTTTTCTAAAATTTCAGTAGCGTCGATAATTTCGCCTTTTAACTCTATCTCAACCAAATTTGCGTTTGAATTTTGAACGCTTTCGCCCGAAAAGAAAATGATATAGACAATCAATAAAAATAGCAAAGCCTTAAAATGTTTGCCGATAAATGTGAGTGTCGCCGTAATCGGGGTGAAAATTTTCTTTAAAAATTGCATTTTTGTCCTTTAATAAATAGTTCTTTTGCGTTTTTGCTTTGTAAGATTAGTTGCAGTGGAAGTTGGCTTAAATTCGCCACTTCAAAGCCCTTAAAAATTGCGAAATCTGCGATTTTGCCTTTTTCGATACTACCTAAATTTAGTCCAAGAGCTTTTGCACCGCCGTTCGTGGCGCAGTAGAGCAAAATTCGCGCTAGTTTTTCAATGGCGATATTTTCGTGCATAAATAAATTTGCTCTTAATTCGTCTAAAAAATTTAGGCTTAAATTTGAGCTAAGCCCGTCCGTGCCGATATTTAGATTTAAATTTGAATTTAATATTTTACTTAAATTTAGTCTTTTTTTACTAAGAAGTCTATTTGAGCGAACGCAAGTCGTAACCGAGTGCAGGGCAGGGTCAAAATGCGAAAAATCATCAGCCCAAACACAATGGGTAAAAAGCGTTTTAATGCCCTTAAAATGGGCGATAAATTCGCTAGGCGTATAAAATGGTTTTGGATTTTTGTTAAAATTTAAAAGCCATTTTTTAAACTCGCCCGTGCCGCTTTCAAGCCACTTTTTCTCGTGCGAACTCTCTAAAAAATGGGTTGAGATTACCAAATTTTCACGCCTAGCAAATTCGCAAACTTTTTTAATTAAATTTGGGTGTGTGGAGTAGGGCGAATGCACTGAAACAGCAGGAATAAACATATCGCTTTTAAATTTTTGCGAATTTTCAAATCTAGCCATAAAATTTGCAAAATTCGCTTCTACGACACTTTCATTTGCTCCCAAAGCTTCGTTAAAAAAGACAAATCTTGCCCCACTTTTAGCGCAAATTTCAGCCTCTATGCCAAAGCTAGAAATCTCGCCGATAGTGCCGACGCCGCTTTTTTGCATGATTTTGATTTGCTTTGCAATCAAATTTTGCGTTGCTTTTTTCGAAAGTTTTGAGCGGCTTTTAACAATACTGCCGACCCATTTTATAAAATCGCCGTAAATCAAAGTCGTGGCGTTTGCGCTAAATTCCAAATGCGTGTGCGTGTTGATAAAAGCAGGAAGCACAATGTCATTTGAAAAATCGTAAATTTGCGAATTTGGATATTTTTTTAACGCTTCTTTGAATTCGCAAATTTCGATGATTTTTTCGTCAAAAACGACTGATTTATCTTGTAAAATCGTAAATTTTTCATCGCATAAAAGTAGATATTTTGCTTTTAAAATTTTCATTTTTTACTCCAAATTGTGATTATAGCAAGAATTTAGTTAGCTTTGGCTATAATCGCAATAAATTTTTTCAAAAAAAGGACACAAAAATGAAAGTTATGGTAATTCAAGGACCAAATATCAATATGCTAGGACTTAGAGAACCAGGAATTTACGGCAGAATGAAAATGGAAGATATTCACAAACAAATGAAAGCTGCCGCAGATCAAGCAGGGATTGAGATTGAATTTTTTCAAAGCAATTTCGAAGGCGAAATCGTGGATAAAATTCAAGAATGCCTTGGCACGGCTGACGGTATCATTATAAATCCTGCTGCTTATACGCACACTTCAATCGCCATTAGAGACGCTATTTCTGCGGTTGCACTTCCTACAATCGAAGTGCATATTTCAAATATCGCTAGAAGAGAAGAATTTAGAAAAGAAAGCCTTATCGCACCTGTTACGGCTGGTCAAATCATCGGCTTTGGGCCTGTTGGATACCACCTTGCGTTAATGGGAATGTTTCAAATTTTTGAACAAATAAAAGCACTTCAAGCTGCACAAAACGAAGAGAAATGAATTATATTTTAAAGGACGAAAACGCCGTATTTTACGAATGCGGTTATAGTTGCGATAACGAAATTTTTTTGCGAGTGGGCGAAAAGGCGTTTTTTTTGACCGACGCAAGATACGGCATAGAAGCAAGGGAAAACATCGCTAATGCCGAAGTTATCGTAGTCGCTCGTCCTTTGATAAAAGAAGCTAGGCTCTTGCTTAGGCGGTTGGGCGCAAAAAATTTAGTTTTTGATCCAAACGATTTTAGCTATGCTGATTTTAAACTTTTAAGCGAAAATTTGCATATAAAATTCACGCCAAAGCCTTTTTTTAGCAAAGAAAAACGCATTATCAAAAGTGCCGACGAAGTTGAAATTTTAAAAGGGGCGGCTAAATTTGGGGCTGAGTGTTTTGACGAATTTGCAAATTTTTTGAATAAAAACGGCGAAAATTTAAGCGAAAAAGAGCTTTTTTACAATGCAAATTTGATTTTTACAAAAAAGGGCGAACTAGGGCTTTCTTTCGAGCCGATAATCGCTCTTAATAAAAACGCCGCAAAGGCTCATGCTCTGCCTTGCGGGGACGCTTTAAAAAAAGGCGATTTGCTTTTGCTTGATGCGGGGGTTAAGCTTAAAAGATACTGCTCTGATCGAACTAGAACGGCTTTGTATGACGGAAATTTAAAATTCTCAAAAGAGCAGAAATTTACAAATTCAAAAATGCAAGAAATTTATGAAATCGTCAAAGAAGCGCAAAGCTTAGCCATAAAAGCGATAAGACCGGGAATTTTAGCTAACGAAGTGGATTTTGCCGCAAGAGAATTTATAAAAAAATGCGGATTTGAAAAAGAGTTTTTTCATAGCACGGGGCACGGCGTAGGTATCGATATACACGAATTTCCTGTGATAAATTCAAAAAGCAAGACTATTTTGCAAGAGGGCATGGTTTTTAGCGTAGAACCGGGGATTTATCTGCAAGATGAATTTGGCGTAAGAATCGAAGATGTCGTCGTGGTTACGAAAAATGGGTGCGAGATACTATGAATTTAACTATCAAAAATAACGATTTTTACGAATTTAGCGATGCGATTAAATTTATAAAAAGTTCGTTTTTTCCATTTTTTAGGGCTAAAAAACGCTATTTTAAGGGCGAATTTGTGCTTGGAATCGGCGGAAATATCGGCAATGTAAAAAAGCGTTTTGAGAAATTTTTTATGAATTTAAAAAACGACAAACGATTTTTTGTGACGCAAAACTCAGTGATTTTGAAAAACAGAGCTTTTGGCTACACTAAGCAAGATGATTTTTTAAACGCCGTTATGTTTGTGCAAACTTCGCTAAGCCCGAATACGACGCTAAAAATCATGCAACGATATGAGCTTAAATTCGGTCGCAAAAGAAGCTTTAAAAACGCCCCAAGAACGCTTGATTTGGATATTTTGTATTTTGATAAAAAGGTTAGAAAATCGCCAAGGCTTATTTTACCGCATTACGGCGTAAATGAGCGAATAAGCGTAATTTTACCGCTAGGACTTATGAGATGACGAAAATAATAGCTTTAACAAGCGGCAAAGGCGGAGTCGGAAAAAGCCAAATAGCTGCAAATTTAGCTTACATTTTATCTGAAAATGGCTACAAAACGGCACTTTTGGAAGTTTCAGATTTGCCAAATTTAGACATAATAATAAACGCAAAAAATAGTTTAAATTTATCAAATTTTTTATTAGGCGAGTGCGAATTTGAAGATATTTTTGATGAAATAAAGCCGAATTTATTTTTTGTTGCAACGGGCGGAAGCGAATTTGATAAATTTGCAGATGAAAATTTCGCAAAAGAGTTTTTTTCAAATTTTAGCGAAAGCGGAATTTTTGATTTTCTTATTGTCGATATGGCAAGTGGAATTTCGCAAAGTGTGCTAAATGGCATGAAATTTGCCGATGAAAATATCGTGGTTACGCTAAGAGAACCGGCGGCCATAAGCGATGCGTATTCGATGATAAAATTGGGATCTAAATTCAAAAACGATTTTGTTTTTATAGTAAATTCGGTCAAAAATGAAGAAGAGGCGGTTTTGATTTTCGAAAATATAAAAAAAGTAGCCAAAAACAACATAAAAACATCTTTAAATTTAAACCTTTTAGGCTTTATTAAAAAAAGTAGCATTGTGCCGATTTGCGCTCAAAAAAGGTCGTTAATGTGTGAAGAATTTGAGTATTCAAACCCAAGTTTTGAGTTAAAGCAAATCGCTTCTAGGTTGCTTATAAAAATGGGTTTTAAAGGGCTTGATATAAGAAAATCAAAAGGCATAAAAGGTCTTTTGAATAAACTAAGCAATTTGGTATAGAAAGTTTAAAATGGAAGTAAAAAAAATTTTAAAAGATATAAAAAGCGTAAATGAAATTTTAGATTTTACGCACAAAAGTGTTACTATTTTCGGTTCTGCTAGGTTTGACGGACGAAATCGCTATTGCAAAGATGCTAGAAAGTTAGCAAGTGAATTTGCGAAGATGGATTATGCCGTTATGACTGGTGGTGGCGGCGGTATAATGGAAGCTGCCAATCGTGGCGCTCATGAAATTAATCCTGAGCTTAGTTATGGTTTAAATATATTTTTGCCGTTTGAACAAAGCAGCAATAAATACGCCACGAAAAATATTCAGTTTTCGGCATTTGCGTTGCGAAAATATGCACTTATGAATAAAAGCAAGATTTTTGTCATTTTTCCGGGCGGATTTGGGACGATGGATGAGCTTTTTGAGCTTTTGGTTTTGATCCAAGTCGGTTTTAAAAGCAAATGCAAAATTTATCTATATGACACTGAATTTTATGCGCCTTTGGTAGAATTTTTCAAAAAGTCGTTTTTGAAACACGAAACCATAAGCGAAGAGAATTTGGAACTTTTTAAGCTAGTTGATAGTGTAGAAGAAATCATTAGTGATGTTAAACTGGCGTTAAAAAAAGAAGAAATTTAACGGCTTGTCTTTTTTGCTCTTTTCAAGGAAACCTGCGACTGCGTCGCACCGCTTCGCTTGTTTTCCGAGAGTTCGCTAAAATCACGCTACGGCAGACTTTATTGTCTAGCCTTGTGTGATTTTAGCTTCACAGCTCGAAAAATAGCTAAAAAATACTTCGCCTTAGTTTTTTGTTTTTCAAATTTAGATAGTTTTTTAAATTTATGGTTTTTGCAAATTTTGTAAATTTGCAAATTTAATATACTTATGCCGACGATTTTTCGAGTTGTAAAGCAAATTTCGACTGAGATAAGGCTTGTTTGCCTATCGAAGGAGAAATTTGCGAACGCTCGGAAAAGCTAGGCTGAATTCAATACCAAAAAAAAAGGAAAAAAAGTGAAAATTCTAGTTGCTCTTAGTGGCGGCGTCGATAGCTCCATTACCGCAAAAAAACTCCAAGACGCAGGTCATGAAGTCGTTGGTGCGTATATGAAACTGCATAAAAACGAAGCTTACCACGAAAAAAATATCGCAAAAGTGCGAAAAGTGGGCGAATTTTTAGGGATAAAAACGCATATTTTGGATTTACAAGGGGAATTTGAAAAAAGCGTTTTTATGCCATTTATCGAAGCGTATAAAAATGGCAAAACGCCAAATCCGTGTGCTTTGTGTAACCGACATATAAAGCTTGGAAAACTTTTGGAATTTGCTCGTTTGCAAGGTTGCGAAAAACTAGCCACAGGGCATTATGCAAGGCTTGAAAACGGGCTTATTAAGGTTGCGCTTGATTTAAGTAAAGATCAAAGCTATTTTTTGGCAAATGTTGATCCAGATGCCTTAAAATCGATGATTTTCCCGCTCGGAGAAAGCCTAAAAAGCGACATAAAAAACGAAGCTAGAAATTATCCCGAGCTTAGCGAAATCGCAGGAGCAAAGGAAAGTAGCGAAATTTGCTTTGTGGAAAATAGCTATATCGATATTTTAAAGGATTTCATGCAAACAGATTTGCCGGGCATGGTTTTAAACTCAAATGGCGAAATCATCGGCACACATAGTGGTTATATGCACTATACGATTGGCAAAAGACGGGGTTTTCGCATTGACGGCGCACACGATCCGCATTTTGTTTTGGGGATTAATTCGCAAAAAAATGAAATCATTGTCGGCAAAAAAAATGAGCTCGAAAGCCACGAATTTAGCACGATAAATTTCAATAATTTTTTAAGTATCGATGAAATTTTAAAAACCGATGAAATTTTCGTCAAAATTCGTTACCGAAGCCCTAAAATTCGTGCAAATTTGCAAATTTCGGGTAGCTGTGAAAACGGCGTAAAAGTTTATTTAAACGAACCTGCAAACGGCATCGCAAGTGGTCAGTTGGCGGTATTTTATGATAAATTTGACAGAGTCATCGCTAGTGGATTTATCGCGTAAAAAAAATTGAAAATTTTAAGAATTTATAAATGAAAAATTGTGTAAAATCCCAAAGTATTTTTTCAAAAAAAGGAAAAGCAATGGCTTGTCCCATGTTGCAAGGCTGCAAAAGATTTTAATAAATTCGTTCGTTCAGGCGGAGTTTTTATAACCAAATTTGATTTTTTTATTTCACACATTTTCTTTGCACTTACTCTTGGCGGGGCATTTCACTGCAACTGCGTTTTCAAAAATCGCACTTTGGGTTGCCTAAGAAGACACAAAATTCCAAAAATTTCTGCATTTTCTTTTAATCATGCGAATTTAGAACCACCACTACTTTTCTACGAAATGCGTTTTTAGGCTTTTTACGGCTTGTCTTTTTTGCTCTTTTCAAGGAAACCTGCGACTGCGTCGCACCGCTTCGCTTGTTTTCCGAGAGTTCGCTAAAATCACGCTACGGCAGACTTTATTGTCTAGCCTTGTGTGATTTTAGCTTCACAGCTCGAAAAATAGCTAAAAAATACTTCGCCTTAGTTTTTTGTTTTTCAAATTTAGATAGGTTTTCAAATTTGTGTAAATTTTATGTTTTTTTGCAAATTTACGAATTTAAATTTGCAAATTTTATATACTTATGCCGACGATTTCGTGCGTTTTCGAGTGTAAGCGACTGAGACGCACTTGCTGTGCGTCGCAAGGAAGCGAACACGATGAATCGCACGAAAGCTAGGCTGATTTAATTTTTAAAGGAAATATTATGAAAAGTTATGTAACTGGCTTTCCTCGCATCGGCGAGCAAAGAGAATTAAAAAAAGCATTAGAGAGCTTTTGGGCAGGAAAGTGCGAACTGGGCGCACTAGAAAAGGTCGCAGACGAACTAAAAGATCGTCACATAAAATACCAACTTGACGCATGGACGGGCTTAATTAGCGTAAATGATTTCTCGTTTTATGATTTAATACTCGATAATAGCGTGCTTTTTGGCGCAGTGCCCCAAAGATTTGCATCTTTGAGTGGCGTGGAGCAGTATTTTGCGATGGCGCGTGGAAACAAAGACGCCGTGGCAATGGAAATGACAAAATGGTTTAACACAAACTACCACTACATCGTGCCTGAAATCAGCAAAAACACAAAATTTAGCCTAAATGCAGACAAAATTCTAAACGAATACAAAGCAGCTAAAAACAACGATTTTAAGGATAGTTGCGCGTTAAAGATAAATTTAATCGGACCGATAACTTATCTAGCACTTTCAAAAAGCACGGACGGAAGCGAACCACTAGCCAAACTTGATGAACTAGTAGAAAAATACGCCGAGCTTCTAGGCAAGATTTCAGCCCTTGATAGCGAAGTCGTCGTTCAAATCGACGAGCCGATTTTCGTAACCGATAGGGGCGTGGAGCTAACGGGAAAAATCGCACCTGTTTATAACAAGCTAAATTCGATCGCTTCAAATATAAAAATCATCTTTATGACATATTTTGAACATGCCACAGAAGCGTTGAAAGAAGTCGTTAAAACGGACATTTGGGCTGTGGGGCTTGATTTTGTTTATGCAAGTAAGGAAAATATCACAGCCGAGCTTGAAATTCTTAAAAACGCCAAAACTACGCTATTTGCAGGAGTTATTGACGGACGAAATATTTGGAAAAGCGATATTGATAAAAAGCTAGAATTTTTGGAATTTATAGAGCGATATGTTCCAAAAGATCGCCTTTATGTGGGAACTTCGTGTTCGCTTTTGCATGTGCCATTTAGCCTAAAATACGAGGAAAATTTAAGCGATGAGATTAAATCGTGGCTAAGTTTTGCGTGTGAAAAACTCGAAGAAATTTGCATTTTAACGCATTTGTTCTTTAAAATTCCAATCTGCAATAGCGGTATCAAAAAATATGAAGAGAATCAAAAATCAGCCAAAACACGCCTAAATTCGCCTTTAATCCACGATACAGCGGTGCAAAATCGCGTGAAAAATTTAACCAAATTTGAGCGAAGTGATAAATTTGAAGACCGCATTAAAATTCAGCGCGAAGCCCTTGCTTACGGCGATTTGCCGACCACGACGATAGGCTCTTTCCCACAAACAACCGAACTTCGCCAAGTTCGCAACGCCTACAAAAAAGGGCTAATTAGCCGCGAAGCCTACGAAAAAGACATAAAAGCCTATATTGATGAGTGTGTGGCGTTTCAAGAAGAGATTGGGCTTGATATTTTAGTCCATGGTGAGCCTGAGCGAAACGACATGGTTGAGTATTTTGGCGAACAGCTCAAAGGCTACGCATTTAGTGCAAACGGCTGGGTGCAAAGCTACGGCAGCCGCTGCGTAAAACCGCCACTTTTATTTGGTGATGTTAGCCGTCCAAAGGCGATGACTGTGGAGTGGATAAAATACGCGCAAGGCAAAACAAGCAAGATTATGAAGGGTATGCTAACTGGTCCAGTAACTATTATGAACTGGTCGTTTGTGCGTGATGATAAGCCTAGAAGCGAGGTTGTCAAGCAACTTGCTCTTGCTATTAGTGATGAAATTTCTGACTTGCAAGTTGCAGGTATTAAGATAATCCAAGTCGATGAAGCAGCCTTTAAAGAGGGCTATCCGTTACGCAGGGAAAATATCAGCCAATACAAAAATTTCTCGGTGGGTGCGTTTAAACTAGCCGTCTCATCGGCGGAAGCGAAAACGCAAATTCACACTCACATGTGCTATTCTGAATTTAACGATATTATTAAAACCATCGAAGCGATGGACGCTGATGTCATCAGTATAGAAACGGCGCGTTCTGGCAACGAGCTACTTAAAATTTTTAAATCGGTCGGCTACAAACAAGAAGTAGGTCCGGGTGTGTATGATATACATAGCCCTCGCGTGCCAAGTGTGGAGGAAATGGTAGCGCAAATCAACGCACTTTTAGAAGTTTTACCAAAATCTCAGCTTTGGATAAATCCTGATTGTGGGCTTAAAACTCGCAAATGGGAAGAGGTGAAGCCAAGCCTTAAAAATATGGTCGAAGCGGTGAAAATTGTTAGAAATAGCTAATTGTTTGGGCTTAAAAGCCCAAACAAATTCCCCATACTTGACGGATTAAGGTGCAAATTTAGGCAATTCCTACGCTCATTACCGCCCATAGGTAACTTCGCTTGAAATTGCCTAAATTTGCACCTTACTACACCCACTCTGTCTTGAATATTTTATAGAAAATCAAACAAATTTAAAAAATCGTAGTTTAAATTTGAAATTGAATTCAGCCTAGCTTTTGAAATAAATTTGCTCGAATAAACGAATTTAGTCTTATTTTTCGCAAATTTGTTTCAAAATCGTCGGCATTTGTTATTAAATTTACGCATATTAAAATCATCTAAATTTTATTTTTAGAAATTTAAATTTCACTTGCGATTTATCCTAAATTTGCTAAAATTTGGCAAATTTAAAATTCATAAAAAAGGAAAAATTATGAGTAAAACAGCATTTATCACAGGGGCGACTTCCGGTTTTGGTTTGGCGAGCGCCAAAGCTTTTGCAAACGAAGGTTATAACTTAATTATTCTTGGTCGCAGAGCAGAGCGACTTGACGAGTTAGCAAAAACTATCAACAATGTTAAAATTCACAAAATCGCCGCCGATGTCAGAGATAAAAAACGCATTTTTGACGAAGTGGCAAATTTACCAGACGAGTTTAAAAATATCGAAATTTTGGTAAATAATGCAGGACTAGCTCTTGGGCAAGAAAGGGTCGAAGAGGCAAATTTGGACGATTTTGAAACGATGATAGATACAAATATCAAAGGCTTACTTTATGTTACAAAGGCGGTTTTACCGATAATGAGTGCGAAAAAAAGCGGCTATATTTTTAATATCGGCTCGGTTGCTGGAAGCTGGCCGTATCAGGGCGGAAATGTCTATGGCGGAACAAAGGCATTTGTGAAGCAGTTTAGCCTAAATTTACGAAACGACATAAAAGGAAGCAATATTCGCGTTACAAATATCGAGCCGGGTATCGCTAAAACCGAGTTTTCGCTCGTTCGTTTTAAAGGCGATAGCGCAAAGTCTGATGCGGTTTATGATGGCACAAAATATCTTACAGGCGATGATATAGCGCGAATTATCGTGGATTTATCAAAGCTTCCTGCGCATGTAAATATAAATTCGCTTGAAGTTATGGCGACAACGCAAAGCTGGGCAGGATTTGCATTTGAGAGATAAAATTTAGCCGAATTTTAGCAAATATTATTGTTTGAAAAATATTTAAAGGCAAGTTATGCAAAATAAATTTTCTTGGAGAGAAATTCTTAAAGGTGCCGTTTGTTTGCCGTTTTTTAGTGCTTTGATATATTCTGTTTTATCTACCATAAAAACGCCACAAGAGACGATTTTTGCAAAGATACTTGCTTTTATACTTACATTTCCGTTAAATCTTGGCGTTATTTTTTTATCAGTCGGTATTCAAAGCCTGATTTTATCAGCGATACTAGCAAATTTACGCAAAGATAGATTGTTGCAAATAATAATTGGATTTATTGGTATCATCATAATCCCGCTTACATACAAATGCACGAAAATGACGCAAGTTAGCGTTTTTATGGGTGGGGCTATAACGCTTTATATTTTGATTTATAGACCTGCCTTTATGGAGAAAATTTTCAGTAAAATCGGATAAAAATTTGCAAATTTTAAAAATATACAACTTAAATTTGGCAACCAAATGCCGACGATTTTTTATCAAAATCAGTGCAAATTTTGATAAATTTATGCCGACGATTTTTTATCAAAATCAGTGCAAATTTTGATAAATTTATGCCGACGATTTTTCGAGTTGTGAAGCAAATTTCGACTGAGATAAGGCTGTTTGCCTATCGAAAGAGAAATTTGTGAACACTCGGAAAAGCTAGGCTCGTTTAAACTTGCAAATTTATAAAAATCAAAGTCCGCCAAATAGGGCTTTTAAGTCTTTTAATCCCTCGCCAGATTTCTCAGCCTTATCGCTTTCGATTAATTCAATTTCATATCCAGTTAGCGTGGTAGCTAGGCGGATATTTAAGCCGTTTTTACCGATAGCTTTGCTTTTTTGGTCTGAATTTATATAAACAATCGCTTTGTTTCCGTCGATTTTAACCGAATTTGTAATCGCAGGACTCATCGCGCGAGATACGAAAATTTCAGGCTTATTTGAGTATTCGATTGCGTCGATATTTTCATCACGCAACTCTTTGCTTATAGCATTTATGCGAACGCCTTTTGTGCCCACGGTCGCTCCGACCGGATCTACGCTAGGGCTAAGGGCAGATAAAGCAATCTTTGCTCTTTGTCCTGGGATTCTAGCGCACGCTTGAACTACGACGCTTCCGTCGCGAATTTCAGGAACTTCTGAAATAAGCAAAGCTTCTAAAAATTTTGGGCTTGTGCGAGAAAGCTCCATTTTTATGCCTTGATTTTTTTCGGTATAAACTCGCCTTATAACGGCTCTAACGGTGTCGCCGACTTTAAAGCTTTCGCCTTTTATGCGATTTTTTCGTGGGATAAACGCCTTAAAATCTTCGATTTCTATAAAAGTTGTTTCTTCGTGATCGATTTTTGTAACCGTGCCGTGGATCATCGTGCCGACTTTATCTGTGTAGTTTTGCAAAATTTTCTCTTCCAAAAGTCTTTGTATGTGGTAGTTTAGCTCCCTTGAAAGCACCATAGAAGCGGTTCTGCCGAGATTTTCGATATTTATGTCATAGCTGATTTCATCGCCGATTTCTATATTTTTATCGACTTCTTTTGCTTGTTTTAGGCTCATAAATTTGGCATTATCGCTTATTCGCTCATCGTCATCGGCGACAACTTGCACTTTTTGATAAAGTTTGATTTTTTTTGTTTGCGGATCGATAACTCCATCGTATAAATACTGCTCGCCAAAAAGCTGTTTTGCAGTTTGGATAAAGGCAAGTTTTACTCGCTCTTTTACTTCTTCGATCTCTAAACCTTTTTCGTTTGCGATAGATTCGATAATATCGGTAACTTTTTCCATAAATTTTTTCCTTATTTTTAACAATACAAAATTTTGGGATTTTTAAAATTTTGAAAGTGGAAAATTATACTAAATTTACTCTTTTGTTTTGTTTAAACGAATTATTATGTAAATTTTGCTAAACTCACAAATTCTAAAATAAATTGAAAGGATTGGCATGGCAAAAAAATCATTATCGTTAAAACTTGCTAGAACAGAGCTTGGTAGCGAACCTGTGAGCATTGAGATTGATAAAATTGAAGAAGAAGTCAAAAAAAGCGGTCAAAAAATTTTCTATTTTGACAGAGATAATTCGCACAAAGATTTGATTGCTTTGGTTGAATTTTTTGAAAATAAAGGTCTAAGCGTATATCATCGCTCCGTAAAATACGGACTTGGCGAAAACGAGTATATGTATGAGGTGCATATACTTTGAGCAAACTGCTTTTTATACAAACTCTTGGCTGTGCGATGAATGTGCGTGATAGCGAGCATATCATCGCGGAGCTAAAAAAACAAGACTACGAAATCACACAAAATTTAGAAAATGCCGATCTAATTTTAATAAACACCTGTTCTGTGCGTGAAAAGCCTGTGCATAAGCTTTTTAGCGAAATCGGAGCGTTTGATAAGGTTCGCAAAAAAGGCTCTAAGATCGGAGTTTGCGGCTGCACGGCTTCGCATTTGGGAAGCGAAATTTTTAAAAAAGCGCCGTTTGTGGATTTTGTGCTGGGGGCTAGAAATGTCTCAAAAATCGGCATTGCGATAAATTCGCCAAAATTTATTAGCACCGACATCAACTACGACGAGAGCGAATACGCATTTGGCGAGTTTCGCACAAGCCCGTATAAGGCATTTGTAAATATTATGATAGGTTGCGATAAAAAATGCTCTTACTGCATAGTTCCGCAAACTAGGGGCGATGAGATTTCAATTCCTGTTCAGATTATTTTAAACGAAGCCAAAAAGGCGACACAAAATGGTGCAAAAGAGATATTTTTGCTCGGTCAAAATGTAAATAATTATGGAAAAAGATTTTCAAATTCACACGAAAAAATCGATTTTAGCGATTTGTTAAATAGGCTTAGTGAAATTTCAGGTATCCAGCGAATTCGCTTTACAAGCCCGCATCCGCTTCACATGGACGATAAATTTTTACGCACATTTGCCGAAAATCCAAAAATTTGCAAATCAATCCACATGCCTTTGCAAAGCGGTTCAACCAAAGTTTTACGCGATATGAAGCGTGGTTACACCAAAGAGTGGTATTTAGATAGAGCATTAAGACTTCGCGAACTTTGCCCAAATTTAAACATTTCTACCGATATAATCGTGGCATATCCGACTGAAAATGATGAAGATTTTAACGACACTATGGAAGTGGTTGGAAAGGTGCGATTTGAGCAAATTTTTAGCTTTAAATTTAGCCCACGACCACTAACGCCAGCTGCGAATTTGCCTTTAATTGACGATAAGATTGCTAGTAAGCGATTAACTCACTTGCAGTCTTTCCATAATGAAATTTTAGATGAAATTATGGCAGAGCAAAAGGGAAAAATTCACGAAGTTTATTTTGAAGAGTTGCGTGAAAACGGGCAGGTTGCAGGGCGAAGTTTTTCAAATTTTTTAGTTAGCGTTAATGGTAGCGAAGAACTGCTTGGCAAAACAAAAAAAGTTTTGATAGAAAAAACGCAAAGAATGGTGCTTTATGGAAGAGTTACCGATTAAAAAACGAATTTTATTTTTCGTAACCGAATACCTACTTTTAGGCGTTTTATGGCTTATTTTTTTAACTTGCAAAAAAAATTATAACGATAACAAACTTCCGCCTTATCCTTGTGAAGTGCTTTTTTGGCACAATCGTCTAGCTTTTATGTGCTTTGCGTATAAAAAATGGTGGAAGAGTGAGCGAAAAAGGGACGGTAAGGTTATCATATCAGATCACAAAGACGGCGAGATAATCACTCGCATTGTTAGCCACTTTGGTATCGGCGCAGTTCGCGGAAGTAGTTCAAAAGGCGCATTTAAGGCATTAAAAGGCGCATTTAACGAGATAAATAACGGAATTGATATTATTATCACACCGGATGGCCCACGCGGTCCGCTTCATAGCGTGGCTGACGGAGCAGTGGTAATAGCTCAAAAAAAAGATTTGGAAATTTATACGCTAACTTATGAAGCCGATCGATTTTGGGAATTTAATAGTTGGGATAAAATGCGACTTCCAAAGCCATTTTCAAGGGTAAATTTTGCAATGAGTAAGCCATTTAAAGTAACAGATATGGAACTTGAAGTAGCAAAAGAAAAAATCAAAAACGAGCTTTTTAAGGCAGAAAATGATAACAAATTTTAATAAATTCAGTTTAAATTTGTTACAATTTTGAATTATTTTTTAGGAGAAAAAAATGGGGCTTTTCTCGCCTGTAAAATCATTTCTAAGCGTGGTTTTAAAAGATAATATATGCAAATTTTATTATAGAAAATTAAGCGGTAAAAAAGTCGTTGATGAAAAAGTCGAAAAAATCGATCTAAAAACGAGCGAAGAAGAGGCTAGTGTGATTTTGGCTAAATTTGCTAATCTTGGCGAAAAAAGGCTCACAACCAGCTTTTTAATTGACAGCAAAGAGCAAAAAGCGATTTTAGGCGAAGTGGAAATCAAAGAAAATTTTGCTTATCAAGAGGTCGATAAGGGCTTCACGGTCGAACTCCCGCAAGAAATCATAGAAAAAATGGACGAAAAATTCGGCATTAAATTTGATTCGCACACCAGCCTTTTTAAGGTTTTGTATTTTTTGATGAAAAATCAGCACTTTGGCGAAACTGCAATGTTTGTGCTTAAATTTAGCGATAAAATCACCTTTATCGTTGGAAATCAAGAAAAGGTAGCTTACGCAAATATCGTTTCGATGAAAGATTATTTCGAAGTCGATCTTGGCGATGAAGATGAGATGTTTTATGAGATTTTAAAGGGCGAGATTGACAAATTTTACACAGAACATGAAAGTGACTTTATAAATAGCATTTTTATCTACAACGACGGAAGCCTTGGCAACGAGATCGGCTATGTGATTTTTAGCAGGATTTTTGTAAAAACGAGCTTGACATTTGTGGATTTTGTCGATTTTATCAATAAAATTTCCATTAAAGAAAGCGTTAGACGCAGGTAAATTCGCGCTCTTTTAAGATTTCTTGGTGGGTGTAAATATACGGACGCACGAGTGGTGGAATTCGCAAAATTCGGCACTTTTCTTTGAATTTTTTATCCATTTTTGCTTTCTCAAATGGTGCGACGAAGTAGAATTTTTCGTTTTTGCAAACGCAAATTTTGCCCGAAAGGACGCAATCTGTTTTTTGGATTTCTTTTCGTTGATTTTGGCTTAAAACTACGCCTAAAATTTTACACGCTTTATCGATTAAATTTAGGCTTTTTTGCGAATTTTCAAGCACAAAAAATTTATCTTTTTGATAGATAAATTCGCCCATTAAATTTGCTTTGTCGATTGATAAAAACTCAAAACTTTTTGCTAAATTTAAAGCGTATTTTTCTACGAATTTATCGCTAAATTCAGCCCTTACGGCGTTTCTTGCAAATTTGGTATTTTCGTTTGAAATGTCGTTAAAAAATTTGATTTTATTTTCGCTTAAAAACTCTAAAATTTGCGTTTTGCTGACATTGTAAAAAGGTCGCACGATAGCGAAATTTGTGCGATTTTCGATTTTTTCAAAGCCTAGCAGATTTGCTAGACCTGCGCCTCGTCCAAGTTGCATTAAAAACCACTCAAATTTATCGTTTAATTGGTGCGCTGTGATAAGGTTTTCGTAGCTAAATTTAGCGCAAATTTCATCAAAAAAATCGTAGCGAATTTTGCGCGCAGTATTTTCGAAATCGCCTGAATTTTCTAAATTTAGTGGAGCAGCTTTGACAAACAAATTCACACCAAATTTATCGCAAAGCTCTTTTGCAGAAATTTCTTCTAAATCGCTATTTTCGCGGGTTTTGTAATTCACAAAAGCACAATCAAATTTAACGCCCAAATTTAAAAGTGCGTAAAAAAGTGCCGTGCTATCGCTCCCATGCGAAAAGGCAAGTAGATTTTTCCTATCACGCAAAAAGTCCAAAATCTCATGGTCTATATTTAAAATTTGCATTTTTATTTAGCTTGTTTTGTAATTTTCCCTATGAGTTTTCCGCCGATGAATTCGCTAATCTCGCACTCATATAGCTGTCCGATTTGCAAATTTTCAATCTCGCTTTCGTTGATTAAAATCTCGCCGTCGATGTCTTTGTCCCATAGGGCAAGTTTTGCGCCGTAAAAAAACTCGCCCTCTGAGCTAATGCCCGTGATTTCCACGCTTTGTGTGGTGCCTACAAGCCCGGCGAAACTCGCCAAAATCGCTTTATCCACGATTTTTTCGATTTTATTTAGTCGTTTTGTGATAACGCGAGTTGGAATTTGCTCCATTTCGCAACTTGCCGTGTCTTCTTCTTTGGAGTAGGCAAAGGCTGAAATTCTATCAAATTTAAACTCGCTTAAAAACTCGCAAAGCTCGTTAAATTCGCTCTCGCTCTCGCCCGGGTGTCCGATTATCACGCCGGTTCGCAAAAACGAATTTGGCGCCAAACGCATTAAATTTAGCAAATTTAAAATCTCTTTTTTGCCGTTTCCGCGTTTCATAATTTTTAGCATTTTATCGTTTATATGTTGGATTGGCATATCGAAATAATTCACAAAAACGCTCGAATTTATGATAGTTTTAATCAAATTTTCGCTCGTCGTGGTCGGATAAAGATAAAGAATTCGCGCAAATTTTACGCCGTCAATCTTTTCGATGCGATTTATAAGCGCGATTAGCCCGTCTTTTTCGCCCCTATCTCGCCCATAAGAGCTCGTATCTTGCGCTATAAAGCTAAAATCATAAAAGCCACGAGCCACAAGCTCTCGCACTTCGGCTTCTATGTCATCTAAACTGCGACTTTTCAAACGCCCTTTGAAGCTTGGAATCGCACAAAAACTGCATTTTTGGTTGCACCCTTCGGCGATTTTAATGTAAGCGTGAAAATTTGAGCCAGTAATTACCCTTTTTTGCGTGGTTTGCAAGTAAGTATTGGGCGAAAATAGATTTTGTTTTTTTAAAATCATCTCATCTATTTTATCGTAGTCGCCGACACCGCTGAAAATATCGACTTCGGGAAGCTCACGCATAAGCTCGTCTTTGTAGCGCTCCATCAAACAGCCAGTTACAACCAAAACGCCGTTTTTTTTCTTAAATTCTGCGAGTTCTAGGATTGTGCGGATACTTTCTTGCTTCGCAGAAGCGATAAATCCGCAGGTATTTACTATCATGACATCGGCGTTTTTAGGCTCTTGAACGATTTCGTAGTTTTGCAACCTACCTAGCATAATCTCGCTGTCGACGAGATTTTTATTACAACCAAGGCTTACTAAATAAAGTTTTGGCATTTTTACAACCAAATATTATCGATTAGGCGTGTTTTGCCGACATAAGCAGCGATTAGGATTATCGAATTTGAAAGTTCGATTTGCGAAATTTCGTTAAATTCGCGATCGACAAAGGCGATATAATCGACTTTTAAAGGCTCTAAAATGTTTAACATTTGCGGTTTTATCGATTTGACATCGAATTCGCTATCTTTTACTAGATTACTAGCTTTTAAAAGTGCGCGTGAAATTTTCAACGCCATTAGTTTTTCTTCTTCGTCTAAATAAACATTTCGTGAGCTAAGAGCCAAGCCGTCGCTTTCTCTAACGATTTCGCAAGGCTCGATATGAATATCTAAAAACATTGATTTAACCATATTTTTAACGATTATTAGCTGTTGAGCGTCTTTTTTGCCCATATAAACATTTTTTGGGCGAACGATATTAAAAAATTTATTTAGCACGGTTAAAACGCCGTCAAAATGCCCTGGTCGCGTGGCACCTTCTAAAATGGTCGAAAGCTCTAACGGAGCTACGACTTTTGGCTCGATACTTGTATAAATTTCATCTGCTTTTGGGATAAACATCGCATCAACGCCCAAGCTTTCGCAAATTTTAATGTCGGCTTCTTCGTTTTTTGGATATTTTTCAAAATCTTCGTTTGGCAAAAATTGCGTAGGATTTACAAAAGTTGAGACAAAAACGGCTTCGTTTTCTTCTCTACATTTTTTAATCAAACTCGCATGTCCTTCGTGCAACGCTCCCATAGTCGGCACAAAGCCAACGCGCGAATTTAAAGAGTTTCTATAAACTTTAAGATCTTTTATACTTCTAAAAATTTGCATGATTTTTCTCTCGCTTTGAAATTTTTTGAACTAAATTATAACTCAAAATTTCTGAATTTTAAATTTTCAAGTTTATTATAAAGGTTAAAATGCTATAATTTCGCCAAAAGGGGATAGATTTTGGATAATTACGAATACACCGAACTTTTAAAAGATTTAAAAAATAAGATTAACAATATAGCCTTGATTATCAAGCCTGATGAGATTATTTCGCGTTTAGATGAGATTGCGAAAATCGAAAGTGATCCTAGTTTTTGGGGCGATGTCAAAAAAGCTACTCAAATCGGCAAAGAAAAGACGAAAATTTCATCGATTTTAGACAAATTTAAAAAAGCAAAAGGCGAACTTGACGACGCTAGTGAAATTTACGATCTTGCAAATGAAGAAAATGACGAAGCTACGATAAACGATCTTTTTGATACTGCGCCGAATTTGCAAGAATATATCACAAACCTTGAACTTGCGATGATGTTAAACGGCGATGATGATAACAAAAATGCTATTATTACAATTCACCCAGGAGCCGGTGGCACTGAGAGCAATGACTGGGCGAGTATGCTTTATCGTATGTATTTGCGTTTTTGCGAAAGAGAAGGCTTTAAGGTCGAAGTTTTGGATTTCCAAGAGGGTGAAGAAGCTGGTCTAAAAGATGTCAGTTTTATCGTCAAAGGTGAAAATGCTTACGGATATTTAAAAGCCGAAAACGGCGTTCATCGCTTGGTGCGAACAAGTCCGTTTGATAGTGCAGGTAGAAGACACACAAGCTTTTCAAGCGTAGTTGTAAGCCCTGAGCTAAATGATGATATAGAGATAAGCGTAGAAGAAAAAGATCTTCGCATAGATGTTTATAGAGCTAGTGGCGCAGGTGGTCAGCATGTAAATAAAACAGAAAGTGCCGTTCGTATCACGCATATACCAACAGGCATTGTCGTGCAGTGTCAAAACGATAGAAATCAGCATAAAAACAAAGAAACGGCGATGAAAGTGCTAAAATCAAGGCTTTATGAGTTAGAGCTTGAAAAACAGAGACAAGCCGATGAAAATGCACCAAAAAGCGAGATCGGCTGGGGTCATCAAATCCGCTCTTATGTGCTTTTTCCGTATCAGCAAGTAAAGGATTTGCGTAGCAATATCGCATATTCGCAAACGGACGCCATACTAGATGGCGATATTAAAAAAATAATTGAAGGTGTTTTGATTTCACAACAAAAATAAACTTTTATGAAAGGATAAGATATGAGTGAAGATGGAATTCTAATCGCACTTGGTTACAGCGTAAATGACGCCACTACGGCACAACTTAGAGGGATACTCTCAAAATGTGATTTTAACACAACGGAGTTAGATCATATAGTTACGCTAAATGACAAACTAAAAATTTACGGAGCGTATATAGCAATGTCAAATTCAAATCCGTATTTTAAAATCAAAAACGAAGCTGCTACCGAAGAGAAAAGAGAAGCGGTTAGAGATATGATTTTTGGCTGGTCTGATAAATACAAACTTCGCCTTGAAAAGGTAAGCGGAAAAGAAACTTACTATATAAGTGGCAGATTTTAAGGAATTTAAGATGAAAAAATTTATTTTAGCATTAAGCGTGTGTGCGTTTTTTGTGGGTTGTTCTGGCACTAGCGGGGGACCTGCTCCGACTGTTACGCAAACTTCAACTACAAGCATGGATAATAGAACATTTGATAGTATCCAAGCAGGAGTTAATGAACAAAGCAATATAGAAGGTAAAGCTGTCGTAAGCGATGCTTGTAAAAGCGGAAATGTTTCTATGTGTCGAAGCTTTGCAGATTCTATGTATTCAAAAGGCGATTTTGCTTCTGCGATTAATGCTTATAATATCAACTGCGCCCTAGCGCAAGATATTCCGTCATGTGTGCGTATGGCATATATGTTTGAAAAAGGCGAAGGTGTAGCAAAAAATATCAACAACGCAATTGATATTTTTATGAGAGCATGT
Organism: Campylobacter sp. CN_NE2; assembly: GCF_027797465.1. Classification (NCBI taxonomy): domain Bacteria; kingdom Pseudomonadati; phylum Campylobacterota; class Epsilonproteobacteria; order Campylobacterales; family Campylobacteraceae; genus Campylobacter; species Campylobacter sp. CN_NE2. Next base: position 893,541 of record NZ_CP115608.1, on the reverse strand, counting down.
TATGGTGGTCATGCGCAAAGCTGCAAAGAAATGCGACGACTAGGATATAAAGGCTAAATTTAAACGATAAATTTGCAAATTCTGCACTAAATTTTGCAGAATTTGCATTTTTTTTGTTTTATTATGAATTTATATAAATTTTTAAGCTTTCAAAGACTAAAATTTCATAAAATTTTTATAAGGACATAGAGATGAAAACTGGAATTTTAGGACTATCTATTGGTTGTGTGCTTTTGCTAGGTTTTGGCGGTTGTGCTCTAAATCAAACTAATGAGCCACCTAAAAAACAAGAAGTGATTATCGAAAAAGAACCACCTAAAAAAGTTGTAAAAGCCACAAAGAAAAAACAAGCTAAACAAACTATAAAAGTAGGGCAAGATAAGGCTACGGTTCAAGCCGAGCCTACGCAAAATACCCAAAAAACAGATACAAATGAGTCGTATAAATATACGATAATCTTAGATTAATTAAATTAGTAAATTTGGCACCAAAAAGTGCCAAATTTACGCTTTTTGCCATAGAATTTATCTTTTTCTTAAAATTTATTTCAAATTTATTAAAAAACTCATCACAAAAATTTAACGCCGTGCGAATAAAATTCTCGTAACTTTTCATAAAGGATTGACAATGAAAACTAGAATTTTGCAGATTGCTACACTTTGTGTTGTCGGACTTGGTTTTAGCGGTTGCGTTGTATCACATGGCACCCATGCGCATGTAAGTGGCGGAATTTATGCGACAAGCGGGGATTATTACGAAGATCGCTACTACCGCGTTCCAAGAGAACGAGTGGTTGTTGTCCCGCAGCAAAAAGTGGTCGTAGTGCCACAAAAAAGAGTTGTACTCGCTCCACAAAAAAGGGTTGTCGTAGCGCATCGTCCTGCTGTTCGCCCTGTTGCTAGGGTAGTGCCAAAACACGGCATAGAAGTTCCGCCACGCCGCGATATGAAACCACACCATAGCTTTGTAAGAAAAGATGGCAAAATTCCGCCACGAGCAAAAGATAGAGCATTTTCGTCACACCAAGTGAAAAATCAAAAAGTAGCACCGCCAAAACCGCATGGTGAGCGCGAAACCACAAAAAGATATGCAAAAAATTTGCCACCACGACCACAACACAGATAAGATTAATTCGGTAAATTTAGTCTAAATTTACCGAATTTAACCATTAAATTTAGCAAATTTAGGCTCATAGCTAATTTACCACTTCCAAAAGCTCCAAGCAGTTAAATATTGCTTGGAGCTTTATATCTTAAAATATGTTTTTTCAATATAATCTATGTTTATATTTTTCTTATCTAAAAACCATTGTTTAATGTCGTCGTATTCTTGTTTATCAAAAATACACACCATGTAAAATTTTCCACGCAAAACATTTATATTATAAGCCCAACCATTTTTTTGTGGTTCATCAATTATGAGTGCTGGAAATTGTAAAAAATTGAAATTTCTTTTTATAATTAAATTAAAACAGCCTTTTAGGAATAAATTTGCTAAAAAATAAAAAACTATAAAAAGTAATCCAACGAATTTAAAAGCAACAAGTGCAATAATGCAGTTCATAATAATAGTCCATACTATCCCGTCTTTTTCTGTATCTTCCAACCAAAACGGCTTACAAATAATATCTCTTAAATTTGGATTTGATGAGTTGTGCTGTAACTTTCCGAATTCATAAAATTGTATAAATTTATTTGTAAAATGAATTTCTGCTTTTCTGCGTATTATAAAAATATAATAACTAACGATGAAATAAAATAGCGAAATAAAAATTACTATTGCGTTAATTGTAATTATATGATTTCCTACTTCTTTAATTAATTTATCATTAGTTGTATTTAGTAAATAACTATAAATAAAAATATATAAATTTAGTAAAATCGTAAAAGCGATAAACGCAGAAAACCACGATAAAACCGAATTAAAAATTTGATGATAATCTTTTATAATTATCGGTTCTTTGTCATAATCTCTTTGCATAAATTTATAATCTTATCGCCCTAGACATTGCGTTTAAAATCAAATTTTCATTAAATTCGTTGTCGTAAAAAAGATTAAAAGCTAGTACTGCTTGATAAACTAGCATTTCTTTGCCGTCTTTGACTAAAAGTCCGTTGTCTATCGCTAATTTTAAAAACGGCGTAATCTTGCCGTAAATGGCGTCAAATGCGAATTTTGTTTCTTTAAAAACAGCGTCTAGTATTTGGGTTGGAGCTGGCAAAAAGTCATCTTTAAGCCCCGCGCTTGTGGAATTTACGATTAGGTCGTATTTGGTGAATTTAAAATCAGCGTGAGTATAGAAATTTTCGCATTTAAAATTCTTATCTGATTTATCGCTACGATTTAAAATATCGAATTTAACGCCGTTTTTATGCAAAATATAGCTCATCGCTCTTGTTGTGCCACCAGCTCCTAAAAGCAGAGCATTTTTGATTTCGCCAAATTCGCAAATCGCCCTATAAAAGCCAAGCGCGTCGGTGTTATAGCCATAAAATTTGGAATTTTTATAAACAAGGGTATTAACCGAGCCGATTTCTTTGGCACTTTGGCTTAAAATTTCGCTAGTTTCGTAAGCGTCAAGCTTAAAAGGCACGGTTATATTTGCCCCTTTTAAGCCTAAATTTAAAAATTTTTCCTTTAAATCACTTCCGTTTTCAAGCAAAACTCGCCCGTAATAGGCGTCTAATCCTAGCTCTTTTATCGCCAAGTTATGCAGTCTTGGCGAAACTGAGTGAGCTATCGGATTGCCAAAAACGGCGAATTTATCCATTATTTTACCCGATAAACAAAAGCTTCATTGTTAAGCGTTTTTACATCGCTCATAGCTTTGCTTAACTCGTCGTTGTTTTTAAAAGGACCGACCAAAATGCGCGTTAGATTACCTGATTTATGCGCAATCGGAGTATAACCCTTTTCTGATATTTTTTTGATACTAGGTGCATTTGGATTGTATTGTGAAAGGGCATGAACTTGGATATAAGTTCCACTAGCTAAATTCGCGACATCTTTTATATTGCCGCCTTTTGGTTGCGTTTTTACAGGTTCGCTATTTTTAGGTTGTTCTTGTTTTTTAGGCTCTTCTTTTTTTGGTTCAGGTTTTTTGGTTTCTACCTTTGGTTGTTCCTTTTTAGGTTCAGGTTTTGGTTGGACTTTTGGCTCTGTTTTTTTAGGTTCTATTTTTTGAGCCGTTTTTACAGGTTCTGTTTTTGGTTGTTGAATTTCTACTTTTTTAGGTTCAGGCTGTTTTTGAACTTCTTGTGGTTTTGGTTCGTCTTTTATGACGATTTGCTCCACACTTTTTGGTTCTTCTTTTTTGATTTCTATTATTTGCTCTTTTACATCGACCTTTACTTCTTCTTTTTTGATTTCAAATTTAGCGTCGTTTTGTGGTTCGCTAGGCTCGATTTTTGGTTGTTCAGGCTTTTTTACTTCGACTTTTGGCTCTTCTTTTTTAGGTTCAGGTTTTGGAGTTATGACAATCGGTTCTAGCTTTGGCGCTTGCTCTTTTTTTGCAAGTTCAGCTTCGCTTGGCATTTGCAAATTTGCGCTAGTATCGATATTACCTTTATTTATGAATTTCATTATAATCAAAACAATCAAAAATAAAATTATCAAAATCGCAATAGCAGTTAAGATTTTTTTCACACTTGCACTTTTATCATTTCCGTTTCGATTTAAAACTATATCGTTAATGTCTTCCATACTGTATGGATTGTGATTCATAAAGCTTCTCCTATAAATTCAAAATCTATTTTGCGAATTCTACCATAATAAAATTCGCAAAATAGATAAATTCGGGCAAATTTGCCCGAATTTTAATACATTGCTCTATCGTAAATGATAAATTTATGCGCTAAATCTGTAACTTCTTTTTTAACTTTTGCTTGAAGTTCGGTATTTGTTATATCATTTAGCACATCTGCGATTTTATTTGCGATAAACTCAAACTCAGCTTCCTTCATACCACGAGCTGTAAGAGCTGGGCTTCCTACGCGAATTCCGCTTGTTACAAATGGACTGCGAGTTTCGCCCGGGACTGTGTTTTTATTTACGGTGATTCCAGCGTTTCCTAGGGCTATATCAGCGTCTTTTCCACTAAATTCTTTATTTAAAAAGCTTACTAAAATCAAATGATTATCCGTGCCGCCGCTTACTAGATCAAAGCCTCTTTTTACCAAAGTTTCGCCCAAAATTTTCGCATTTGCTTTAACTTGTTTTGCATAAACTTTCCATTCATCGCTCAAATTGTGTTTAAAGCCGACAGCCTTTCCTGCGATAACATGCATTAATGGACCGCCTTGAATGCCCGGGAAAATAGAGCTGTTGATTTTTTTAGCGAATTCTTCATCGTTTGTCATAATGATACCGCCGCGTGGTCCGCGAAGTGTTTTGTGAGTGGTAGAGCTAACTACATGGCAGTGTGGGAACGGATGAGCGTGCTCGCCAGCTACAACTAGACCTGCGATGTGAGCGACATCGGCAAACAAAAAAGCTCCAACGCTATCAGCGATTTCTCTAAATTTAGCAAAATCTATCTCTCTTGTGTAGGCACTTGCACCGCAAACTATCATTTTTGGTTTTACGATGTTTGCTATGTCGGCTACGCGGTCGTAGTTTATGCGACCATCTAGCTCTACGCCGTATTCAAAGCTCTCATAATACTTTCCGCTACTTGAAACCTTTGCACCGTGCGTTAGGTGTCCGCCGTGGCTTAGCGACATACCCAAAATTTTATCACCCGGTTTTAAAAACGCTCCATAAACGCCCTGATTAGCTTGTGAGCCTGAATTTGGCTGAACATTTGCAAATTCGCAACCAAAAAGTTTTTTACATCTTTCAATAGCGATAGTTTCGATTTCATCGACAAATTCGCAACCGCCATAATATCTTTTGCCGGGATAACCTTCTGCGTATTTATTCGTTAAAATCGAACCCATAACAGCCATGACTTCTGGGTAAGTGAAGTTTTCACTTGCAATCATCTCCAAATGGTCGCATTGACGCGCCAACTCTTTGTTTGTTAAATCAAAAATTTCTTTATCAAAATTTTCTAACATTTTTATTCCTTTTCTGAATTTATCGGCTTCATAGCCGGAAATAAAATAACATCGCGAATCGATTTTTTATTTAGCAAAATCATCACAAGCCTATCGACACCTAGCCCCCAGCCAACAGTCGGTGGCATAGCATAGCTTAGGGCTCTAACGAAATCTTCGTCCATTTCGTGCGCTTCGTCATCTCCTGCGTTTTTAGCATCAATTTGCGCTTTAAAGCGTTCATATTGATCAAGCGGATCGTTTAGCTCGTTAAAAGCGTTCGCTAGTTCTCTACCTGCGATAAATAGCTCAAATCTCTCTGCGATCTCAGGGTTTTCGTCGCTTCTTCTTGATAACGGCGAAATCGAAATCGGAAAATCGATAACAAATGTCGGATTTATGAGCTTATGCTCGACATAGTTATCAAAAAGTTCGGCTTGTAAATGCCCTAAATCCAAATTCTCATTTGCTTCAAAATTATCGGCTTTGAGTTTTTCTATGATTTTTGCTTTATCGTTTATGATTTCGCTTGAAATTCCGCCGATTTGCGTGATAGCGTCAAGGTATTTTATGCGAGTAAATGGTTTTGAAAAATCCACGCTTACTTCGTCAAATTCGATAACTTTTGGCAAATTTAACTTTTGCAAAAGTGTCGCAAAAAGCTCTTCGGTTAAATCCATAGCGTCATTATAATTATGCCAAGTCCAGTAAAACTCAATGCTGGTAAATTCAGGATTGTGCGTTAAATCCATGCCTTCGTTTCGGAAATTTCTATTGATTTCAAAAACAGCTTCCATACCGCCTACGATTAGGCGTTTTAGATAAAGTTCAGGTGCGATTCGCAAAAATCTATCCACATCAAGAGCGTTGTGGTGAGTGATAAAAGGCTTTGCGTTTGCGCCACCTGCGATTGGGTGCATCATCGGAGTTTCGACTTCTAAAAAGCCCTTTTTCTCAAAGAAATTTCTAATGGTGCTAATGATGATGGATCGTTTTATAAAGTCATCTCTAACTTCTGAATTCATTATCATATCAAGGTAGCGTTGGCGGTATCTCATTTCTATGTCGGTTAAGCCGTGAAATTTTTCAGGCAAAACTGAAATGGACTTTGAAGCAAGAGTTAGGCGGCTAACATGAATACTAAATTCGCCAGTTTGCGTAACAAATGCGTAGCCTTTGACTAGGATAATGTCGCCGACTTCAAGATTTTTCTTGAATTTAGCGTAATCTTCTTCGCCGATACTATCGCGTGAATAATAAATTTGGATTTTTCCGCTTTCATCTTCGATATTTCCAAAAGTCGATTTTCCCGCAACTCGCTTAAATTTAAGGCGACCTGCTATGCTAACTTCCTCTGTGGCTTTTTTCTCTTCTAAATCCTGTATAAAAGCAAATTTATCTCTAAATTCTTTTATACTCATATCCTTAACTAAAAAATGCGGATAAGGATTTACTCCTAAACTCCGCAATTCATTTGATTTTTCTATTTTTTGAATTTCAAGCTGGTTGTCAAACACTATTTATTTCCTTTTTTTAGCACAATCGTTGCAAATTCCGTAAAGTTGCATAAGATGTCCTGTGAGAGTAAAGCCATTAGCTTTTGCTATATTTACCTGTTTTTTTTCTATGCTGTGATCTTCAAATTCAACGATTTTATTGCAGTTTTTGCATATAAGGTGATCGTGGTGATCTCTGTGAGCAAGTTCAAATTTTTTGCCTTGTGCGCCAAAAGAGATCGAAGTCGCCATGCCTGAATCTTCAAGCAAATTTAGTGTTCTATAAACAGTTGCTATGCCGACATTTAGCTTTGGAAATTTTGCTTTTACTTCGGCGTGTAGGGCTTCTGGTGTGAAGTGAAGATCGCTGTTGTAAAGAATTTCAAGCAAAACTTCTCGTTGCTTTGTGTATTTAAGCCCGTTTTCTCTAAGAGCTTTTTTAAATTCGTCCATTATCTGGTTGAAATTTAAATTTTGGATATTTGTTTTCATATTTCGTTTCCTTGCGTTTGATTTATATCGTTTAAATTTAATTCATTACTTAAATTTGAGTCTAAATTTAGACTGCTATTTGTATCAGAAATTTTGTATTCGGGTTCGCTTATAGCTTCATTTATTGTTTCCTGCATGGCATTTATATTTTCTTTTACGCCTGGATCATCTTTCATTTGCATTATCCAGTCGCCGACATTTACTAAATGCGGATAAACTGCACTTGTGCTAAAAAATCCCTTTGTTTGTTCGTTTAATAAAGCAGAACCTTTTATCATCGTGGCAACTACGGCAAAGATTAAGAAAATTTTAGCCGAGCTAAAAATAAAACCGCCAAGTTTATCGACAAAACCTAAACCGCTCCATTTAAAGAATTTTGAAATTATCTCGCCTAAAATCAGACAAATAATCCAAGTTCCAAATAAAATAGCCAAAAATCCAGCTAAAAGCTCGGTAGAATCGCCACTTAAAACACTAGTTGCAGATTTTAGATTATAAATTTTTTCACTAATCCAAGCCCCTGCCATAGCCTTATAACGAACTGCCAAAATAAGACCGCCGATAAGCCCTAAAATTCCAAAAATTTCTTTTATAATGCCGTTTGCAAGACCACGCAAACCAAAAAGCACAATCAAAGCGATAACAACAGCATCAAACCAATTTATACCTTCAAGCATCACTCACCTACTATACCGATTAGCTCTTGTAAATTTGTTGAATATCTAAGAGCGTTTTCTTTTGATATGAAATTTGAGCGAATTGCTTTTACCATAGCTTGTGTTTGGGTTACCATGCCTGTTTGTTGTTGGTTAAGTTGCATTTGTGAGTAAATTTGATGAACTTTGTTTTCGCGGATTAGGTTTGCAACGGCGTTGTTGTTTATCAAAATTTCATGTATCGCGATACGACCACCGCCAAGCTTTGGAAGCAAAGATTGCGAAATAACCGCAGTTAGCGAAACTGAAAGCATGTTTCTAACTTGAAGTTGTTCGCCGCCGTCAAAGCTATCGATGATACGGTTGATTGTTTGGATTGCTGAGTTTGTGTGTAGTGTTCCAAAAACCAAGTGTCCCGTTTCAGCCGCAGTAATCGCGATAGAAATAGTCTCACGATCCCGCATCTCACCGACTAGGATAATATCAGGGTCTTCACGAAGTGAGAATTTCAAAGCTTGTGCATAAGAGTGTGTATCTGTTCCTATGTTTCTGTGAGAAAATAGAGATTTTTTATTTTGATGCACGAACTCCACAGGGTCTTCAACCGTGATAATGTGTTTTCGCTCTTTTTCGTTGATTTCATTTAGCATAGCTGCTAGGGTTGTTGATTTACCGCTACCTGTCGGACCGGTAACAAGTATCATACCTTTTTCGCGTTTGACGACTTCTTTAAAAATATTTGGTGCTCTTAAATCATCAAGGCTAGGAATATCGATAGGAATAATACGAAACGCAGCAGCCAAATCGCCGTTCATCGTATAGTAGTAGTTGCCCCGAAAGCGTCCGATATTTGGCAATTCAATCGCAAAGTCAAGCTCTTTGTTTTCTTCAAGTTCGCTTTTTTGCGCATCGGTGATTAACGCATAGCAGATATACTCAATATCCGTTCCTGTTAGCGGGTCCATTGCCAAAGGACGCAAAGTTCCGTCAATGCGAATTTGCGGAGCACTTCTTGAAACTAGGTGTAAATCCGAAGCTTTGTTAAAAACAACGGTTTTTAACATCGTTTCGATGTCAATTAATTTTTTTTGATTCTCTTCCATAAAAACCTTCCTTATTCTATGATTTTAGGGACGACAAAATAGCTTCCGTCGCTGTCCGGTGCGTGTTTGATAATCGTATCAATCACATCGCTTTTGCTAGGCACATCTTCTCTAAACGGCGTCCCGCCCTTTAAAGTGGTGATAGCCACCTGAGTATCGTCCAAATTTAACTCATTTAAAATTTCGACGAAATCCACGATATTATTTAGTTGATTTTTAATTTCATCACGCTTATTTTCAGGAATTTTTAAAGCGCTTAGTTTTTCAAGTTTGTTTAAAATGACATCGTCAATTATCATTGATTTCCTTTTTTTGATAAATAAAACGAGACATTATATCATAATTTATCTTGATATTAGTCGCTTTTAAATATTTTATGCTACAATTATGCGAAATTTAATTTTTAAAAAAGGATACAAAATTGGCTTTAAAGGACGATATTGCAGGTATCAAACAAGAAATAGGCACAGAAGAGCAGTTTTTGGAAAGTATCATCAAAAGCGAACTTTTCATTAAAAAATACAAAAAACCTTTGCTGGGACTTGTTGCAATTTTAGTTTTGGGCTTTGTGGGATATTATGGAAATTTGTTTTTTGAAAACAAACGCATTGACAGCGCAAATGCACTTTATAACGAACTTTTGAAAAATCCAAATGACAATGCAAAAAAAGATGAGTTAAAATCAAAAGATATAAATTTATATGCAGTTTTCGAGCTAAAAAATTCGCTTAAAAACGGAGATAATGCAAAACTTGATGAGTTGGCAAATTTATCAAATATTGATCCTTTATTGAAAGAGATTATAAATTTGCAAAACGGAAAACAAGGTGTCTTGCTAGAAGATTACAACAGTTTCATCAACGGATACGAGCTTTTAAAAAGCGGTAAATTTGATGCTGCCGAAGTTGAATTTAATAAAATTCCTGCCGATTCGCCGTTTAAACAAATGGTTGTAAATTTAAAACACTATAATGGATAAAAAATGAAAAAATATGCACTTATTTTAACGATTTTGGTCTCAGTTTTTTTTGCAGGTTGTTCGACAAAAAGGCAATATTTCGAGCCGTTTGATGAAAATGTCGCAGGAAAAGTTAGTTTTGAAGGAAATCTACCTTCAAAAATCATCGCTTCAAATTACAATGGTGCAACACTTGCTAATGGTAATGTCGTCTCTAAAATGGGCGTAAATTCAAATTTCAAATTAGCAAAAAATGAGAAATTTTTAGGCGAATTTGAAGGCAAATTTATAAGCACAAACGAAAAGGGCGCGTTAAAAGTTAGCGATGAAAGTGGCAATTTATTACTTGATACATATATCGATACTCAGGCTTTAAGTGCAGCTATAAACGGCGATGATTTGGCTGTTGTAGGCTCAAATAATACAATTTATCTAATCAAAATTTCATCAAATTCGGTTGTAATGAACCAAAAACTAAGACAAGCCTATGCGGTTGATTCTAGGGTTGCTTCGCCTATTTTTGTCGAGCAACTTGTCGTCTATCCTAGTCTTGATGGGCTTTTGGTTATAGCAGATAGATACAACGGTCGCATTATACGAGATATGGTTATAAGTGATCAGCCGTTTTTTAACAATGCTATTGACTTAAAAGTTTTGGGCGATAATATGTATGCAACAACGGCTTCAAAAATCATGCTAATCTCTCCTATGGGAAATAAATCTTACAACGGCGAAATTCGCTCCGTGCTTTTTGGAAATGACAGAATTTACGCATTTTTAAAAGACGGCGTGGTTGATATGCTAGATTTAAATTTAAATAAAATAAAATCTAAAAAATTCACATTTGCGTTGTTTGCAGGTGCAGGAATCGCAGGAAATTCGCTAAATATCGTTGAGAAAACTGGTTATTTGATTAAAACAGATTTAAATTTAGAAAATGAGCAAATTTTTGAGCTAAATGATGAAATCGACGAGAAAACTTTTGTGAATTCTAGCGCATTTTATCACGACGATAAATTTTTAAATTTTAACTAAAATGCAAAAACAAATTTCGGAGCTTTTGCGTTCAAAAAAGCTCCTTTTAAAAAATTTCAAAACGCTAGATACCAAAGAATTTAGCAAAAAACGCTCGTATGAAATTTATTTTGGCGTGGATTTGGACGGCTTTTTTACGCTAGTTTTCGTGCGAAATGCAAAAAGCAGATTTATTAGTAAAGACGCAAACGAGCTTTTAAGTTTAGATAAAATCGTGCAGGAAAAGCTAGGTAAAATCGTCAAAAAAAGAGTTTTGTTTTACAACTCGCAAATGTGCAGTAAATCTAAAAAAATCTTAGAAGAAAGCGAATTTATATTTTATGACTTTGTGTGATATAGGCAATACTACGGCTAAATTTTATAAAGACGGCGTTGTTAGATATATGGAAAATTCGCAGTTTGAAAGCTACGAACCAAGCGAGCGAATTTATTTTATAAGCGTAAATGCCAAATTTAAAGAAAAACTTGAAAAAAATGAAAATTTTTTTGACTTAGAGCCGTTTTACGAGCTAGATACCGAATATAAAGGGCTTGGTATAGATAGGGTCGCAGCATGCACCGAGATCAAAGACGGCGTCATCGTCGATGCAGGAACGGCTATAACGCTTGATTTAATGGAAAATTCACGCCACAAAGGCGGCGTTATAATGCCCGGAATTTACACATTTTTAAATTCATACGCCGAGATTTCGCCACGCCTAAATGTCGTGCTAAATACGCAGATTGATTTAGAAAAACTGCCAAATCGCACGGTCGATGCAGTAAGCTACGGGCTTATTAAAAGCGTGATTTTGCTTATTAAAGATTTTGCAAAAGATAGAAAAATTTATTTTACGGGCGGAGACGGGCATTATTTGTCGCAGTTTTTTTCAAATTCGATTTATGATAGAAATTTGATTTTCCGTTCAATGCTAAATTTGCTAAAACAAAAGGATATAAAATGATAACCGTTGCACTTCCAAAAGGTCGCATTGCCGATGATACTTTGGCGATTTTTAGAAAAATTTTCGGGCTTGATTTTAAATTTGAAGATAGAAAACTCATTATGAGCGAAGGAAATTTTAAATTCCTTTATGTGCGAAACCAAGATATACCGACTTATGTCATGGGAGGCGCAGCAGACATCGGTGTAGTGGGGCTTGATGTGCTTGAAGAACACCGCCCTGATGTGCTAAGACTGCTAGATTTAAAAATCGGAAAATGCAAGGTTTGCGTTGGTATTAAAAACGAAACTGAGCTAAATTACGGGGTGCCCGGCATAAAAATCGCAACAAAAATGCCAAATATCGCAAGGGAGTATTTCGCTCAAAAGGCGATTGCGGTAAGCATTATCAAACTTTACGGCTCGATTGAACTTGCGCCTTTAATCGGTCTAGCGGACGCTATCGTCGATAATGTCGAAACCGGCACAACGCTAAAACAAAACGGACTAAAAGTCGCCGAGACGATAATGGAAAGCTCAGCGCATTTAATCGCAAATCGAAATAGTTTTGTTATCAAGCGAGATGAAATTCTTGACCTGCGAGAAAAAATCGCTAAGGAAATCGGTTTATAAAATCAAATCAGCCTAGCTTTTTCGTCACGCGAACTCGGACAGACGAATTTGGTTAATCAAATAATTAAAAATGATAAAATTCAATAAATGTAAAATTTCTGTGGGCAAGAATGCCCACTCTGCGGTGCTTTATTAAAAATAAGGAGTAAAAAATGCTATTGTTTTCTGATTCTTCTTTGGCTTATGAAATGGAGAAATTTGCTGATGAGGAAGCGAATTTAGTTCTGGTTTCTAAAAAAGTTAAAAAGTTATTTGGTTCTTATCAAGAAAAGTTATTTGGTGGTTATAAATATGGATTGATTGATTTTAATACTAAAAAAGTTATCCTACCATTGAAATATGATAACCACATTACTTTTAATGAAGGATTAGCTTTGGTTGAAAAAAAGGGATTTATAGGTAAAAAAATAGGATTTATAGATAGAACTGGAAAAATAGTTATCCCTTTTAAATTTGATTGGGCTGGGAATTTTAGCGATGGGTTAGCAGTAGTTAAGCAAGGAGAAAAATGGGGCTTTATAGATAAAAAAGGAGAAATAGTTATCCCTTTAAAATTTGATTATGCTTTGGGTTTTATTGGAGGATTAGCAGCAGTTAAGCAAGGAGAAAAATGGGGCTTTATAGATAAAAATGGGGAAATAGTTATCTCTTTTAAATTTGATAATGCTATGTTTTTTAGTGAGGGGTTGGCAGCAGTTAAGCAAGGAGATAAATGGGGCTTTGTAGATAAAAATGGGGAAATAGTTATTCCTTTTAAATTTGATAGTGCTTGGGTGTTTAATGAGGGATTAGCAGCAGTTGAGCAAGAAAGAAAAATGGGATTTATAGATAAAACAGGGGAAATAGTTATCCCTTTTAAATTTATTCACACTAGCATACCTTTGTGTGATTTGCCATTTCTACCGCATTTTAACGAAGGATTAGCAAAAGTTCAGCATGATGAAAAATGGGGCTTTATAAATAAAAAGGGAGAAATAGTTATTCCTTTAAATTTTATACAAGTTTCTAATTTTAATGAAGGGGTAGCGATATTTGATTTTCATTGCGGAGCTATTGATAAAAAGGGAAATGAAATTCTTTCCAAAGATTATATTATAGTAAGATTTTTTGGAAAAGGAATGCTTAAAGTTATGAAAAAAGTTGTAGAGAATAATAAATGGATTGATAAATGGAGTTTATTTGATATTAAAACCGGGAAAGTTATTGATTTATATAATAAATAAAGGACGGGTATCCTTGCTTACCATAATGGTTTAATTATCGTAGGGTGGCATCCTTGCCCACCAAAAATAACACAAATATTACTCATTATATAGATTAATTATTTCATTATCAATCAAGTTTTCATAATTAGCCACAAAAAGTATCATAAAGTGGGCGTTCTTGCCCGTAAAATTTAACAAATATAAATATAATTTTAAAACCAAATTTGCCTAAATTTAGGCAAATTCATTTCTTTTTAATTTTTCCAAAAACTCTTCGATATTGTATTTTGCGCGGTAGCGTTCGTCCATTAAGTGAATTATAATATCGCCCAAATCCACAACGCTCCACTCATCGCTACTTTCGATAGCCAAAAACTCTTCGCCCAAAGGTTTTAAAACGCTTTTTAACTCATCGATTAGCGCTAAGCCATGACGGCCTGTCAAAGTGGTAGCAATGACTACAAATTTAGCGATATAATCTTTCTCGCTCATATCGATGATTTCGACATTTTCGGCTTTTTTGTCATTTAAAATTTCTGCGATTTTTTCGGCTCGTTGTTTTGCTGAATTTTCACTCATTTTTTGATCTCCGTAAAATTTTATAACTTCATCTTTTATCAAATTTGGAATTTCACCTTTCAAATTCGACCTAAAAAACGATGACGACATATTAACATTTAAATCCATTTTTTGCAAATTTACGCCGTGAATTTGGTTCGGAATTTGCACGCCACCACGAGCAAAAACCACAAATTTAACCAAATTTTTAAGTTCGTCAAATTTGTGCCATTTGTCTAAATTTGCCAAATTATCGGCTCCGATGATAAGATAAATTTCACTTTTTGGATATTTTGAAAGCAAAAAATTTACACTTTTTATGCTCGGCACTTTTTCATTTTGCAAAATTTCAAAATCGCAAATTTGCACTTTTTCTAAATTTCCCCAAAGTTTTTCTACCCATTTTAGCCTTAAATTCGGCGGTGCAGAAAATTTTTCTTTAAACGGATTTAAAAATGTCGGCATTATAACAAGCAAATCGATATTTAAATTTGCTAAAACCGAGCGAACTATTTTCTCGTGTCCGGTGTGTGGCGGGTCGAAACTACCGCCAAATAGTGCTATTTTCATATTTTTTACCCGTTTAACCTAATTTAAATTCCAAATTTAGTAAAATTGCGTGAATTATACCTAAAAGGATATTATATGGCACTAAAAGTTGCAATAAACGGCTTTGGACGAATCGGCAGGTGTGTGGCTAGAATCGCACTAAATAGAGACGACATCGAAGTTGTCGCTATCAACGATACCGCTAAACGGGAAGTTACAAGATACTTACTTCAATACGACACCGTGCATGGCGAATTTAATAAAAAAGTTGAGGTTATAGATGATGATTTTATCGCAGTTGATGGCAAAAAAATCAGAGTTTATAGCACAAGAGACGCAAATGAGCTTGATTACGCTGGACTTGGCGCAGAAGTGGTTTTAGAATGCACCGGAGCTTTTTTAACAACCGAAAAATGCCAACCTTTCTTAAATAACGGCATTAAAAAAGTGGTTATGAGTGCTCCTGCAAAAGACGATACGCCGACATTTGTAATGGGCGTAAATCACGAAACTTACGCAGGTCAGGCTGTCATTTCAAATGCAAGTTGCACCACAAACTGCCTTGGACCTATCGCAAAAGTCCTTGATGACGAGCTTGGCATAGAAAAAGGGTTGATGACTACAATCCACGCTTACACAAACGGACAAAGCTTGGTTGATGTTAAGTGCCGTGATTTCCGCAGAAGCAGAGCAGCAGCTTGTAATATAATCCCTACAACAACAGGTGCTGCAAAAGCCATAAATTTGGTGCTTCCGCAACTAAAAGGCAAAATGCACGGACAAAGCGTGAGAGTGCCTGTGCCAAATGTTTCTATGGTGGATTTAAATGTCGTTACCAAAAAAGAAACAACGGCGGCTGAACTTAATGAAATTTTTAGAAAATATGCTAATGGCGCTATGAAAGGCATTTTGCTTGTTGATGATGATCAAAGAGTTTCGACTGATTTTTGCACGAGTGCCTATTCAAGCATAGTTGCGAGTGATTTAACGCAAGTGATTTGCGGAAATTTGATAAAAGTTATGAGCTGGTATGATAATGAATGGGGTTATAGTCACCGACTAATCGACCTTGCGATGTATGCAGCTAAAAAATAAGGACCCAAGATGAGCGAAATTCTATCAATCAAAGATTTAAAGCTAAAAGCAGGGGATAAGGTTTTTATTAGGTGCGATTTTAATGTGCCTATGGACGAGTTTTTAAATATCACGGACGATCGCCGAATTCGCTCGTCGATTCCTACGATAAAATACTGCTTGGACGAAGGTTGTAGCGTGATTTTGGCTAGTCATTTGGGTCGTCCAAAAAACGGCTTTGAAGAGAAATTTTCACTTCGTCCTGTGGCAAAAAGACTTTCAAGATTTTTGGATCGTGAAGTTAAATTTGTAAATGACATAGCAGGATATGACGCTAAAATGGCGGTAAATTCGCTAGAAAAGGGCGAAGTTTTGTTGCTTGATAATTTGCGATTTGAAAAGGGCGAAACCAAAAACGATGAAGAATTAGCCAAAAAACTTGCCGAATTTGCCGATTTTTACATAAATGACGCATTTGGCGTTTGCCACAGAGCGCACTCTTCTGTGGAAGCTATTACTAGATTTTTTGATAAAGAACACAAGGCAGCAGGATTTTTGCTGATGAAGGAAGTGCAGTTTGCAAGAGATCTTATCAAGCGACCTGCGCGTCCTTTCGTAGCTGTAACGGGCGGTAGCAAGGTAAGCGGAAAGCTTCAAGCTTTAAAAAATTTGCTACCAAAAGTCGATAAACTCATCATCGGCGGCGGTATGGCATTTACATTTTTAAAAGCCGTAGGATACGACATAGGAAATTCGCTTTTAGAAGAAGATTTGATCGAAGAAGCAAAAAATATTTTGCGAAAAGGCAAGGAATTGGGCGTTAAAATTTATATTCCTGTCGATGTAATCGCCGCTCAAAGCCCTTCGCAAGATGCGGTTATGCGTTTTGTAACCGTGCAAGAAATTCCAAGCGGTTGGATGGGGCTAGACATCGGTCCCGCGACCGTTGCGCTTTTTAAAGAAGCGTTGGAAGATGCTCAAACTATTTGGTGGAATGGACCTATGGGCGTTTTTGAAATCGATAAATTTGCGCGTGGCAGTTTTAGAATAAGCCACGCAATCGCCGAAAGCCACGCTACGACGGTCGTTGGCGGTGGCGATACTGCCGATGTCGCTCAAAGAGCAGGGGATGCTGATGAGATGACATTTATCTCAACGGGTGGCGGAGCAAGTTTAGAGCTAATCGAAGGAAAAGAGCTTCCGGGCGTAAAAGTTTTAACTACGGAAGAATAAAACATGATACTAGCGGCAAATTTAAAATGCAACCATACAAGGGCTAGTTTTGGCAAGTATTGCGAATTTTTAAATGCAAATTTGGACGATGAAATTTTATCAAAACACGAAATTTTGGTATTTCCACCGGCTACGGCTCTAAATTTAGCAAAGCATAAATTCACGCAAGGCGCACAAAATTTCTATCCGTGCGAAAAAGGCAGTTTCACGGGCGAAATCGGCAAAGAAATGCTGAGTGAATTTGGCATTTCTTGCGTTTTAATCGGACATAGCGAAAGACGCGAAATTTTAGGTGAAACAGACGAGCTAATCGCAAAAAAATTCGAATTTGCAAAATCGCAAGGCTACAAAATCATCTTTTGCATAGGCGAGAGCGAAGCTGTTTATAAAAACGGCAAAACAAAGGAATTTCTAAATTCGCAACTAGAAAAAATCGATTTAGATTACCAAAATTTGGTTATCGCTTACGAGCCGATTTGGGCGATTGGCACTGGAAATACTGCAACTAGCGAAATCATAGATGAAATTTTAAGCTTTTTGCGAACTAAAACAAAGGCGCCTTTGCTATATGGGGGAAGCGTAAATTTAAAAAATATCGCTGAGATTTCGCAAATTTCAAGTTGCGACGGCGTTTTAGTGGGAACTGCTAGTTGGAGTGCAGAAAATTTTATAAATTTAATCAAGGAAGCAAAATGATATTAAAAGGTAAAAAAGGGCTTATTGTCGGCGTTGCAAATAATAAATCTATCGCTTACGGGATTGCGAAAATTTGCCACGAGCAAGGGGCACAGTTAGCTTTTACATTTTTAAATGACGCTCTTAAAAAGCGTGTTGAGCCGATTGCAAATGAGCTAGGAAGCGATAAAATATATGAGCTAGATATCAACAACGACGAGCATTTGGCGAATTTGCGAACTAGCTTAGAAAAAGATTTTGGCAAATTTGACTTTGTGCTTCACGCTGTGGCATTTGCGCCAAAAGAAGCGCTTGATGGCAAATTTATTGACACTACAAAAGAAGCCTTTAATATCGCTATGCAAACTTCGGTTTATTCGCTGATTGCTTTAACAAATGCGGTTGAACCTTTACTAAATGATAATGGAGCGATTTTGACTCTTAGCTACCTTGGAGGCGTGAAATTTGTGCCACATTACAATGTCATGGGCGTAGCAAAAGCTGCACTTGAAAGCTCAGTTCGCTACCTAGCGCATGATTTGGGCGTTCGCGGAATTCGCGTAAATGCGATTTCGGCAGGTCCAATCAAAACTCTCGCAGCTAGTGGAATCGGCGATTTTCGTATGATTTTGCGTTGGAACGAGCTAAATTCGCCGTTAAAGAAAAATGTAGATATTTTCGAAGTCGGCAAAAGTGGCGCATATTTGCTTAGCGACTTTGCCAGTGCAGTTACGGGCGAGATTCACTATGTCGATTGTGGTTATAACATAATGGGCATGGGCGACATCGCCACCGATGAAAACGGGAATACCATTTTAGCGTGGGATAAAAAGTAGATTTATAAAATTGCTTGATAGGGCTGATTTATGAGCGAGTATATTTGCGTTTTTGATTGTGAAACTATCCCTGATGTAGAAACTCTTAGCAGAGTTTTAGATAAGGACGAATTTAGCGAGTGCTGGGAAGAAATTCCAAAAGAAAACACAGATAATCTTTTTGGCAATGAATTAGAAGCAAATGTAGTAAATGATGGTAAAAATTTGGAATTTGATAAAAACGCAGATTTAGGGCAAAATAGTGAAAAAAACATTAAATTTTGGGGCGAAAATAAAATTTATAGCGACGATAAAACAAAAATTTTAAATCCACTAAAACTTAGCAAAAAGGCACAAAATTTGCAAAAAGAAAAAACAGGGAGCGAATTTTTGCCCGTTTGTTTTCACAAAGTGGTCTGCATAAGTGCCGTTATGGCGGATAAATTTGGCAATTTCATGCGGGTTTCGACCTTGCAAGGCAAAAACGAAAAAGAAAAAATCGCTGAGTTTTTAAAATTTATAAATTCGCACAACCCTCGCCTTGTAAGCTTCAACGGACGGGGCTTTGATCTGCCGATGATTATGGTTAGGGCGATGAAGTATAATTTAGATGCTAATTCGTATTTTGAAACTAATAATGTAATTATGAATAAAAGCAAATGGGAAAATTACCGAAGTCGCTACGACGGGCGTTTTCATTTGGATTTGCTCGATCACATTAGCGATTTTAGGGCTGTTAGCGGTTTGAAGCTAGATTATTTATGCACGGCTTTGGGGCTGCCCGGAAAATACGATGTTAGCGGCGATCAAGTGTTAGATTTGTATTATGCGAATAAGCAAGAAAAAATCGATGAGTATTGCCAAAGCGACACGCTAAATACCTACTGGCTTTTCCTAAAATACGAGCTTTTGCGTGGAAATTTGCAAATTAGCGATTATGCGAATTATTTGACAAATATGCAAAAATTTTTAAACGAAAAGTGCGAAAATATGAGCTACACGGCAGTTTTTAGCAAATTTATTGATAAAGAGCTAAAAGGGCTTGAAATTTGATAAAAAAGCTCATTTTATTAGTTTTCTTTTTAAATTCTTTGCTTTTTTGTAAAAATCACGAACCTATGCTTTTAAATGTTTATAAAGGTGATGAAAATATCGCAGGTTGGGTTATCAGCGAAAAATTTGACGGGGTTAGAGCCATTTGGGACGGAGCAAATTTGCGTAGCCGAAACGGCAAAATCATAAACGCTCCAAAATTTTGGACGGAAAATTTTCCGCCGTTTGTGATTGACGGCGAACTTTGGACGAAGCGAGAAGATTTTGAAAATTTATACTCTATCGTCGCTGATAGTAAGCCAGGCGATGAGTGGGAAAGTGTTAAATTTTTGATTTTTGATGTGCCAAGTGTTAATGGCGATTTGTTTTCTCGCCTAGCAAATTTGCGTGAATTTTTAGATAAAAACGAAATAAAAAATATTGAAATTATCGAGCAAATTCCCATAAATTCGCACAAAGAATTAAAAAAATTTTTAAATTCCGTTTTAGCTAAGGGCGGTGAAGGTGCGGTCGTAAGAGATCCAAATTCGCCATATATAAACGGACGAAGCGATAAAATTTTAAAAGTTAAAAAGTTTTTAGATAGCGAGTGTGAAGTTTTGCAAATTTATGACGGAAAAGGCAAATTTAAAGGCAAAATGGGCTCACTTTTGTGCCGTGATATAAAAAGTGGCGCTGAATTTAGGCTTGGGTCGGGTTTTAGCGATGAAATTCGCTCAAATCCGCCAAAAATCGGGCAAATTCTAACCTATAAATTCCAAAATCTCACAAAAAACGGCAAACCAAGATTTCCCGTTTTTATTCGGTTTAAAAAAGAATTGTAGTATAATAATTAATTTTAAGGAGCAAAAAATGAAAATTTTAATCACAGGCGGAGCAGGTTATATCGGAAGCCATGTAGTAAAGGCGTTGCTTGAAGAAGGCGGACATGACATAGTCGTCGTTGATAATCTTTGCAAAGGGACACAAAAAGCGATTGACGCTCTTAAAAGCGTGGGTGCGTTTGAGTTTGTCCAAATGGATTTGGAAAATATAGCAAAAATGGACGAAATTTTTAAATTTAATAAATTTGAAGCGATTATCCATTTTGCGGCGTTTATCGAAGTTTTTGAAAGCATGAGTAATCCTTTGAAATACTATCTAAACAATACGGCAAATGCGATAAATTTGATAGCACTTTGTCAAAAATACGGCGTGAAAAATTTCATTTTTAGTTCGACGGCGGCGACTTATGGGGAGCCTGAAACCGGTGTAGTTAGCGAAGAAAGTCCGCAAAATCCGATAAATCCTTATGGTAGAAGCAAACTTATGACCGAGTGGGTTTTAAAAGACGCTGCTGCGGCAAATAGGGATTTTAAATACGGAATTTTGCGTTATTTTAATGTAGCAGGTGCTTCATCTGACGGACTTATCGGGCAAAACTATCCAAATGCAACGCATTTAGTCAAAGTGGCAACTCAAACAATCGTCGGAAAACGCGAAAAAATGAGCATTTTTGGCGATAATTATCCGACGAGTGATGGAACTTGCGTAAGGGATTATATTCATGTGGAAGATTTGGCTCAGGCGCATTTATCGGTGCTTAGATACTTGCAAAATAACGATAGTAGCGTGTTTAATGTAGGTTATGGCACCGGTTTTAGCGTAAAAGAGGTTATCGAGTGTGCTAAAAAAGTAAGCGGGGTTGATTTTAAGGTTGAAAATGCACCGCGTAGGGACGGCGACCCGGCAAGGCTAATCTCAAATGCAGATAAATTAAAAGCTAAAACTGATTGGACACCAAAGCATAATAATTTAGAAGAAATTGTTGCAAGTGCGTTAAATTGGGAAAAGAAGAATTAATGAATATTATTAAACGCACTATTGTAGAGTTAATGCCAAAATCATTTTGGGATAGTGAGTTATATTTAAAATATTGGCAATGTTTTAAGAATAAAAAAAATTTATCTATTACGCATAAGCATTACGAAAGCGTTATAGAAAATTTTAAAAAACGAGAAAATAAGAAAATCCGTTTTGCAAGCTATATTATGTCAGATTCGATGTTTGGTGCGATAAATTTATATGAACTTATGCTTAAAGAAGGGGACAAATTTGATTTAAAAATTGTTGTGATTCCAGACATTTCAAGAAGTAAAGAGCATATGATAGAAAAATATAATGGCGCAAAAAATTTCGTTTTGCAAAAATATGGTATTGAGATGTTGCTTGATGGTTATGATGAAAAAAATGATATATTTTTAGATCATAGCGATAAATTTGATGTTGTGTATTGTGCTAATCCATACGACGGTGTTGTAAATATGGTTCATTCTATGCAGTATTTATCGAGTAAAAATATTTTACCTTTTTATATACAATATGGATTTTCCCATTTTCAATATGGGGACAATTATATAACTACGCAGCTTGGAGTAAATTTATGTTGGAAAGTTTTTTTAAATAATAAATTTGAGCTTGACGGGTTTAGGAAATTTGCTCCTTATATCGGAAAAAATGCAGTAGTAACAGGCTATGCAAAAATGGATAATTTTAAGATAAATCAAAAAAAAAGTGAAACAACAAAGACTATTTTAATAGCTTCACATCGCTCTACATATGGTGATATAATAAAAATTTCAAATTTTTTGTATTATTATGATTTTATTTTGACATTGCCACAAAAATTTCCAAATGTTCGTTTTGTTTTTCGTCCGCACCCTGTTTTATTTGAAGATTTAGTGCAGAGCAAAACTTGGAGCAAAGAGCAAGTAAGTGAGTATTTAGAAAAAATAAAAAGCGTTATGGAATTTTCTAGCGGCGGGGATTATTTGGATATTTTTAACGAAGCTGATGGCATAATAAATGATTGTGGTTCGTTTATTTCAGAGTGGCTTTATAGCGGTAAAAAAGGCTGCTTTGTATCTTATGACGGATTAGTATTTGATCAGCTTACAGAGTATGGTAAAATAGCTTTAAACCACTACTACATAGCCAAAAATGAAAACGATATTATTTCATATATAAGCGATGTTATCGATGAAAAAACCAAACCTTTGGATATGGGAAAAATAAAAGATGAAATTATGCTAAATTATCCAAATGTTTCGCAAAAAATCTTAGATGAAATCAAACAAACGCTAGGAGTTAAATGATGATTATAGGCTACACAACGGGAGTTTATGATTTATTTCATATAGGTCATTTAAATTTACTCAAAAATGCAAAAGGTATGTGCGATAAGTTGGTTGTCGGCGTAACCGTCGATGAACTCGTGGCATATAAAGGCAAAAAATCAATGATTCCTTTTGAAGATCGTATCGAAATAGTAAGAAGTTGCAAATATGTCGATGCTGCCGTGCCGCAATATGATATGGATAAACTTGAAGCTTGTAAAAAATTAGGTGCTTCGTATCTATTTGTAGGAGATGATTGGTATGGGACAGAGAAATGGCAAAATTATGAAAAAGAATTTGCTAAATTTGGTATAAAAATCGTATATTTTCCATATACAAAAAATATCTCATCTACGCAGATTACAAAAGCGCTAAATGCTGTGCGTCAAGATAATTTAGAAGATTTAAAATAAGGAGAAAAAATGGTAGATAAAGATTTTTGTTTAAGTTCGTATATAGCGTATCGCTATATTTTTAAAGACGGCGTTGAATTTTACGATGGTTTTAAGCACAAAAATATACAACCTGTGCCAAAAAATGAGCAAATTTCTGTTAAAAACGCAGATGAAATCGACGCGGCTATAAAAAAACAATTTGATGAACTTTATGAAAAATATGATTCGATTGGAATTTTACTATCAGGCGGTATGGATAGCGCAAATTTGGCTTCATATCTAAAAAAAGGAAGCCACGCATATACCTTTACTTCTGATTTAGATGAAGTTTTTAACTTAGATGCCAAAAGAGCAAAAAAATATTGTGAAAAATTTGGCTTAAATCATCATTTGATAAATATAAATTTTGATGATTATAAAGAATTTACCGAGCCTGTTATGAAAAATAAATGCGCTCCCGTGCATTCAATAGAACCACAAATTTATAAAGCTGCCTTGGCGGCCAAAAAAGACGGCGTAGAGCTAATGATTGTCGGAGAGAGTTCGGACTTGATTTTTGGCGGTATGGATAAACTTTTAGCAAAAGATTGGGATTTTGATGAGTTTAAAAATCGCTACACATTTTTAGAACCAAATTTAGTTTTAAAAAATCCGGTTGATGTTTCTGAGCTTTTTGAAAAATATAGACAAGGTGAAAAAATAGACTTTATGCGTTTTATGGACGATGTTTTTGCCATAGAGAGTTCAAGTTCTTATTTAAATGCTTTTGAAGTTGCAAATCTGCCATATTACGACCCTTACGCTAAGCTTGTTATGAGCGAACCGCTTGATTTGCATAGAGTGCGAAACGGCGAACCGAAATATTTGGTTAGAAATTTATATGCAAAAATTTATCCTGAATTTGAAATACCAAATAAAATTCCTATGCCACGCCCTGTGGATATGATTTTTAAAGATTGGAAAGGTCCAAAAAGAGCAGAATTTAGAGATGATATTCCTATGGAAAAATTAAGCGGAAATCAAAAATGGCAACTTTGGTGCGCAGAGTTATTTTTAAATTTAAATGAAAAATAATTTTTAAATTTTGGAAAATTTGTGCAAGAAAACATAATTCAAAAAACCAAATTTGGAATTTTATGGAACTTATTTGAACGCTTTGGGGTTCAAGGGCTTGGTTTTATTTTCGGCATTATATTAGCTAGAATTCTATCGCCAAATGATTATGGAACTATTGCGCTTTTAACGGTTTTTATCGCGCTTAGTTCCGTTTTTATTGAAAGCGGTTTTTCTAAGGCTTTAATACAAAGACAAGACAGAGATGAATATGATTTTTCAACTGTTTTTATTTTTAATGTAGTTGTTGCGATAGTATTTTATTTAATTTTATTTTTTGTTGCTCCATTTATCGCAGAATTTTATAAAATTCCGGAACTTACAAATTTGGCAAGAGTTTTGTTTGTGGTTTTAATCTTGCAATCATTACGAATAGTGCAAACAGCAAAATTTCAAATAAATGTTGATTTTAAGAAAATCGCTTTTATAAATTTAATCTCTATTATTATCGGTTGTCCTTGCGGGTTAATTTTTGCATTAAATGGATTTGGTGTTTGGTCGCTTGTTTGGCAAAATATTATATCGCAGAGCGTAGCAGTTGCGTTATTTTGGTATTTTGGTAAATGGATACCAAAGACTGGATTTAGCAAAAAATCATTTAAAAAACTATTTAGTTTTAGTGTAAATTTGACCGTAATCGGAGTTTTAGGAATTATATTAAACAGCATTTATATTCTTGTTATTGCTAAATTTTATTCTACAAAAGATTTAGGTTTTTATAATCAAGGAGAAACTTGCACTAGCAGTATTTTTGGAGCTGTAACAGGTGCTATTGTAGGGGCTACTTTTCCGCTGCTTTCATCTTTGCAAAATGATAAAGATGAGCTTATAAGGATATTTAAAAAACTTCTTAAAATTATCTCTTTAACTACAATTCCTGCAATGTTTGGTTTTGCTATGATAAGCGAGAATTTTATTTTAGTATTTTTGACAGAAAAATGGATTGAAGCGGCACCTCTATTTTTTTGGTTCTCTTTGGCATTTATTTTTACACCTTTAAGTGGTGCGAATTTGAATTTACTAGAAGCTATTGGAAGGACAGATTATCGTTTAAAAATCGAAATAATCAAAATGTTTTTGCTTTTTATCATGATGGCCATAACATTTCCTATAAGCATAAAAGCAGTCGTTATAGGTAGGGCAGCAATGGGTTTTTTATCGTTTTTTATAAATACCTACATCATAGGTAAATACTATGGCTTTGGTGCATTTAAACAACTTGGCTATATTTGGCACAGTTTTGTAGCATCTTTTGTTATGGTTTTTGTAATTTTTTGTATTGATTATTTCATATCTAGTCCTTTATTAAGTTTGATTTTATCGATACTAATTGGCATAATAGTTTATATTTTTACTCTTTGGATTTTAAAAGAAGAAGAATTTTTTATATATTTTGATAGAATGAAGCTTTTATTTGGTAGGCTTGTAAATTTGGAGAAATGATGAATAAAAGTCCATTAATTTCAATAATAATCCCTGTTTATAATGTCGAAAAATATATCGCCAAATGTGCCACAACGCTATTTGAGCAAGATTTTGATAGCATTGAGTATATTTTTGTAAATGATTGCTCGCCTGATAATAGTATGCAAATTTTACAAAGCGTGATAGAAAAATATCCAAATAGAAAAAATGATATAAAAATCGTAAATAATGCTCAAAACAGCGGTTCTAGCCTAACTAGAAAAAATGGCTTAGATAATGCTAGTGGCGAGTATATACTTTTTATAGATAGTGATGACTGGGTAGAACTTGATATGGTAAGTTCTATGT
Organism: Campylobacter sp. CN_NE2; assembly: GCF_027797465.1. Classification (NCBI taxonomy): domain Bacteria; kingdom Pseudomonadati; phylum Campylobacterota; class Epsilonproteobacteria; order Campylobacterales; family Campylobacteraceae; genus Campylobacter; species Campylobacter sp. CN_NE2. The sequence continues at coordinate 867,612 of NZ_CP115608.1, read as the reverse complement.
ATAAAAAAGCAAAAAACGATAATGCTGATATTGTGTGGTGCGATTATTATTTAAATTATGAAAATAAAGAAATTTATTGCAAAGAAAAATATGATGAAATAAAAAATAATGATTATTTAAAAGCTTGTTTGAGTGGGTCTATAAATTCTTACATTTGGAACAAATTAGTAAAAAATAAACTATATGAGAATTTGGAATTTCCAAAATTTTCACTTTTTGAAGATACTTTCATTATAACTCAACTTTTCTATAAAACTAAAAAAATTTCATATTTACCAAAAGCATTTTTGCATTATAATCAAATGAATTTAAGCAGTATAGTGTCATCTAATTCGATAGAAAAAAAGATAAATGATAGCAAAGAGATGTATAATAGCGTTTGTAATTTTTTAATACAAAATAATATCTATGATAAATATATCAAAGATGTTAAAATGCGTATTGTTTGGATTGTGCTTGTGGTAGCAGATAACGACTATATAAATAGGCTAAAAAACATAGATGAAAGCCTTGTGGATATTAGATTTGTTTTGCAAAATCCATTGATTTCAAAATTTAAAAAGATTTTTTACACTTTGCCGTTTATTGGATTGGAGTGGTGTTTTACGATACCAAGAGACATATATAGAAATATAAAAGCGATTATAAAAGGAAAAAATTTATGAAAAATTGTTTAGTTAGCATAATAATCCCAGTTTATAATGTCGAAAAATATATCGCCAAATGTGCCACAACACTATTTGAGCAAGATTTTGATAGCATTGAGTATATTTTTGTAAATGATTGTTCACCCGATAATAGTATGCAGGTTTTGCAAAGCATTATAGAAAAATATCCAAATAGAAAAGATAATATAAAAATCATAAACAATACTCAAAATAGCGGTTCGAGCCTAACTAGAAAAAATGGCTTAAATAGCGCAAATGGCGAGTATATACTTTTTATAGATAGCGATGATTGGGTAGAGCTTGATATGATAAGTTCTATGTATAAAAAAGCAAAAGAAGATGGTGCAGACATTGTAATATGTGATCTTTACAGCAGTTTTGAAAATAAAGAAATATATAGTAAAGAAAAATATGATTTTATAAAAACAGATTCCGAATTTTCAGATAGTTTGCTTGGTGTTACCAATGGCTTTTTACCAATAAAATTAGTATCCAAAGAGCTGTATGATAAAATCGATTTTCCTAATTTTAGTTTGTTTGAAGATGTTTATATATCGTTGCAGTTATTTTATTTTCATCGAAAAAAAGCATATCTTCCGTATGCTTATTATCACTATAACCAAATAAATTTATCTAGTATTGTTTCTGGTGACAAAGTTATTATGAATGAAGAAAAAATAGATTGTTTTAGATTACTTTACAACGCAATATTAAATTTTTTAATTGAGAAAAAAATCTATGAAAAATATAAAATTTTTTTAGATATGAGAATAATGCATCTTGTTATGATGTCTTATCCTACCGATACTATAAAATATTTAAAACTTATCGATAAAAATTTAGCAAACATCAAATTAATTTGGTGTAATCCAAGTTTATCATTTAAAACAAAAATAAAATATTCTTTTCGTTTTTTAGGACTTGAAAAAATAAATGAGCTATTGATAGTTATTTATAAGAAGATTAAATAAAGGAATTTAGATGATACCAAAGATTATTCATTATTGCTGGTTTGGCGGGAATCCTTTGCCAGAGTTAGCTTTAAAATATATCGAAAGCTGGAAAAAGTATTGCCCTGATTATGAAATTATTGAGTGGAATGAAAGTAATTTTGATGTAAATGCGTTACAATATACAAAAGAAGCATACGAAGCCAAAAAATACGCCTTTGTTGCAGATGTAGCAAGACTTAAAGCTTTGTATGAATTTGGCGGAATTTATATGGATACCGATATGGAACTTTTAAAAAATATCGATGATTTGATGAATGATAAATTTTTTCTTGGCTTTGAAAGTTCTGAATATGTAAATTTGGCGATTTGTGGCAGTGAATCAAAGTCGGATATTTTGCAAGAAATGCTAGATTATTACAAGACACATAAATTTATGCTAGAAAACAATCAACTAAACACAACGACCATTGTAACGATAATGACAAATATACTATCTAAATATGGTTTGAAACTAAATGGCGAGTTGCAGACTGTGGCTGGTTGTAGGGTTTATCCAGCTGATTATTTTTATCCAAAAAATTTTTATACTAATAAACTTAATTTTACAAATAATACCTATGGCATTCATCATTACGATAGCAGTTGGCTTGATGAAAAAGAAAAATTTAAAATAAAACAAAGAGATTACTATGTAAATAAATTTGGAATTTTTTTTGGTAAATTTATCTATTTAATAAATAGATTTTTTTATATTTTGAAACAAGATGGCATAGGTAGGATATTTATGTTAATTAAAATTAAGCTTGGGTTCAAATAATGAAATTTTATGCAGTTAGCATAGTAATCCCAGTTTATAATGTCAAAATATATCTAAAAGAGTGCCTAAATTCAGTTATAAATCAATTATATAAAAATTTAGAAATTATAGTGGTCGATGACGGAAGCACAGATAAAAGCCCACAAAATTTCAGACACGAAGAATTTAACGAAGTTTTGGCTTTTAAATATAGATTCTGTTGAGCTAAACAAATTATAGTATAATGCAAGTTTAAAAATTAAATTCAGAAAGGATAGTTTATTTTATGAAACCAAAAATTTCTGTGATTATTCCTTGTTACAATCTTGGAGAAAAAATAGAGCGATGCCTAAATAGCGTTATAAATCAATCGTTTAAAGATATAGAGATTATCGTTGTAAATGACGGCAGCACTGATAACTCGCTTCAAATAATTCAAAAATTTAAAGATGATAGAATTGTAATCGTAAATAAAGAAAACGGTGGTTTGCCAAGTGCTAGAAAAGCAGGCTACGAAGTAGCAAAAGGCGAATACATAAGCCATATCGACGGCGATGATGAGGTTTTGCCAAATTTTTTAGAAAGCCTATACAGGGGTGCTAGCGAAAATAATGCAGATTTGGTTTTAAGTGATGCTATTTTTATACGAGACGGCATAGAAAGTATCCACAAAGATAGCTTGCAAAGTGGTGTTGTAGATAAAAAAAAGTATTTAGATGATATATTAAACGCTAGATATGATAGAGTTTTAACTTCGGTTGTAAATAAATTATACAAAAAAACTTTGCACGATAGGGTTGAATTTCCTGTTGATATTAGATTTTACGCAGAAGATAGGTGTATAATCCCAAAAATAGCATTTTTTGCAGAAAAAATTTACAAAGTAGATGATACATTTTATAGATACTATCTAAATCGAAAACAGATGACATTTTTAAAGCTCAAAGATAATTTTATTGTAAATGAAAGCTTGACGAATTTTTTCACTAAACAAGGCTTTAACGACGCAGAAACAATATTTTGTAAAGATAGTATGCGAGTTGTGTTTCACTATTTTTTCATCTCTACCCCTTTTGATAAAAATGACATAAAACAAACTTTAAAAGAGTATAAAAGCAAAATTTGCGAGATAACAAAAAGTAGCGAATTTAAAGATTGTAGCTTGGAAAAATATAAAAAATTTATGCTTTCTATTTTGATAAGATTGCCAAATTCTGTTATTTTAAGTATTTGTGCCATGTCAAAAACTTTGGCGAAATTTGCTATTTTTGCTAGAAATTTATTTTTAAGGATTAAAAGTTGCAAATAGTTTTGAATTTACATTATCATAAATAAATGTGGAAAAGGTATTTTATGAAACCAAAAATTTCTGTGATTATTCCTTGTTACAATCTTGGAGAAAAAATAGAGCGATGCCTAAATAGCGTTATAAATCAATCGTTTAAAGACATAGAGATTATCGTTGTAAATGACGGTAGCACCGATAACTCGCTTCAAATAATTCAAAAATTTAAAGATGATAGAATTGTAATCGTAAATAAAGAAAATGGCGGTTTGCCAAGTGCCAGAAAAGCTGGTTACGAAGTAGCAAAAGGCGAATACATAAGCCATATCGACGGCGATGATGAGGTTTTGCCAAATTTCTTAGAAAGTTTATATAATGGTGCAGTTGAAAGTGAGGCTGATTTAGTAGTTGGCGATGTTATTTTTGTAGTTGACGGCAAAGAGATTATTCATAAAGATATTTTACAAAGTGGTGTTGTAGATAAAAAAAAGTATTTAGATGATATATTAAACGCTAGATATGATAGAATTTTAACTTCCGTTTGGAATAAATTGTATAAAAAAACTTTGCACGATAAGGTCGAATTTCCTGTTGATATTAGATTTTACGCAGAAGATAGATGTATGTTTCCAAAAATAGTGTTTTTTGCGGAAAAAATTTATAAAATAAACAATGCAGCCTATAAATATTATTTTGAGCTAAAACCAATTACATTTGATAAAATAAAAGATGATTTTGAAAAAAGTGAAAATTTGTCAAATTTTTTCACTCAAAATGGATTTGAACATGCAAAAATGATATTTTGCAAAGAAACATTGGAACTTTTATTTCGCTATTTTTTCGTTTTGTTACCTTTAAATACAGATGATATGAAAAAAACTTTAAAAATTTACAAAGATAAAATTATCAAGATAATAAAAAGTAGCGAATTTAAAGATTGTGGTTTGAAAAAATATAAAAAAATCGCATTGTCTATGCTGATGAAATTACCCGATTTTTTGATATTTCCTATATGTCGTGTATCAAAAGCTTTACTAAATATGCTAATAAGGATTAAAAAATAATGAACGCTTGTCTTGTGATAGCTACAAACTCTTATAGTGGTGCTGTTAGGGTTGCGAGATTTGTCTATGATATTTTAATTGATATGAAATTTAATGTCAAAGTTTTAAATACCTATCATGACGAAGAGGGCTTTTTTAGTGACATAGAACGCGATACTATGAATTTTACCGCAGGAGAGTTTGTAAAACCATATTGTGAATTACGAAAATATTTTTCTAAAAATAAATTTGATTTGATATTAGGCTTTGCTGGATATATGAATTTTATAATTGCCCTATTAAATCCAAAGGCAAAACTTATTATTTCAGAACATGGAAATCATACGGCTTATGTGCATTTTTTGTATAAACCACTAATTTTTTTAGCATACAAAAGGGCTGATTTTATCACATTTTTGAGCGAATTTGATTACGATTTTTACAAAATAAAAAAATCTCAAATCATGCCAAATCCTTTTTTTATGGATATTTCAGATGAAAAATTTGAAAAAGAAAATATTATTTTATTTCCGTCAAGAATCGATAAAAACAAACGGCTTGATTTTTTGATAAATGCTTTTTGTCTTGTTGATGAAAAAGTGCGAAATTCTTATAAAATCGTTGTTTGCGGAAATGGCAGCGAACGAGATAAGTGTATAAAACTAGCCAAAGAAAATGGCGTGAATTTAGAGATTATTAGATTTACAAAAGAGATAGATAAATTTTATAAAAGAGCAAAAATAGTAGCACTTACTAGTTTAAGCGAAGGTTTTGGTATGATACTCATGGAAGCTATCTTTTTTGATTGTGCTAGGATTTCAACTGATTGTATTAGCGGTCCAAGATATTTGATAAAAGATGGCGTTGATGGATTTTTATCTGGTATAAACGATACTGCCGAATTTGCTAAAAAACTTGAAATTTTAATGAGCAATGAAAAACTAAGACTAGAATTTTGCCAAAAAGCAGGGGAGCGCAAGAGTAAATTTGAACCATATAAAATATCACAAAAATGGAAAAATTTAATCCAAAAAGTAATGAATAAAGATATAAAGGACTGATTATGATACCAAAAATTATACATTATTGTTGGTTTGGCGGTAAGCCGCTACCACAAATGGCACTAAATTGTATCGAAAGCTGGAAAAAGTATTGCCCTGATTATGAAATTATTGAGTGGAATGAAAGTAATTTTGATGTAAATGCGTTACAATATACAAAAGAAGCATACGAAGCCAAAAAATACGCCTTTGTTGCAGATGTAGCAAGACTTAAAGCTTTGTATGAATTTGGCGGAATTTATATGGATACCGATATGGAACTTTTAAAAAATATCGATGATTTAATGAATAATAAATTTTTTCTTGGTTTTGAAAGTGCCGAGTGCGTAAATTTAGCAATCTGCGGTAGTGAAGCAAAATCAGACATATTGCAAGAAATGCTAAATTATTACAAAACACACAACTTTATGCTCAAAAACAATCAACTAAACACAACAACTATCGTAAAAATAATGACAAATATATTGGTCGGGCGAAATCTTAAACTAAACGGCGAACTTCAAAAAATAGATGATTGTGTTGTTTATCCGACCGATTATTTTTATCCAAAAAGCCTTGTAACAAATACTACCAAAATCACAGACAATACATACGCAATCCATCATTATGACGGCAGTTGGCGAAGTGAATTAGAAACAAAAATATTTGAAAAAAGAGCGTGGTTTATAGATAAATTTGGAAATAAATTTGGCAAATTTCTGTATTATTCTTATTTTGTGATACAAAATATAAAAACTTACGGAGCAAAAGAGGCTTTTTATAAGAGCATAAACAAATATAGAGCAGCCAAAGGAATATTTTAATTTTTTGCTTATAAAAAACTAAAAATTTGTAAAAATTTATGAAAAAAAGGCTAAAATAAGAGCCGAATTTTTTAATAAAAATAAAATTGCAAAAGATTTGATAAAAGATTTAAAGGAAATTTATGCAAAATGATGAAAATTTAGCAAATTTGCAAAGCAAAAACTCACAAAAAGAGCCCATTAGCGGCTTTACTATCACGGAGCAAGAGAATTTGCAAACAAACAAATTTGATTTTAGTAAAATTTTTAAATTTATAAAAAACTATGAGCTTTCAAAACATCTGCTTTTGATGATTATTTTGGCGTTCATTTTTAGTGTTGGGCTTCGAATTTACTGGGTTTATTGGGCGAGTGATTATCCGCAGTTTTTTTGGAACGATCAGCTTATGATAAACACAAACGACGGATATGCCTTTGCCGAAGGGGCTAGGGATTATTTAGCAGGATTTCATCAGCCAAATGATTTAAGTTATATTGATTTTCCCCTAGCTAAGCTAACTGCGTGGCTAAAAATGATTTTGCCGTTTAGTTTTGAAAGTATTATTTTATATCTGCCTACGATTTTATCATCTTTGATTGTAGTGCCTATTTTGCTGATTTCAGCTGAATTTAAATGCCTTAGAGCAGGATTTATCGGTGCTTTGATTGCTTGTGTCGCTCATAGCTACTATAACCGCACGATGAGTGGGTATTATGATACCGATATGCTAAATATCGTTTTTGCGATGTTTGTGTTATGGGGGCTTATTCGAATTTGCACCAAAGGCGATAAAATTTCGCTTATATTAACGCCCATTTTTATTAGTCTTTATCTTTGGTGGTATCCGTCAAGCTTTACGCTAAATTCGGCATTTTTAGGGATTTTTATAGTTTATACATTGATTTTTCAGCGAAAAAGAGTTGTAAATTATGAAGCAATGATTTTGCTAATTTTATCGATTACTTGGATTTCTATTTTCCTTAAATTTGGACTTATTTTTGCACTATTTTTCTTTTTTATTTATAAAAAAGAGCTTGTAAATTGGCATATTTTAGGCATTATCGGCATTTTGGTTTTGGCACTTTTTATTATAAAAGGCGGATTAAATCCGATTTGGTTTAATCTTAGATTTTATATCTTGCGAGATGTCGCCGACAACGCGCACAATGCAAGTGCGATTTTTCACTATTTTAATGTCAATCAAACGATTCAAGAATCTGGCATCGTTCCACCAAAAATCTTTATGGAGCGCATTAGTTCGCACACTATCGTTTTTGTAATCGCGCTTTTTGGGTATGCGCTTTTATGTTTTAAGCACAAGGAATTTTTGCTTTCATTGCCACTTTTGGCACTTGGATTTTTGGCAAATAAAGCAGGCCTAAGATTTACCATTTACGCTGTTGGCGTTATGGGGCTAAGTTTTGGTTATATTTTGTATTTTGGTATCAAAAATTTAAATATGCCAAAATTTTTGCAAAGAATTTTGCTTTTTGGTGCGACACTAGCGGCGTTGTATCCTGCTTGGACGCATATTAAAGAGTATAAATCCGATACGGTGTTTTTTAGGAGCGAAGTTGAAATTTTGGATAAATTAAAAAATATCGCAGGTCGCGAAGATTATGTTTTAGCGTGGTGGGACTATGGCTATCCGATTAGATATTATAGTGATACCAAAACGCTAATCGACGGCGGAAAGCACCTAGGCGATGATAACTTTCCTGTTAGTTTTTCACTTTTTAAAGATCAAGTTAGCGCAGCAAATATGGCGCGTCTTGCCGTGGAATATACTGAGCGCAAATTTGAAGAGAAATTCGGTGGCGATATAATGCAAAAAGCGATTAAAGATTATGGTGTTAGCGATATTAACGACTTTTTGCTCTCTTTGAGACTAAAAGATTTTACTCCGCCAAAAGCTAGTAGATATGTCTATTTTTATCTGCCTGATCGCATGAATAACATCTTTCCTGTTATTATGCAGTTTTCGAATTTGGACTTAAAAACTGGCAAAAAATTTGTTGATCCGCTATATTATAGTGGTGGATTTTACGGCAAAGATGAATACGGCATAAATATCGGTGCGGGGGTGATTTTACGCAATGATTTGCTTGTTGCTAAAATCGGTGGCAAAGAGTATAGCATAAATACATTTTATGAAACAAGTTACGACGCAAACGGAAAACTAATCGTCAAAGAAATCGCAATAGATAGTAGTGCTGGGCTTTTTGTGATTTTTATGAAAGATTATGGCAGATTTATCTTGCTTGATAATAGTGCCTTAAATTCGGCGTATGTTCAGCTTTTTATACTTGAAAAGTATGATAGAGAGCTTTTTGAACCTGTGATTTTAAATCCGGCAGCAAAAATTTATAAATTAAAAAGGTAAATTCGGTAGAATTTGATTTAAATTTGCAAATTTGTAAGGTTGATTAATGGCTAAATTTGGTTTCCTTTCGCACTCTGATATGAGTATTTATTTTTTCAGGGTGCCGATTATGCGTGAGCTTAAAAAACGCGGACACGAAGTTTATGCTATTGCCCCAAAGGGAAAATATACACCAAATTTAGAAAAAGAATTTATTAGCGTTAATTATGATTTAGATAAAGCAAGTCTTAATCCTTTTAAAGTATCGCAAAATACAGCAAATTTGACAAAAGTTTTAAAAGAGCTAAATTTAGATTTTTTGCAAACTTCGGCCCATAAATCAAATGTTTTTGGCACAATTGCGGCTAAAAACGCAGGAATTCGGACGGTTATAAATCTTATTGAAGGTTTAGGAAGCTTTTACGTCGATAATGATTTAAAAAGCAGAGCTGTAAGATTTGTTATGGAAAAACTTTATAAAAAATCTTTTGCTCTTGCTAACGGCTGCATTTTTGTAAATCACTCCGATCCGCGCTATATGGTTGATAAAAATTTGATTACAATCGATAAGGTTTTTTGCATAAAAAGTGTAGGTGTGGATAGTAAGCTATTTGATGAAGAAAAATACCTTGACGCAAAAATGAGCCATAAAAAAGTGGTTTTGATGATAGGCAGGGCGCTTTGGCATAAAGGAATTCGCGAATTTTACGAAGCGGCGGATATTTTATCAAATCGCGATGATGTGCAGTTTGTATTTGCGGGAGATACTTTTGAAGGAAACAAAAGTTCGGCTAGTAAAGAATTCTTAAAAAATCCGAATGTCCTTTGGCTTGGCTGGTGCGAAGATGTTTTTTCGCTTTATAAAAGTGCGTATATGATTGTTTTGCCAAGCTATAAAGAGGGTTTTCCAAGAACCATACTTGAAGCTATGTCTATGAGTCGCCCTTGTGTGGTAAGCAATGCAGATGGTTGTGTAGAAGCTGTCGAAGATGGACACACGGGATTAATTTGCCAAATGAAAAGCTCGGTTGATTTAGCTAGAAAGATTAAAATTTTGCTAGATGATGAAAATTTAGCACGAAAAATGGGATATTACGGTAGAAAGGCAGTTTTAGAAAAATACGACGAGCCGATAATCACACAAAAATATTTGGACATTTATAGGCAGTTTTTATATGTATAGAGCGTTTTTCAAACGATTATTGGATATTTTAGGTGCTTTGATTTTAATTATTTTAAGCTTGCCTTTTATGATAGCAACTCATATTTTAATCAAAAAGCACATTAGCAAAAACACCATTTTCACGCAATCTCGCCCGGGGCTGAACGAAAAAATTTTTAAAATTTATAAATTTAAAACTATGAGCGACGAGCGAGACGAAAACGGCGAACTTTTAAGCGACGAACTACGCCTAAATGAATACGGCAAAAAAATTCGTGCTTTAAGTTTGGACGAACTACCACAACTTTTCAATGTCCTAAAAGGCGATATGAGCTTCATCGGACCTAGACCTTTGCTCGTAGAATACCTGCCGCTTTACAACGAAGAGCAAAAACTTCGCCACAGCGTGCGACCGGGCATAACGGGGTTGGCGCAAGTAAATGGGCGAAATGCCATTAGCTGGGCGAAAAAATTTGAATTCGACAGCTTTTACGCTAAAAATTTAAGCTTTTTGCTAGATTTAAAAATCGCATTTTTAACCATAAAAAAAGTTATTAAAAAAGACGGCGTTAATAAAGAAGGCATGGCGACAACGGAGAAATTCAATGGAAAAAACTAAAATTTATATTTACGGCGCGAGCGGTCATGGCAAGGTCGTGTGCGATGTCGCAAAAAGTGCAGGTTATAAAGAAATCGTTTTTTTAGACGACAAGGGTGAATTAAAATTTAGCCCTGATTTACCGAAATTTCCCGTTATAATCGCAATCGGCGATAATAAAATAAGAGCAAATTTGCAAAAAAAAGTTAGCGAAGCAGGATTTGAAATAGCCACACTTATCCATGAAACTTCTGTGATTTCGCCCACAGCTAAAATCGGGCGTGGCGTGGTTATCATGCCAAATGTCGTGGTAAATGCAGATGCGATTATCGGTGACGGGGTGATTTTAAATTCAGCTTGTGTGATAGAGCATGATTGTGTGATTGGCGAATTTACTCATATCAGCCCAAATTCAGCCCTTGCAGGTGGCGTGGAAGTTGGAGAATTTAGCCATATCGGCTTAGGTTCGAGCGTAATTCAAAAGGTCAAAATCGGTAAAAATTGCGTTATCGGTGCAGGCAGTGCAGTGATAAAGGACATCGACGAAAATTGCGTAGCCGTCGGTGTTCCTGCGAAAGTTATAAAAAAATTAATATTAAAGTGCTAAAATAAATGTTTTTAAATTTTCAAAATTAGTAGATAATTTAGAAAATAGCGTGTTTGCGAATTTAATCACTGGCGATTGCTTCGAATTTGCTTTGCAAATTCTCGCAATGACAATAAATGATTTGCAAAGTAATTCAATGTAAATTTGAATAACAAATGCCGACGATTTGTATAATTTCAAATTCGAACGGCTTATGCCGACGATTTGTCGAGCTGTGAAGTAAATTTCGAGTGAGATAAGGCTGGTATGCCTATCGAACGAGAAATTTATGAACTCTCGGCAAAGCTAGGCTGATTTCAATTACGAAAGAAAGAAAAATGGGGAGAATTTTTTTAAGTCCGCCAAATATGGGTGGCAACGAATTAGAATATATTAAACAAGTTTTCGAAAGCAACTATATCGCACCTTTGGGCGAATTTGTAAATAAATTTGAAAATAGCGTTGAAAACTATTGTGGCGTTAAAAGGGCGTTGGCATTAAATTCAGGCACGGCTGGACTTCATTTAGCATTGCGAGTTTTAGGCGTAAAGCAAGATGATATAGTGTTGGCTTCAAGCTTTACATTTATGGCTAGTGTTAATCCTATATTTTACGAAAAATGCACTCCGATTTTAATCGATTGCGATGAGAGTTGGAATCTAAGCCCGAATTTACTAAAAAAAGCGATAAAAATCGCTCCAAAAAAACCAAAAGCCTTGATCGTAACGCACCTTTATGGACAGGCTGCAAAAATGGACGAGATAATGGAAATTTGCGAAAACGAAAATATCGCCGTCATCGAAGATGCAGCAGAAGCACTTGGCGGGTTTTACAAAGGAAAAGCTCTTGGGGCTATCGCTAAATTGGGGGTTTTGAGCTTTAACGGAAATAAAATCATCACCACAAGCGGCGGCGGAATGCTAATTTCAAATGATGAAAATTTAATCGCAAAAGCTAGATTTTACAGCACACAAGCAAGAGAGCCGTTTTTGCATTATGAACACAACGACTACGGACATAACTACCGACTTAGCAATGTTTTGGGGGCTATTGGCGTAGGGCAAATGGAAGTTTTAGAAAAACGCGTCCAACGAAAAAGAGAGATTTTCGCACTTTATAGTGAGCTTTTGAAAGACTGCGCCGAATTTATGCCTGAAATTCCAAATTCGCGCGGAAATAGGTGGCTAACAACCCTGCTTTTTAAAGAAAAAAATGCGCACTTGCGCGTAATAGACGCACTAAATAAAAAAGACATCGAAAGCCGTCCTTTATGGAAACCAATGCACCTACAACCTGTTTTTAAAGGTGCATTAAGCGTAACGGACGGCACTAGCGAAGATTGTTTCAGTCGCGGAATTTGTCTGCCAAGCGGTAGTGATTTAAGCGACGAAAATGTCGAAAAAGTAGCGAAAATCGTGAGAGAAAGTTTATGAATTTAAAACCGACTAAATTTAAAAGATTTACATTTTTTCTTTTTGTGGATATTTTGATCTCCATATTTTCGGTTTATATCGCCTTTGTGTTGCGTTTTAGCGGCGATATTCCGAACGAATTTTACAAAGGGCTTTTACTTAGCATATTTTGTATAACGCTTATCAAAATTTGCTTGATTTGGTTTTTTAAAATTTATATGGTTCCGTGGCGGTTTTTTGGGCTTTATGAAGCCAAAAAACTATTTTACGCACACATTTTAACTATCATTGTTTTTGCCGGAATTTTTACCATTTTTGATGATATTTTAAATCCTTTTCCAAGAAGCATTGTTTTTATCGACGCGGCGATTTCGTATATTTTAATAGGAGCCGTGCGAATTTCAAAACGCATGTTTTTAAACGGCAGCAAATTTATCTCAAACAACGAGCCGTGCATAGTTTTTGGCGCTACAAACAAAGCCGTTCATATCCTAAAAGGTATGCGCCAACAATACATAAACTACTATCCGGTTGCCATCGTCGATGGAAGAGATGAGCTAGTAGGAACTTCGTTTGAGAATTTCACCGTCAAAGCAAAAAATAAAATTCCTGAAATCATAAAAGAAAGCGAAGCAAAAACCGCTATAATCGCACTTGCATTAGAGCCGAGCGATTTAAAAGAGCTTTATGACGAGCTTATTGCTTATGGGCTTAAAGATATAAAAATTTTCTCATTGCTTGAAAGTGAAAATGACAAAATTCGTAACATTTCTATCGAAGATTTGCTCGCACGAAAGCCAAAAGACCTTGATAGCACGGCTGTTGAGCGATTTATCAAAGACAAAATCGTCCTTGTTACAGGTGCTGGCGGCACGATAGGAAGCGAAATTTGCAAACAATGCTTAAAATTTGGCGCAAAAAAACTTATCATGGTAGAACACAGCGAATTTAATCTATATCAAATCAACGAAGCCACAAACGCAGACGCTAGAAACGAACTAAAAATGGTAAATATCGTTTATGAGAGCGAATTTGAAGCCGTTTTTAGCGAATTTAAACCACAAGTCGTCGTTCATGCAGCAGCCTACAAACATGTTCCGCTTTGCGAATATAACCCGCATTTGGCAGTCAAAAATAATATCATCGGCACAAAAAATGTGGTTGATTTATCTAAAAAATACGGCGTGGAAAAAGTCGTCATCATCTCCACCGACAAAGCCGTCAGACCAACAAATATAATGGGAACAACAAAGCGAATTTGCGAACTTTACGGGTTAAATTCGAGCGATGAAAAAACGCAAATCGTCGCCGTTAGATTTGGTAATGTGCTAGGTAGCAGCGGAAGCGTAATACCAAAATTTAAACGCTTAATCGAAGAAAACAAGCCCCTAAGCGTAACGCACCCGGAAATCGTGCGTTATTTTATGCTAGTTAGCGAAGCTTGTCAGCTGGTTCTCCAAGCAGCTTCGATTGCCAAAGGTGGGGAGCTTTTTGTCCTTGATATGGGAAAACCTATTAAAATCGCAGATCTTGCTAAACGCATGTTGCAACTTGCTTCAAAAGAGCATTTAGGTATCGAATTCACAGGTCTTCGTCCCGGCGAAAAGCTTTACGAAGAGCTTTTGATAGATGAAAACGACAAAGGCACGGAGTATGAAAGTATCTTTGTAACGCACTCTGATAGCTATGATTTAAATTTGCTAAATCGTCAAATCGCCGAACTTTTAAGCGTTAGCGATGATGAAGTTGCAACTAAATTAAAAGAAATCGTGCCTGAATTTAACCATAACAAGGGATAAAATTTGATAGGAATTATTGATTATAACGCAGGAAATATAAGAAGTGTTAAAAACGCACTTAGCTTTTGTGGGGCAAAATTTGAGCTAGTTAGCACGCCTGAACAGGTTTTAAGAAGCGACAAAATCTTACTTCCGGGTGTCGGAGCTTTTGGCGAAGCAATGGCTAAGATAAAATCGGCAAATTTAGACGAAGCGATAAAAGAATTTGTCGCAAGCGGGCGGTATTTTTTGGGAATTTGTCTTGGTATGCAACTTTTGTTTGATAAAAGCGAAGAATTTGGCAGTAGCGACGGGCTTGGGCTTATTAGCGGAAAAGTTATCAAATTTGATGAGAGCAAATTTGGTGCTAATTTAAAAATCCCGCACATGGGCTGGAACACGCTGGAATTTACAAGGCAAACACCGATAAATTCGGGGCTTGAAAGTTCGGTTTATGCTTATTTTGTTCATTCTTATCACGCCGTTTGCGACGATAAATTCGCCTTAGCAAAGACCACTTACGGGTATGAATTTGTAAGCGGGGTTTGCAAAGAAAATGTTTTTGGCTTTCAACCACACCCCGAAAAAAGCCATGAAAACGGTATAAAAATAATTAAAAATTTTACGGAGCTATGATGGAAATTTTACCTGCGATTGATTTAAAAGATGGTTTTGCTGTGCGCCTTAGCAAGGGCGAAATGGATAGTGCGAAAATTTATTCAAAAGCCCCTTGGGAACTAGCAAAAAAATTTGAAGATTTTGGTGCAAAATACCTGCATTTGGTTGATTTAGACGGAGCGTTTGCGGGGGAAGCGATTAATTACAAAACGATAGAAAAAATCGTAGCTTCGACAAATTTAAAGGTCGAAGTGGGCGGGGGAATTCGCACCGAAGAGCGAATAAAGGAGTATCAAAATTTGGGCGTTTATAGATTTATTTTAGGCTCGGTTGCACTAAAAAATCCAAATTTCGTCCGTGAAGTCGCCCCAAAATACAATATCGTCGTAGGAATTGATGCCAAAGGCGGTATGGTGGCAACCGAGGGCTGGGCGGAAGTATCAAACATAAAAGCCACCGAACTAGCCGCACTTTATGCCGACGCAGGAGTTGGGGCGATAATTTGCACCGACATTGAAAAAGACGGAATGCTTTGTGGCGTAAATGTCGAATTTACGGAAAGCATTGCCAAAGCGAGCAAAATCGATACAATAGCAAGTGGCGGAGTAAAGGATATTTCAGATATAATCGCTTGTAAAAATAGTGGGAAAATTGCAGGAGTTATTGTAGGGAAGGCGTATTACGAAGGGACGCTAGACCTAAAAGAAGCGTTTTCTTTGATATAAATTTGGCATTGAATTCAGCCTAGCTTTTCAAGGAAACCTGCCACTTCATGGCACCGCTTCGCTTGTTTTCCGAGAGTTTGCAAATTTCTCGTTCGATAGCCAAAACAGGCTTATCTCACTCGAAATTTGCTTCACAACTCGAAAAATCGTCGGCATTTGTTATTTAAATTTATCACCAATTGTCATTGCGAACGAGCGAAGCGAAGTGAAGCAATCGCCACTGTTTAATACACGATATAATTTAATCTTGTTATCTAAATATGAGAGCGTCAAAGCTTAAATTTATATCTTATTTATCTTTCATAAGCAAATTTTGAACTAATTTTTTGTAAAATAAAACTTTTTATATCCAAATTTAAAGGTTCAAAAAGGATTATGAAAGATTTTTTTTATGAAATGATTATCAAAACAAACGCAATAGAATTTTTTAAAGAATTTGCGTTTGAACTCGGTATTTCTTGTATCGAAGAGAGAGAAAATTCTTTTATTATCCGTGATGAAGATGATTTATCGGATTTTGAATTTGCCTTTTTGGAGTATAAAAAAGCACTTGAAAATTCGCTAAAAACCAAGATAAATTTGGAAATTTCGGTTGAAAAAAAGCCAAATTTAGACTGGATAAATGAGTATAAAAAAGGCGTTGAGCCTATCGCTGTGGGGCGATTTTTCGTGCGACCTAGCTGGTGCGAAAAGGCTGATTTAAAAGACGAAAACGGGGGGTATTTGATTGACATTATCATTGATCCTGCACTTGCTTTTGGTTCGGGTCACCATGAAAGCACAAATATGTGTTTGAATTTGATCTCAAAATATGCCGATGTAAATTCGCAAAAAACGGCTCTTGATGTGGGTTGTGGAAGCGGAATTTTAAGTGTAGCCTTGGCTAAGCTTGGCATAAAAGTTAGCTCTTGTGATACCGACGAACAAGCCGTTTATGCCACAGAGCAAAATGCGAAAAAAAATGGTGCAAAAATTGATGAAATTTGGGTCGGCTCGATTTCAAATTTAGAAAAAAAATACGACATTGTGGTAGCAAACATAATAGCCGATGTCATTTTAATGTTACAAAACGATTTGAAAAAAAGCGTTAAAAAAGGCGGAATTTTGATACTTTCAGGGATTTTGGAAAAATACCTTGACAGAATCAAAAACTCATTTAGCGAACTAAATTTGCTTGAAGTTAAGCAAAAAAATGAATGGGTAAGTTTGGTATTTAAAAAATAAGGAAAAAAATGGATTATAATCAAAACAATAGAAACAATCAAAACGGCGGTAACGGCGGCGGCGGAAACAATTTTTTTAATAAAAATCCGATTGGTGCGTTTATCATTTTTGCTTTGATTGTGATTGTGATTTTTAGGGCAATGTCGCCTAATGACGGCGGTTTTGGCGAAGGTATGATGAGTAATGGTGGTGTTGGCGAACTAAAAAGTATAAAATACTCTGAATTTAAAAAAGAGCTTGAAAGCGGACAAATTTCAAGTGTAAATATTGCTCAAAGCACCATAAAAGCGCAAGGAAACGGCGTTGTTTATACCGTAAAGAGAGTTGAAGACCCTGAACTCATACGAATTTTAGAAGCCAAAGGAATTCCTTACGGCGCATACAATGAAACAAATTTGTTAAGCGAAATCATTTTTAGCTATGTTTTGCCGTTAGCGTTATTTTTTGGAATTTGGATGTTTTTGGTTAGCCGTATGCAAAAAGGTGCGACTAGCTTTTTGGGCGGTGGCACGAAAAAGCTTATAAATTCGGAAAAACCAAGCGTTAAATTTAGCGATGTCGCAGGGGCAGAAGAGGCAAAAGAAGAGGTTAAAGAGATCGTTGATTTCCTAAAAAACCCTGATCGCTATATCGCTTTGGGAGCAAAAATTCCAAAAGGCGTTTTGCTAGTAGGGCCTCCGGGAACCGGAAAAACGCTTTTAGCAAAAGCAGTTGCCGGTGAAGCAAATGTGCCGTTTTTCTCAGTTGCGGGATCTAGTTTTATAGAAATGTTTGTCGGCGTTGGCGCTAGTAGAGTAAGAGACCTTTTTGAAATGGCAAAAAAAGAAGCCCCTGCGATAGTTTTTATCGATGAAATCGATGCCATAGGAAAAAGTAGAGCAGCAGGGGGAATCGGCGGCGGAAATGATGAGCGAGAGCAAACGCTAAATCAACTTTTAGCTGAAATGGACGGCTTTGATAGCGATAAAAGCCCTGTTATCGTCCTAGCAGCGACAAATCGCCCCGAAGTCTTAGATGCTGCGCTTTTGCGTCCTGGTCGTTTTGATAGACAAGTCGTGGTCGATAGACCTGATTTTGACGGACGGGTTGCGATTTTAAAAGTGCATATGCGAGATGTTAAATTTGCAAATGACATTGATATTGAAGAGATTGCCCGTTTGACCGTGGGTTTTGCAGGAGCTGATCTAGCCAATATCATAAATGAAGCTGCACTTTTAGCAGGGCGTGAAGCCAAAAAAGCAGTCGAGCAAAAAGATTTGCTTGAAGCCATTGAACGCGTGGCGATTGGTTTAGAGAAAAAATCGCGCCGTGTAAATCCACTTGAAAAACGCATTGTGGCGTATCATGAAAGCGGTCATGCACTTTTGGCTGAAACTACAAAAGGGGCTTTGGCAGTTACGAAAGTTACCATTGTGCCGCGTGGCATAAGTGCTGCCGGTTATACGCTAAATTCGCCCGAAGAAAACCGCTTTTTAAAACAAAAACACGAGCTTATGGCAGAAGTCGATGTTTTACTAGCAGGCAGAGCAGCAGAAGAAGTCTTTATAAAAGAGATTTCAACAGGAGCAAGTAACGATTTAGAGCGAGCAACGGATATTATAAAATACATGATTACGCAAGTGGGAATGACCGATGTAGCAGGGCTTATGGTTCTAGAAAAACGCCAAAATTTATTCTTAACAGGCGGTCAGAGCTTAAAAGATTATAGCGAAGATATGGCGATTAAAATCGATACTTTTACAAAAGAGCTTTTAAATGAACGCTATAATGCCGTAAAAGAGCGACTTCAAACTTATAGCGGTGCGATAGAAAATATGGTAAAAGCACTTTATGAAAAAGAGACGATTGAGGGCGAAAAGGTGCGAGAGATCATCGCTGAATTTGAAAAAGAAAATGATTTGCCAAGCCGTCTTACACGAAAAGGTGCAAATGACGGAGAAAACGGCGAGAATTCGCAAGAACAAATTTAAAGAGTAAAAAATGAGCGAAGAAAGAGATAAATTAATCTATATTTTGCCAAATTTATTCACCGCAGCTAGTATATTTTTTGGCGTTATAAGCATTATTTCTACGCTTAATGGCAACTTTACAAAGGCGATTATTTTTATATTTTTGTCTTTGGTTTGCGATGGTCTAGACGGGCGTGTGGCAAGGCTAACAAATACGGCTAGTAAATTCGGCGTGGAATTTGATAGCTTGGCCGATATTATCGCATTTGGCGTGGCACCTGCGTTTTTGTTTTATATCGTTATCGGAAAGGAATTTGGGCGCGTGGGTTCGCTTTTAACGGCGATTTATATCATTTTTGGAGCGATTAGACTAGCTAGATTTAATGTTACCACAGGCACTTACGATCCTAGCGTTTTTATTGGACTTCCGATTCCTACGGCTGCGATTTGGCTTGCGGTTATGGTTGGTGTTTATTTAGAGTATTCGTTTTTTATGAATTTACAAGTGCTTTATTTGTTGGCTGTCGGCGTGATTTCGGTGCTTATGGTTAGTAATGTTAGATTTCCAAGTTTTAAAAAAATCAATCTTAAAAAGATGAATTTTTATAAAGTCTTAATTGCGCTTGTTATAATTTTTTCACTTTTATATATCAGACCGCTTGAACTTACGGCTGTTTTGACAAGCGGTTATATTTTATATGGCATTGTAAGGGCGATTTATTATTTTTACGATAGAAAAATTCGAAAAAAAGTTAAGGACGAACAATGAGTTTTGACGGCGTTATAAAGGCGATTAAATTTTTACCAAAAATAGAGATAAAAAACCTGCTACTGGGCAGTTTGAGATAAAACAAATTTGCAAATTAAAAGTCGGATTTGCAAATTTAAATTTGAACGACTTTGCGACGAATTTAAAATTCGGCAATTTAAAAAATAAAAAATAAAATGAAAGGCGAAGTATTTAAATACTTTTTGTTTATTTAATAAACGGCTTATGCCGACGATTTGCGGGGTTTTCGAGTGTTTGCGAGAGAGTGAAGGCTGGTATGCCTAACGAACGAAGCAAACACGACGAATCCCCGCAAAGCTAGGCTGAATAAATTGTAAAATAAAAATTAATAAAGGAAATTTAAAATGGATAAAAATAGAATTATTATATTTGACACTACTTTACGCGACGGCGAACAAAGCCCCGGCGCTTCTATGAACATAACCGAAAAGGTTACTCTTGCATTGCAGTTGGAGCGACTTGGTGTCGATGTCATCGAAGCAGGTTTTGCTGCGGCAAGCCCTGGTGATTTTGAAGCGATTGAAAAAATCGCAAACGCAACAAGCAAGGTTAGAGTTTGCTCTCTTGCAAGGGCAGTTGAAAATGACATAAAAGCCGCAGGTAACGCGATAAAATCTGCAAATTTTCAAAGAATTCACACATTTATCGCAACAAGCCCGATTCACATGGAATTTAAGCTAAAAATGAAACCTGATGAGGTCGTAAAAAGAGCAGTTGAAGCAGTAAAATATGCTAAAACTTTTTGCGAAGATGTTGAGTTTAGCTGCGAAGATGCAGGACGAAGTGATATTTCGTTTTTAAAAGAAATTTGCGATGCAGCCGTTAGCGCAGGTGCTACAACTATAAATTTACCAGATACCGTTGGTTACAGGCTTCCAAACGAGTTACAAAATATGATAAAACAAATGGTTGAATTTTTAGGGGATCGTGCGATAATTTCAGTGCATAATCACAATGACTTGGGACTTGCGGTAGCAAATACTCTATCTTGCATACAAGCAGGAGCAAGGCAAGTAGAATGCACCATAAACGGACTTGGAGAGCGAGCGGGAAATGCTTCTCTTGAAGAGATTGCTATGGCGATACGCACTAGAAATGACATTTTTGCGCCACTTTATACAGGTATAAATCACAAAGAAATTTATCCGTCAAGCCGTTTGGTGGCAAGTATCACAGGAATCGAACCACAACCAAATAAAGCAATCGTGGGCAAAAATGCTTTTGCTCACGAAAGCGGAATTCACCAAGACGGCGTTTTAAAACATCAAGAAACTTATGAAATAATGAAAGCAGAAGACATCGGACTTGATAAAAATTCACTTGTCCTTGGCAAACACAGCGGACGCCATGCTTTCAAAGATAAGTTAAAATCCCTTGGATACGAGCTTGATGATGAAAAATTGCAGATTGCATTTGAGAAATTTAAAGTTTTAGCCGATCATAAAAAAGAGGTTTTTGATGAGGATTTGCGTGAGTTGGTTGCCGAAAATATGACAAAAATTCAAAAAACCTTTGAGCTAGTTACGCTTAGTTCAAATACCTGCAACAAAGGGCATTTTAGCGCAGCTCTTAGCCTAAAACATAATGATGATATTTTAAGTGATACAGCACTTGGAAACGGCGCAGTGGATGCGATTTTAAAAGCTGTTGATCGCATTAGCGGGATTAATGGTGTGTTAAAAGATTATCAAGTCAAAGCCGTTTCACAAGGCAAAGATGCCCTTGCTAAGGTTATTGTAAAGGTTGAATTTGAAGGAAATTCAGCTATTATCGGACATGGACTTGATCTTGATACAATGCTTGCTACCGCAAAAGCGTATGTGGGTGCATTAAATAGCTATATGAGTATGAAAAAAGTTTAAAACAATCAAATTCGGCAGATTTTTAATTTGCCGAATTTGATAAATTTGCCTATATTCAACTAAATAAAAGCAAATTTCAGGTAAAATAACCAATTCGAAAACTTGTTTTAGTTTTGAAAAATCTTTAAAAGGAAGACTTTATGAAAAAAGTTCTTGTATTGTTTTTAGCTCTTGTAGGTGTAGCTTTCGCAGATGACGGTGCTACTCAAATCGCTTCTTTCTCAGCTCTTGGCGGTGGTTTGCTACTAGGTCTTGGAGCTCTTGGCGGCGCTATCGGTATGGGTCATGCTTCAAACGGTGCTATTACTGGTATCGCAAGAAACCCAAGCATTGCTAACAAATTAACAACAACTATGTTTATTTGTCTTGCGATGATTGAAGCACAAGTTATTTATACGCTTGTTTTCCTATGCGTATTGCTATGGGCTAACCCACTATTAGGTTAATTTCTTTATTATAGTTGCGAATTTTCGCAACTATTTCTCTCTTTTTTTATTTTTTTTTGCGACCGTGGTGGAATTGGTAGACACGCTATCTTGAGGGGGTAGTGCGCTTCGCGTGTGCGAGTTCAAATCTCGCTGGTCGCACCATAAACAAAACAGGAAAATATATGAAAAATCTGATTTTATCGGCTTGTATCACGCTGGGTGCGGTGGTTTTGTTTTATTTGATAAATTTTAATCTGTTACAAAAAGAAAAAACGCTACACTCGCAAGAGACGCAAAATTTACAAATTCAGATAAAGAATTTGCAAAACAAAATAGCAAATTTAGAAGCAAATTTGCAAAATTCGCAAAATGAAAATCAAGAAATCAAAGTCAATGCAAACAAAGCAAAAAGCGAGATTAGTGATGAATTAAACAAAAAAATTTGGGATTTAGAAAACGAAAATCGCAACCTAAAACTTGAAAATATCACGCTAAAAGAAAGGCTAAATTTAGCCAAACCCAGCGATAGCAAATTTGAAAATCAAAGCCTAAGCATAGAGATAAATTGATGATTTGGATTTTTTTGACCACGTTGATACTTTTTTTTCTTATTTTTTCGCTGTTAAATTCATTAAATTCAAAGGAAAAAATCGAGCTTGATTTTTCAAATTTGGATAAGCAGGTCGTATCGGACGAAAGCGAAAATTTAAGCGAATTTGAAGATGAAATAGAAGAATTTGTCGAATTTAGCGACGAAGAAAAGGGTTTAAATTTAGAAGAAATTTACAAACGAAATAAGCAAAAAGGCGACGAATACGAGTTTTTCGTGGCAAATCTCTACAAAGATGACGGCTATAAAATCTATATGAACGGCTACAACAAAGGTGTCAAAGACGAAGGTATCGATATAATCGCCCACAAGGGAAATGAAGCATTACTAATCCAGTGCAAAAACTGGAAAAATCCGCCAAAACAGCGGGATTTGAAAGTTTTTATCGCAGATTGCGATTTATATATCCAAAAAAATCAAAAATATCTAAAAAACAAAAAAATTAGAAAAATTTTTGCGACAAGTTGCCCCCAAATGGACGGCGGCGTGGGCGTTTATTTGCAAAAATACAATGCCATGAATGCCGTAAAAATCGAGTATAAACAAATTTTGTATAATTCAAAGTTATAATAATGAAAAAATTTATAATAGCGATTTTAGCGATACTGGCGGCGATTTTTGCGGTTTTATATTTTAGCAAGGAGCGAGTAAATTTAAGCCAAGGTGGCGATAACGGCGAAATTATCGGGCAAGAAAAATCAAATTTGAAAGAAAATTTGGAATATTACGGCAAAAAAATTATAAAAAAAGCTGATGAAAAATTTGACGAAGCAAAGCAAACCCTAAAACACGAGCAAAAATACCACGAACAGCTCAAAAGCGAAGCAAATCGTGATGTTAAAATTTTTGAGCCGATTTATAAAAATGAAAAAAAATTGCCAAATTCTAAGAAAAATCAAAATTTGCAAAATTCAGTGCAAATAGGTGGCGAAAATGTGCAAAATTCGCCAAATTCAGGGCAACAAAAATCACAAAATCCAAACCCACAAAACAAGAAAAAAATCGAAATCGAACTAAATTAACCTTATTTGATTAAATTTAAAAGTGATTTTTTGTATTATTTGGAAATTATTTTTCAAAAAAGGATTTCCTATGCAAGAAATTATGAAAAGTCGTTATAGTTGTCGCAAATTTAGTGGCGAAAAAGTGGGCGATGAAGTTATGCGAGAAATCGTGGATTTGACGCGATTAAGTCCTAGTTCGTGTGGTTTGGAGCCGTGGAAATTTATGGTTGTTTCGAACGGCGATGAGTTGCAAAAATTAGGCGAAATTTGCAATAACCAACCGCAGGTTAAAAATTGTTCTCATGCCGTGATTATCATCGCTAGAAATGATTTGAAAGTAGGTGAAGCATATTTGGATAAGTGCGTTCGCCGTCGTGCTACCACGAGCGAAAAATATGATGCTGCAATGGCGTATTTTAGGGATAAATTTAAAGATATGGACGAAAAAGCGATGACAAATTATGCTTCAAAGCAGTGCTATTTGGCGTGTGCAAATTTGGTAAATATCGCCGAGAGCTTTGGCGTGAAAAGTTGTATTATAGCTGGTTTTGATAAGGAAAAATTGACAAAATATGTCAGAAATGAAGCAAATTTAAATGAAAATTTTACGCCGATTTTAGTCGTCGCTCTTGGCAAAGGCGAAAATATCAAATTTCCACATACAAGACACCAACTAGATGATGTTTTGATTTGGAAGTGATTTTGTAAATTTGCCGAATTTAGCTTAAATTTGGCAAATTTATCTATACCAATAAAATATTCAAGACAAAAACAGGCGAAGTGGTACGCGACGAAGTCGCAGGTTTCTTACGGAGCAAGAGCAAAGCAGAGCTAATGCCGACGATTTTTCGCAAGACGAGCAAAAGATAAGACTTGGTTCGTCTATCGTTGCTTGTCTTGCGAAAAAGCTAGGCTGAATTCAATGGCAAATTTGATAATCAAAAAAAGTTAAATAAAATCTATTTATCTAATAAAACTTCGTCAAGGCGAATAAATTTAAATCCATTTTCCAAAAGCTCTTCTAGTCCCATCGCTACGCCTTCGCCGCTCTCTTTTTCCGGGTGATTTGCGTGAGCGATTATAATATCGCCGTTTTTTGCCGTGCGAAAAGCTTTTAGGACATTTTCCTTGCTTAAAGTCGCTCCTGCGTCGCCTAAAACGCTAAATCCCACAGGTGCAAAACCCATATCATAAATTTGCGAAACGGCAAATTCGTCATAATACGCCGTGCCGGAGCGATAAAATTTAGGGCGAGTGCCTGTGATTTTTTCTATCAAATCTGCATTTTTCGCCACTTCGTCGTATAATTCGCTAGAATTTGCCGTGCCTTTTATGCCGTAAATTTCAGCTCCACTAAGCGAAGCAGGGCGGTGCAAAAAGCCGTGATTTTCGATTTCAAAAAGTGGATTTTTATAAAGTCTTTCAAATTTAAGCGGGAATTTTTCTATCCAGCGAGAATTTACAAAAAAAGTCGCTTTTATCCGTTTTTGTTCCAAAAATTCGACAATGCGTTCGTCTAAATCATCGCTTTTTGAGCCACATAAATCAAGCGTGAGTGCGACAACCTTTTGGCTAGTTTGAAAATTTTCAATCACGCCGTTTAAACTCTCGCCCCATTTTTGTGGTTTTGCGTTTTGGTATTTTTGCAAAATTTGCTCTTTTGTTAAAATTTGAGTTTGTAAATTTGGCAAATTTTCTGCCAAAAGAGTTGTGGTAAAGGCGCAAAAAAGCGATAAAAATATATTTTTCATAAATTTTTCTTTCCAAATTTTTTGAAAAATTATAGCCAAATTTATTGTCATTGAAGCAAATTTTTAAATTAAAAGTAAATATAAAGTTTTAAGATTAAATTTGATAATATTGCACGATTTTTTTATTCGGGGAAAAATATGAACGAGAAATTTACTAAAATCGGCTTTATCTTAGCCGTCGCAGGAAGCGCGGTAGGTCTTGGAAATGCGTGGAAATTTCCAACTCTTGTAGGCGAAAACGGCGGAAGTGCCTTTATTTTGCTTTATCTGCTTTTGACGATGCTTTGCAGTTTTGTCATTTTTTTGGGCGAAATCGTCATCGGTCGCCTTGGCGAGTGCGATGCCGTTAGTGCGTATGAAAAACTAGCACCTAGCAATAAAAAATTGTGGAGAAATGCCGGATTTTTTATGATTAGCGCGTTGCTGATTTATTCATTTTACAGCGTTGTTATGGGTTGGATTTTAAAATACACGATTACAAGTGCGTTTGCTTTGCCAAGTTCGATAGAACAAAGCGGTGCGGCGTTTGGGAATTTGCTTTCGCAAGAGATATTTGTAAGCATAATTTGCTACACAATCGCTTCTATTTTTTGCTTTTATATCATTTCAAAGGGCGTTAAAAACGGCATAGAAAAGCTAAATTTATGGATGATGCCAACGCTTTTCGTTTTGATTTTATTTATGGCGTTTTACTCGGCAGTGGCGTCAAATGCAGGTTTCGTGCAAAGCTTGAAATTTCTTTTAGTGCCTGATTTTAGCGCACTTAGCAGCGATAGCGTTTTAAAGGCTCTTGGATTAGCGTTTTTTACTCTTTCTTTGGGCGTTACGACCATCATCACTTACGCAGCAAGTCTTCCGCCAAAAACAAACATTTTAACTTCGAGCCTAAGTATCGTTTTTATAAATGTTTTAATCGGCGTTTTTATGGGACTAACCGTTTTTACATATATTTTCGAATTTGGCGCAGACCCTAGCCAACAAGGTCCGGGGCTGATTTTCGTTTCACTTACCGTGCTTTTTGGTAAGCTTGGCATTATCGGCAATATTTTAGCGTTTTGTTTTTTCTTGTCGCTTCTTTTTGCGGCGATTACATCGGCTGTATCGATGATAGAACCAAGCGTTTTTTATCTTGTAAATTCAAAAAATTTCTCACGCAAAAAGGCGTGTTTTGCGATTTTTATTTTCACTTATATTTTGGGAATTTTTTGCATTTTAGGATACTATGGCGCGACGGCTGATATTTTCAACTTTTTTGGCAAGAGCTTTTTTGATCTGCTTGATTTTGTTACTTCAAATATTTTATTGCCGATAGGCGGAATCGTTGTTGCGATTTTTGTCGGTTTTGTGATAAAAAAAGAGCCTGTAAAAGAGCTTTTGGTGCCGTATATGGGCGAATTTGGATATAAAATTTGGCACAATGTGCTTTTAAGATTTGTTGCACCGCTTTTTGTGATAATAATTTTGCTTGATCAGTTTGGCATAAAAATTTTAGGCTAATAAATTCCTTATAACGGGCGGATTAAATTAATAATTTCGCTATTTTAGGTTACACACGACAAGTGTGTTTCCTTATAATAGCGAAATTTTAAAAAAATAAATTTTGCGAATTTGAAGTTAAAATAAATGACAGAAAATGGTTAATTTGCAAAAAAATATATTCAAGATAGAACAGGCGTAGTTACGCACAAATTTAGGCAGTTTCGAGCGACGCTACCTTTGTCGGTAGTAAGCGATGAAATTGTCTAAATTTGTGCGTAAATCCGTCAGGTTTGGGGAATTAAAGCTAGGCTGATTTTAATTAATCACATCCACTCCAAAACCTGCGTTATCTCTGTTGCATGAAATATTTTTAGCCCTTGCGAATTTTGCGGTTTTATCGGAGCGATTGCGTTTTTAAATTTTTGCATACTAGCTTCTTTTAGTCTTGCTTCAAGGTTAAAAATCTCTCTAATCTCGCCGTTTAGACTAACTTCGCCGATAAAAACGCTTTCTTTGCTTATCGGACGATTTTTAAAGCTACTTACAATCGCCGCTACAACAGCCAAATCACACGCCGTTTCGGTGATTTTAACCCCGCCGATGACATTTACAAAAACATCGTATCCCCCAAGTCCTATTTCAAGCTTTCTATCCAAAAGCGCTAAGAGCATATCTAGGCGGTTTTTATCATATCCTGTGGCTGAGCGTTTTGGATACGAACTAGGGCAGACAAGAGCTTGAATTTCTATAACTAACGCACGAGAGCCTTCCATTGTTATGGTGATTGCCGAGCCGCTGACGGCTTTTCCGCGAGTGAAAAATTTACTAGCTAGATTTTTTGCACTTACTAACCCTGCGTTTGTCATCTCAAAAATTCCAACTTCGCTTGTGGCGCCAAAACGATTTTTAAAACCACGCAAAATTCGCAGTTCCTTACTGCTATCGCCCTCAAAATATAGCACCACATCGACCATGTGCTCTAAAATTCTAGGACCTGCTATCGAGCCTTCTTTTGTAATATGACCGATGATAAAAATGCAAATTCCTTTTTCTTTTGCAAGTCGCATTAGCTCAAAAGTTATCTCGCGCACCTGTGTAACCGAACCCGGAGCAGAAGCGATTTTATCGCTAAAAAGGGTTTGTATGCTATCTATTACGATGACTTTATAATCCCTTTTTTGTGTTTGCGCTAAGATATTTTCAAGGTTAATCTCGGTTAGCAAAAAAAGGTTTTCATTTACGGCATTTAGGCGGTCTGCTCGCATTTTGATTTGACTTGCGCTTTCTTCGCCGCTAACATACAAAACGCTTCTTTGAGAACTAGCCAAATTTGAAGCGATTTTAAGCAAAAGTGTTGATTTTCCGATGCCGGGACTTCCGCCGATTAAGACAAGTGAGCCTTCTACTATGCCACCACCTAAGACCAAATTTAGCTCATCGTCCCCGCAATCAATGCGTGAAATTTCTTCTATTTTTATCTCATTTATCGCCTTTGCGTCCAAATTTGGATTATCGCAAGTGATTTTTGAAATTTCTTTTAGCGTTTTGATTTGTTCGGCTTTTAACTCTACAAAACTATTAAAAGCACCGCAATCAGGGCATTTACCAAGCCATTTAGTTTGCTGATTTCCGCAGTGTTGGCACTCAAAAAGTGTGGATTTTACTTTTGCCATTTTTTCTCCAAAATTCATAAATTTTAGTAGCAAAAAAACCTATGCAAATGCCGATAAAATCGGCAACTATATCCAAAAAAGAAAATTCTCTATTTGGCAAGAAGCTTTGCACGATTTCTATTTGCAAACCAAAAATAATTAACCAAAAAATTATCCAAATTTTGCGAATTTTAAAAGCAAAATTTGCCAAAATAAACAAAACAAAAAAAGCAAATGCGTGGTTTATTTTATCCCAAAATAGCCCATTTATCGCCACTTCCCTTGAAGTGGTAGCTAAAAATTCAATCGCAATCAAACAGGCAAAAAATGCAAATTTAAAAACATTTGGGCTAAAAATTTTAGGCATAAATTCCTTCTACTAGCGTATCTACAAACTCATCTGCCCTAAATTCGACCAAATCGTCCATATTTTCGCCTACGCCGATATATAAAATCGGAAGCTCCAAATCCCTTGCAATGCCAAATAACGCTCCGCCCTTTGGCGTTCCGTCAAGTTTTGTTATGATTATGCCATCTAGCTTAACGATTTCATTAAAAGCTTTTGCTTGGATTACGCTATTATTTCCTTGTGTGCCATCAAGCACGATGATTTTTCTATGTGGCGAATTTGGCATAGCACGGTCGCAAATTCGCACGATTTTTTCAAGCTCGTTGGCGAGATTTTTTTGATTTTGCAGTCGTCCTGCCGTGTCGATTAAAACTCTATCGATTTTTTTTGCAATCGCCGAACTTACGGTGTCAAATGCGACGGCTGCTGGGTCATGACCTTGCTCGGTGGCGATGATTGGGATTTCTACTTTTTGCGACCAGCGACGAAGTTGTTCGATGGCACCTGCTCTAAAAGTATCACAAGCCCCAAAAATCACGCTTTGGTTATTTTTTTTGTATAAATTTGCCAGTTTTGCAACGGTTGTGGTTTTTCCTGCACCATTTACGCCTAAAATTAGCTCGACAAATGGCGAAACCTTTGGTAAAGGCTTGTTTTCATACATAAAATAAGTTTTTAAAACTCGCTTTAAATCATCTTTTTTAACTTCATTTTGTGGCGGTAGATAATACAAAATTTCTTCTACGATTTCATAACTTACATCGGCTTCAAGTAGCATTTCTTCCAAATTTTCTTTTGTGATTTTATTACTAGAATTTGCCGATTTCATCGCTTCGATTGTTTTATCAAAACCTTTTTTGAAAAAATTAAACATTAAAAAATCCTTTGAATTTCGGTTGTTAAAATTTCTTCCGGAATTATTCCAAAATATTGCGAAAAAAACCTTCCTTTTTCATCATAAATAACGATAAACGGGACTTCGCTAACGCCACCAAGTGCGTTTGCGAAAAAGTTATTTTCGCTTCCTTGCGAAATTTTATATGTTACATTATTATCAATCGCAAATACCTTTGCGTCGTCGTTTGTCAAATTTTCACCGACTAAAACACCGATAACTTGGAGTTTTTCTTTAAAATTTTCTTGGATATTGTTTAAAATCGGAGATTGGACTTGGCACGGCGGACACCACGGCGAGAAAAATGCAAAAAGTGTCGCAGTGCCGTTGTTATCGATTTTAAAGCCGTTTTTATTTTTTTGCATTTTCAAAATAGTTCCGTCCGTAAAATGCAAAGAAAACGGTGCAGTATAATCCTGCGTAAGAACGGCTTCTTTTTCCGTTTTTATATCTACTTTTTCTTCGTTATCGCTTTTTTTGTCGCAACCTGTTACGAAAAGTAACATAGTAATAAAAATAATAAAATTCACAAATTTCATACAAAATTCCCTAAAAAATATTTCAAAATTATACAAAAACTAGATAAAATAAGCGTTAAAAAAATAAAAGTGTGAAAATGGATAAGCAAATTTATCGAAAATTCGCTAAAAAGGCTTTGAAAGATGAAGCTAAATTTAGCGCTAAATGCAAACATTACGGCATTATTTCGAATATTATTAAACTCATAAAAATAACAAATTCGAAAAAAGTTTTGATTTTTCTGCCGTTATCTTATGAGCCAAATTTACAAATTTTAAGACAAAAATTATCACATAAAGTAGAATTTTTTGTTCCGTTTATGTTAGATGTTAGCTTTAAAATGGTAAAATTCAGACGACCTTTTGTAAAGTCTAAATTTGGCGTTAAAGAGACGCTAAATCAAAACGAATTCAAAGGAAAAATTGACCTAGCCGTTGTTCCGGTTATCGGAGTAGATGGAAATATGGCTAGAATCGGGCATGGGAAAGGATTTTACGATATGTTTTTTTCAGCTCTAAATTATAAACCGATTATCGTTTTTGTTAGTATTAAAGATAATTTTACAAATTCAATAATATCTCAAAAACACGATATAATCGGTGATTTTTATTTTACTCCGAGCAAAAATTATTTTAAAAAGGGAAAATATGATAGATATTGTAGTAGCATTAGCAGAGGTCGCAGTCGGTGCGACAATAGGTTATTTTATCGCCAAAAAGATTAACAACGCAAATTTTGACATTTTTTTAGAACAGGCAAAAGCAAAAGCAAAAGCGATAGAATTTGAAGCAGAAAGTATTTTGAGAAACTCAAAAATCACAGTTCAAGAAGCCGAATTTGAAGCCAAGAAAAAATATGACGACAAATCAGCAAAACTTCAAAAAGAATACAATCAAAAATTTGATGAACTAACAAAAAAAGAGCAAACACTATTAAGCGAACAAGAAATTTTAAACGGAGCAAAAAGTGAGCTTGAAAAAAGCAAAGAAGAAGCCAAATTTATGTATGAAGAAGGCGTTTCGTTAAAGAAAAATTATGAAGAAAAATTGGCTGAGAGTTTGAAAATTTTGGAGCGAGTTGCCGGTTTTACGCAAGATGAAGCTAGAAGCGAAGTTTTGCGAAAAGTAGAAGAAAAAAGTAGAGCAGACATCGCTCATATCGTGCGAAAATATGAAGAAGAAGCTAAAAAAGAGGGAAAACGAAGAGCAAATTATATCCTAGCGCAGGCTACGACTAGATTTGCGGGTGAATTTGCAGCAGAACGCCTTATAAATGTCGTAAATATCAAAAATGACGAGCTAAAAGGCAGAATTATCGGCAAAGAAGGGCGAAATATAAAAACCCTTGAAATGGTGCTTGGCGTTGATGTTATCATTGACGATACGCCAAATGCGATTATTTTAAGCTCTCACAACCTTTACCGAAGAGCAATCGCAACAAGAGTAATCGAGCTTTTGGTTGAAGACGGACGAATTCAACCTGCACGAATCGAAGATATTTACAAAAAAGTCTGCGACGAATTTGAAGCTAGTATCCAAGAAGAAGGCGAAAATGTCGTTATGGATTTAGGTTTAAATAAAATGCACCCTGAGATTATAAAACTAATCGGAAAGCTTAAATTTAGGGCTAGTTATGGACAAAATGCTTTGATACACAGCCTTGAAGTCGCTCACCTTGCAGCAATCATCGCAGCCGAGACTGGCGGGGATGAAAAACTAGCTAAAAGAGCAGGGCTTTTGCATGACATCGGTAAAGCTTTAACGCATGAATTTGAAGGAAGCCATGTGGATTTGGGCGGTGAAATTTGCAAACGATACAAAGAACACCCTGTCGTAATCAACGCTATTTACGCTCATCACGGACATGAAGAAGCGCTAAGCGTCGAAGCAGCCGCAGTTTGCGCAGCGGACGCTCTAAGTGCAGCTAGACCGGGAGCTAGAAGAGAGGTTTTAGAGAGCTTCTTAAAGCGAGTTAGCGACATAGAAAATATCGCCACTTCAAAACAAGGCATAAAACAAGCCTACGCGATAAATGCAGGACGCGAAATTCGCGTTATAGCTAATGCCAAGCTAATAAACGATGATGAAGCGGTTTTGGTCGCAAAAGAGATCGCCGAAGAAATTCAAGATAAGGTTCAGTATCCGGGCGAAATAAAAGTAAATGTCATAAGAGAGACTAGGGCGGTAAATTACGCCAAATAGGAGTTTTGCATGAAAAAAATTCTATTTTTATGTTTAATGATATTTGGTTTTGCAAATTTTGCAAATGCAAAAGACGAAACGATTTTAAAAAGCGCAAATGCCTTTGCCGTTGTTATGCGAGATAATCCTAATAAAGCGGCTTTGGTCGCAAACGCAAAGGCGATTTTGATTTTTCCAAGCGTGAAAAAGGTTGGTTTTGTCATCGGCGGAATGTATGGAAGCGGCGTTGCGGTCTATAAAAACGGCGAAAACTACACGATTAACGGCGCAGAAATCACTAATGCAAGTTTGGGTTTGCAAATCGGATATGAAGATAATTATCTAATAATTTTTGTAATGAGCGATAAAATCGTAGATAATATGCGAAAATCAGAAATCAAACTAGGCGGTGATGTAACGGCTCTGGCTGGAAATGCAAGTGCAAATTTAGGCACACTAAACGCATTTAGCAAAGATATGTATGTTTATACAAATAAAAGCGGCGTGTTTTTGGGTGCTAGTCTTGGCGGAGTGGTACTTAGCTCAAATAACAGCGTGGTTTATGAACCGCACTCGTATGGATTTGAAAATTTGATTTCGGTTATAAATAAGGCAAATTAATGGAGGAAATGTTTAGCAAACTCTCCACTTATGGCTATTTAATACTATTTTTATATACTCTTGGCGGCGGTATGATAGCGCTAATCGCCGCCGGTATGCTTAGCTTTATCGGTAAAATGGACATTACGCTTTGTATCGTGGTTGCTACTATTTCAAATTTCATCGGCGATACGATTTTGTTTTGGCTCTCTCGTTACAATAAAAAAGAATTTAGCCCGTTTATCAAAAAACAACGGCGAAATTTAGCCCTGTCGCAAATTTTGTTTAAAAAATACGGCGACAGGATTATTTTGGTGCAAAAATTTATATATGGACTAAAAACGCTAATTCCCATTGCGATTGGGCTTACGAAGTATTCATTTGCAAAATTTAGTTTTTTAAACGCTTTTAGCTCGGCAATTTGGGCGATAACGATTGGTTTAGTAAGCTATTTTGCCGGTGATTTTGTCTTGCAAATTTATGAAAAAATCAAAATTTATCCGTGGCTAACACCGCTCGTGTTGGGAGTTATCATTGCTTTAATCGTGATTTATTTTAAATTCGCTACAAAACGCAGAATAAAAATGTAAATTTTTGTATCGAAATTTATAAATTTAACACCTGTATTCGCCACCGACGAGTTTTATTTTATCTTTGTTTTTTGCGATATTTTTGATTGAGTTTATCAAATAATCAATATCATCTTTGCTATGCGAAAAATTTAGGCTAATCCGCAAAAATGCAGGTTTAATGCTCAAATTTATATCATTTGGCAAATTTAATAAATCTCTACCATAGCTTCCTGCACACGCACACCCTGCGCGAACTTGGATAAGGTATTTTTTACTTAAAATTTCGGCAAAAATAAACGGGTCAAGTCCTTTTAAATTTATCGCAAAAATCGGCACTCTTGGCACTTGCAAATTGCCGTAAATTTCGATTTTATCTATTTTTGAAATTTCATTTAAAAAATACTCACTAAGCTCATTTTCGTGTGATTTTATATTTTCAATGCCTAAATCATGCCTAAATTTATAGGCTAGATAGCCCCTTAAAAACTGCGTAACTCCGGGCGTTCCTGCTTCTTGGGCGCGTTCAGGGTCAATATAAAATCTTTGAGTTTCGTTATCACTATATGCCAAAGTTCCCCCGCCCCCAAATGTCGGCTCGTCGCAGGAAAAAAGCGAATTTTTTATTACCAAAATTCCACTGCCGCCGACACCGCCTAAGAATTTATGCGACGAAAAAACCGCCGCGTCGCAAAAGTTAAAATCAATCTCATCATGTGGCGCAAAAGCACAAGCGTCTAAAATCAATCTTCCGCCGTGCGATTTTATCATCAAATAAAGCTTTTTATAGTCTGTTTTGACGCCTGTTAAATTTGAAGCCATGCTAAAAGAAGCGATAATCTCGCGTCCTTTGTTTGTTTTTAGTAAATTTGCCAAAAAATCAAAATCAATCAATCCTTGCGAATTTAAGGGCGTTCGCACGACTTCACAAAGGCAGTATCGAAGTGGAATTTCATTTGAGTGGTGTTCATAAGGCGAAACTATCACAAGGGGCAAATTTTTTAAGCTTTCTTTTTTTAAATTTAGCCTTTTTAAGCTCATCGGCGGGATATAAATGCCTAAAATTTCCCATAGTTTTTTCAAAGCCCAAGTCGCTCCAAAACCACAAGAAATAAGCGAAAATTTATCATCAACCCTTAGCAAATTTTTAAATTTAGCCCTAGCATTTTCGTAATAATTTTGCGTTGTAATGGAGTTTGAGCTGGTTTTTGAGTGCGTATTTGCATAAGTTTGCAAAATTCGCAAAATCTCATTTTCCACGCTTTTTAACGCCAAAGCAGAAGCTGCAAAATCAAAATACTTTATGCCGTCTTGCAAAATAATATCATTTTTCAAATTCTCTAAATTTATCATAAACTCTCTTTGATTTTTTGGCAAAATTATATAAAAAATTTGGTAAAATTCGGCAAAAAAATAGGAGCAAAAAAATTTTCACACTCAAAGATAGCGCTTACAAATTCGCAAATTTGCCGATTGACGAGCTTTTGAAATTTCATTTTGTCTTTGATGAAATCGAAATTTCAGCGCATTATAACGACATTTTTGAAGCTATTGATAATGAAATTTTAAGAGATTTTGAAACATTTAGAGATAAATTTGCTTTTGATAGTCCTTATGAAAATGAAATCAAAAAAGCACTTATGAAATTTGCAAAATCAGATCGCAAAAAGCTTGGTATTTCAAAGATACTACCGCGTTTTAAGGCGCAAAAAGTGGTCGATGAGTTGCTTAAAATTCAGTTTTTAAAACTCGAAAAAAGTAGAGAAACAAAGCCAAAACCAAATCACAAAAACGAGAAATTGCCAAAAAATTTACGCCGTTATGTAGTGCATGATAAGGTCCATTTTAAAAGCAATTTCGCAAGATTTTACTTCCGATTTATCGAGCCAAATTTACGCCGTTTGGAATTTGGCGAAAATGAAAAAGTGCTTGAAATGATAAAAGCTGATTTTGATAATTACGCTAGTTTGTGTTTTGAAATTTTAAGCAAAGAACTTTTAGCAAAATACCTAAATATCGGCGTTGGCGAGATTAGCAGTTTTTGGAATAACGAGATAGAAATCGACATTTTTGCCAAATTTGAAGACTTTTGCGTTGTCGGCGAGTGCAAATACAAAGAGCGAAAAATTTGCAAAAGCGTTTTAAATTTGCTTCACTCAAAGTGCGAAAAAATCGCCTTAAAACCAAATTTAATCGCACTTTTTTCAAAAGGCGGTTTTAGCGAAGAGCTTTTGAGTTTAAAAAACGAAAAAATTCTACTTTTCGATACTAACGATTTTGAAATTTTGCTAAATTAAAATTTAAATATTTTTTTGTTAAAATCATCTTTTTTATTTGTTTAAGGAGAAAATATGGCTTATTCAATGGGCGATCTAAAAAAAGGTCTTAAAATCGAGCTTGACGGCGTTCCGTTTAAAATCGTAGAGTATCAACATGTAAAACCGGGCAAAGGTGCGGCGTTTGTTCGCGTTAAAATCAAATCATACATCGACGGCAAAGTGCTAGAAAAAACTTTCCACGCAGGCGATAAATGTGAAGCTCCAAATTTGGTCGATAAACAAATGCAATATCTTTATGATGACGGCGAGTATTGCCAATTTATGGATGTCGAAACCTACGAGCAAGTCGCTATCAGCGATGAAGAGGTCGGTGAAGCGAAAAAATGGATGCTAGATGGCACTATGGTCGATGTGCTTTTCCATAACGGCAAAGCTATCGGTATCGAAGTTCCGCAAGTCGTAGAGCTTAAAATCGTAGAAACTGCTCCAAACTTCCGTGGCGACACACAAGGAAGCAACAAAAAACCTGCCACACTCGAAACTGGCGCGGTTGTGCAAATCCCTTTCCATGTGCTTGAAGGCGAAGTTATCCGCGTAGATACCGTGCGTGGCGAATATATCGAAAAAGCAAATAAATAATTTTAACTACATTTAAAAGCCCGAGTATTCGGGCTTTTTGCATAAATTTCAAATTTTTATCTCAAATTTGTTACAATAAGTAAAAATTTTTTACAAAGGATTTTTATGAAAAAAGTTGCCGTAATGTTAGCTAACGGATTTGAAGAGATCGAAGCTTTAAGCGTGATTGACATTTTGCGCCGAGCAGAAGTCGAAGCTCTTGGCGTAGGGCTAGAAAAACGCCTTGTTACGGGCGCTCACGGCGTTGAGATAAAAGCCGATATGGTGCTAGATGAGCTAAAAGTTGTCGAGTTTGATATGATAGTTTTACCGGGCGGCTTACCGGGAGCCGAGCATTTGGCAAAAAGCGAAAAGCTAGGCAAAGTTTTGCGTGATTTTGACGCAAATAACGCTAAAATCGGTGCGATTTGTGCTGCACCTTGGGCGCTTAGCACAGCAGGTGTGCTAAAAAATGCCTATACTTGCTATCCCGGATTTGAAGGCAAAGTCGCACATGCCGGATACCGCGCGGCAAATGTGGTAAAAGATCAAAATATCATCACTTCTGCCGGACCCGCGACTGCAATGGAATTTGCACTTGAAATCGTGCGTGAGATATGCGGGGAAGCGAAATACACAGAAGTTAAAAACGGGCTTTTGTTTAAAGCTTAGAAAATTCCCCATATCGGAACTATTTACTGAGATTTTTAATCGTTTACTTCGGTCGATAGGCGACCAGCCTTATCTCACTTGTAAGCGTTAAAAATCTCAGTAACTAATCACACTCTGTCTTGAATATTTTTTGGAAAATTAGGCAAATTTGCCAAATCTGTCATTGCGAGAATTTTTGTGAAAGCAAAAATTCGTGGCAATCGCCAAATTTTAAATAATCAAAATCCAAATTCGCAAATTCTTGATTTAAACATTGGCGATTGCTTCGTTCGTTTCACTCACCCGCAATGACAGATTAGGCGTCATTGCGAGAAGTTATGAGTAAAATTATAGGCGTTGCTTTAATTCTTCTATAACTTGTTTTAAAATTTTAACATTATTATCATCGTCAAGCATTTCATATATATTTAAAGCTTTTGAACAATAATCTATTGCTGTGCTATAATCTTCAAGAAAGTCATAACAAACCCCTAAATCAGTATAAACAGCAGCAGTATCTAGATGATTTTCTCCAAAGATTTTTTTTCTTATTTCAAGCGCTTTTAAAAAATATTTTATTGCTTTATCGTAATCTCCAAGAGAACCATAAAAAGTTCCTAAATTATTATAAGAAGCAGCAGTATATGGATGATTTTCTCCAAAGATTTTTTTTCTTATTTCAAGCGCTTTTAAAAAATATTTTATTGCTTTATCGTAATCTCCAAGAGAACCATAACAACTTCCTAGATTATTATAAGAAGCAGCAATATCTGGATGATTTTCTCCAAAGATTTCTTTGGTTATTTTAAGTGCTTTTAAATGATAATTTATCGCTGTGTTATAATCTTCAATATGACGATAACAAATTCCTAGATTATAATAAGAATTGGCAATATCTGGATGATTTTCTCCAAAGATTTCTTTGTTTATTTCAAGTGCTTTTAAATGATATTCTATTGCTTTGTTGTAAATTCCAAGAGAAATATAACAACTTCCTAAATTATTATAAGAAGCAGCAGTATCTGGATGATTTTCTCCAAAGATTTCTTTTCTTATTTCAAGTGCTCTTAAATGATAATTTATCGCTGTATCATAATCTCCAAGATAGCAATAACAATTTCCTAGATTGTTATAAGAAGCAGCAGTATCTGGATGATTTTCTCCAAAGATTTCTTTGTTTATTTCAAGTGCTTTTAAATGATAATTTATCGCTGTATCATAATCTCCAAGAGATGAATAGCAAATTCCTAGATTGTCATAAGAAGCAGCAGTATTTGGATGATTTTCTCCAAAGATTTCTTTGTTTATTTCAAGTGCTTTTAAATGATAATTTATCGCTGTATCATAATCTCCAAGAGAGCGATAGCAAATTCCTAGATTACTATAAGAAATAACAATATTTGGATGACTTTCTCCAAAAATTTCCTTGTTTATTTCAAGTGCTTTTAAATGATAATTTATCGCTGTATCATAATCTCCAAGAGAATCATAGCAAGCCCCTAAATTACCATAAGAAGCAGCAGTATTTGGATGATTTTCTCCAAAGATTTCTTTGTTTATTTCAAGTGCTTTTAAATGATAATTTATCGCTGTATCATAATCTCCAAGAGAGCGATAGCAAATTCCTAGATTGTTATAAGAAGTAGCAATATCTGGATGATTTTCTCCAAAGATTTCTTTGTTTATTTTAAGTGCTTTTAAATGATAATTTATCGCTGTATCATAATCTCCAAGAAAGTCATAACAATTTCCTAGATTACCATAAGAAGCAGCAGTGTTTGGATGACTTTCTCCAAAAATTTCTTTGTTTATTTTAAGTGCTTTTAAATGATAATTTATCGCTGTATCATAATCTCCAAGAGAGCAATAGCAAATTCCTAGATGGTCATAAGAAGCAGCAGTATTTGGATGATTTTCTCCAAAGATTTCTTTGTTTATTTTAAGTACTCTTAAATGATAATTTATCGCTGTATCATAATCTCCAAGAGAGTCATAGCAAGCCCCTAAATTACCATAAGAAGCAGCAGTATCTGGATGATTTTCTCCAAAGATTTCTTTTTTTATTTCAAGTGCTTTTAAATAATATTCTATTGCCTTAGTGTAGTTGGCTATATTGGCGTATGCAAGACCAATATTGTGAAAAATATCCACCAATTTATAATCAATATTTCTATTCGCTAAATTTAATAAAATATCTATGAAATGAAATGAAACACCAGCTTCTAAATAAATTTCAAATTTCTCCAAAAGCCAGTCTATTGCTTTTTCTATGCCCTCAATGTTTTCTTTGTGATAAAATGCTTCGTTTATAAATTCTATATAGTAGCCACAAGCTGTTTGGACGCTAAGGTCGCTAAGTTTGGCGTTAAAATAGTCGAAAA
Source organism: Campylobacter sp. CN_NE2 (assembly GCF_027797465.1). Taxonomy (NCBI): domain Bacteria; kingdom Pseudomonadati; phylum Campylobacterota; class Epsilonproteobacteria; order Campylobacterales; family Campylobacteraceae; genus Campylobacter; species Campylobacter sp. CN_NE2. The sequence goes on along the minus strand of NZ_CP115608.1, from coordinate 827,992 downwards.
GCAATTTATGAACTTCGCTTTTTAACTCAGTGTCGCACTGGTTTTTTAGGCACTCCTTCATAAGCCTTTGTATATAGTATCGTCCATCGTTTTGTGAAATAAACGAAAATTTGGCTAGTTCGTTTATCATCGTAGCGGGGTAGCCAGTGGAAAATTTATCTATGATTAATTTAAAAATTTCCTTGTCAAAGTAGTTTGCTACCGATAGTAACTCCAAAGTCGCTCTTTCGCTTCTATCAAGGTAACGCAAAAGTCTTTCTGCGACCTTATTTTGCTTTAAATTTTCAAAATTTTCAGCCCCGTTATTGCTCTCGTAAATTTCAACGCAAATATCTAGATAAAATGGCACTCCACAGCTACATTTTATGATATTATCTTGGATTTTAGTATCTGTGATACCGCAATTATTTAGAAAATATCTACAATCATCACTGCTTAGCTCTTCTAATATATGCTGGTCTAAATATTTATTCCACTCATTGCCATCTTCATCGTCTAAATCCCAGATTAGCCTTTCTCTGCCGCCTATTACAAATAAAATTTTTTCATTTTGCGCTATGAAATTTCTAACCCACTCATCTTGTTTTAGTGTGTAGCCGTCATTTTTCTGTTTTTTGCATAAAAGCTCGTAAGTATCGAGAAATATAACGACCTTTTTGTCGGGATTTTTCTCTTTAAATTGCTCTAAATCATAGGCGAAAAATCTAGGAAGCTCTTGCGCGATTTCGTAGTGTTCTTTGATTTCTAGTTTTTCTAATTCCGATTTTAGTGTGGGGTTTATAATATCTGCGAATTTTTTATACAAATATCCCACAAGCTTGGTCGCTAGTTCAGCCACGCTACCTGCATTTTCGCTTAGAAACATAACTGCGCTTGAAATAATATCGCTCTCTTCTAAAAACGGCAAAGTTTCTTTTTTGAACTCAAAATTTGGATTTTGTTTTTTGAGATAAATCAAATACGCCAAAGAAAAGGCGCTAAATTTGACTTTAAAATTTATGCTAAATCTATCTGCTAGTTTTTTATACACTTCGCTTGGTGTGAAATTTTGGTCTTTTTCAAAATCATAATATGAATAAATTATTTCGTTTTTTAGCTTTTCATCTTTTTGTATCATATCCCAAAAATGCTCTTTTAAGCCAGTTTTGCCGATACCACCGACACCATAAAAGGCTAAAACAGAATAATCTTTTTGGTTTAAATTTTCCAAAGCTTTTAAAAATGCCTCTTTTGGCTCTACCCTGTCTGTGAAAATTCGCTCAGCTCTTGGTTTGGGATTATCACTTCCGATTTTATTTGATTTTAGCATTTTCAAATCCTTTCACGCTTTTAAAATCTTAAATTAAATTGTATCGTTTTTTTTCTTACTGAAAAATATATAAAAGTTATAAATTTAATCAAATTTATTATTTGTAAATCAAAATTTATAAAATTTAAGCCACATTAAAGCTCAAATTTGGCGAATTTAAAGCCCGAATTTGATACAATTTTTCATTAAATTTTAATCCAAATTTACGAGAAAATTATGAGCGAATTTACACATTTACACCTGCATACTGAGTATTCTTTGCTAGATGGCACAAATAAAGTCGGCGAACTAGCCAAAGTGCTTTCCGAGCGTGGTACAAAAAGCGTGGCGATTACCGATCACGGAAATATGTTTGGTGCGATTGATTTTTATAAAACTATGCGAAAGCACGGCATTAAGCCAATCATCGGTATCGAAACCTACATTCATAACCACGACGAGATAAGTGATAAAAGCGACAAACAGCGATTTCACTTGATTTTGCTAGCCAAAAACGAAGAGGGCTATAAAAATTTGATATATCTCAGCTCACAGGCGTATCTGCACGGATTTTACTACAACCCACGCATAAACAAAAAGCTCTTAAAAGAGCATAGTAAGGGTATTGTATGCTCGGCGGCGTGTTTGGCAGGGGAAGTTAGCTTTCATCTAAATCAAAGCGAGAGAAACCTAAAACGGGGTGCAAAAGGCTATGAAGCCGCAAAAGCAGCAGCCCTTGAATATAAAGAAATTTTTGGCGATGATTTTTATTTGGAGATTATGCGACACGGATTTGGCGATCAGCATAATATCGACAAGGATTTAATCAGGCTCTCCAAAGAAACAGGCATAAAGCTAGTTGCCACAAACGACGCCCACTACACCTACAAAGATCGCGCCGAAGCGCAGGACGCGTATATGTGTATCGCCACGGGCAAGTTGCTTGATGATAAAGATCGCTTAAAACACAGCGTTCATGAGCTTTATGTAAAAACTGATGATGAGATGAAAGCGATTTTCGCCGATATTCCCGAAGTCATCGCAAATACGCAAGAAATCGCAGATAAATGCAATCTGACATTTAAATTTGATGAAAAAGATTATGCGCCGACACCGCCGAATTTTAAATTTTCTATCGAATTTGCCAAAGAATTAGGCATAAATTTACCAAAACCTGACGATAGATATAATTTCGAAAATGACGATTTTGTTTTTGAGTATGCGTGTAGAGCAGGACTTGAAAAACGGCTTGAATTCGTTGATAAAGACAAACACGAAATTTACAAAAATCGCCTTGAAACAGAAATTCAAATCATCAAAAAAATGGGCTTTTCAGGCTATATGCTTATCGTGCAAGACTTCATAAACTGGGCGAAACGAAATGATATTCCAGTAGGTCCCGGTCGAGGTTCGGCAGCAGGAAGCTTGTGTGCGTATTCGCTTCGCATAACCGACATTGATCCGATACCTTATAACTTGCTTTTTGAGCGATTTTTAAATCCGTCAAGAATATCAATGCCTGATATTGATGTGGATTTTTGCCAAGAAAAACGGGGCAGGGTCATCGAGTATGTAACAAATCAATACGGCAAAGACAATGTCGCGCAAGTCGCCACCTTTGGTAAGCTTCTTGCAAAAGGCGTCATACGCGATGTCGCAAGGGTTTGTGATATGCCGTTAAATCAAGCTGACGCTATGGCAAAGCTAATACCAGATGTGCTAGGAATTTCGCTAAAAGAAGCTTACGAGTTAGAGCCAAAAATCGTAGAGCTTGTAAATTCAGACCCCTTAGCAGCAAAAGTGTGGAAATATGCGCTAAATTTAGAAGGGCTAAATCGCAACACAGGTATGCACGCAGCAGGTGTGGTAATATCAAATGAACCGCTTTGGAATAAAGTTCCTTTATTTCGCCAAACCGCCAAAAAGGACAAAGAAGACGACAGCGGACAGTATATAACGCAATACACAAAAGATTATCTCGAAGATGTTGATTTGATTAAATTTGACTTTTTGGGCTTAAAAAACCTTGACATCATCGATAGCACGATTAAGCTTGTTAAGATGAGATACGGCGTGGATATAATGTGGGAAAATATCGATTTTAACGACCCAAAAACCTACAAGACTATTCAAAGCGGAAACACTCTTGGCATATTTCAAATCGAAGGCGGCGGTATGCAAGAGCTAGCAGCTAGTTTAAAGCCGGATTGTTTTGAAGATATTATTGCGATGATTGCGCTGTATCGCCCAGGTCCAATGGATCTAATCCCTGATTTCATCGCTAGAAAGCAAGGCAGAGCAAAAGTCGAGTATATGTTTGATGAGATAAAAGAGTATTTAGAAGCCACTTACGGCGTTATCGTTTATCAAGAACAAGTTATGCAAATCGTGCAAAGAGTTGGCGGATTTTCTTTGGGGGACGCTGATTTGGTGCGTAGGGCTATGGGTAAAAAGGACGAGAAAAAACTCGCCCACATGCGAACGCAGTATCTTGACGGTGCTAAAAATTTAGGCTTTGATGTCAAAAAAGCAGAAGAGCTTTTTGATATGATTATGAAATTTGCTTCGTATGGATTTAACAAATCCCACGCTGCGGCGTATTCGATGATTACATTTCAAACGGCGTATTTAAAAACATACTATCCGGCTGAGTTTATGGCGGCTTCGCTTTCTTTTGAAGAAGGAAATGCAAAAAAAGTTGCGATTTATATCGATGAAGCAAAACGGCTTGGCGTGGGGCTTTTGCCACCTTCTATCAACGCTAGTTTAAGACAATTTAGCGTCGTCGAAGATAAAAATTCGCCCTCAGGCAAAGCTATTATTTACGGGCTTGGGGCGATAAAAGGCGTAGGCACGGGCGCGATTGATAATATCATCGCCCTTAGAAGCGAAAAAGAGTTTGAGAATTTAGACGATTTTGCAAGTAGGGTGGATAATTTTCAAGTCAATAAAAAGGTCATCGAAGCCCTAAATTTCGCGGGTGCGCTTGATTGTTTAGGTAAAACTCGCTTAGCTATTATCCAAAATATCGAAAATATCCTTGAAACTATGAAAAAAATCGCCACGGTCAAAAAAGAAGCGGCAAATTCGCTATTTGGCGAAGATGAAACGACCGAGGGCATAGTGGTGGAATTTGTGGAAAATGAAGCCGAATACCCTACAAAAGAGCTTTTAAAACTTGAACTTGATAGCTTGGGAATTTACATTTCAGGGCACCCGTTGCAAGATTATAAAGATGAGATTGACGCTATTTCGCACATTAGTTCTAGCGATTTTGACGAGATTGAAGACAACAGCGAGATAATTTGTATCGGTAAAATCGAAGAGATAAAAACGATGATAACCAAAAAAGGCACCAAAATGGGGCGTTTAAAGATTTTGGATTTTGGCGGAAGTTTCGAAGCCGTCGCGTTTGACGCCTTTGCTAGTATCGATAAATTTAGCCAAGATGAGCTTGAAGCGCCACACGCTTTTAAGGCGAAATTTACCAGACGCGCAGAAGGCGGGGCGTATCAGCTAACCATTTATGATGTTTTTAGCCTTGAAGATGCCAAAAATGGGAATTTTAAAGCCAAAAGCGAAAGCAAATACCGCAGAAACGATAATGGAAATTTTAAAAACGGCAGTGGTTTTAACGGTGGCGAAAACGGAAATTTTAATGGTGGTGGCTACAACGGCGGGTATAACGGCTCTCGCAAATTCGCAGAAAAAGAGAGCGAACGAAGCAAAAACGCAAGGGATTATGAATTTGAGCTAAATTTAAACGAGCTAAATAAAGAAAAGATAAATTTAATCTACAATCTAGTTCATAACGAATTTAAAAATCCAAAGAATTTTAATCGCCTAATCTTGCGTGTCAGGGACGATTCGCAAGTGTTTGTTTATGAGACAGATTTTTTTGTCGGGGACGATTTTAACGCCAAAGTTAGCGAGATTTTATCGGCGTAGGGTTTTTATAAATTTAAGTTTTTTATGATTTTGGTGGGCAAAATGCCCACCATACGATACTGGTTGTACCGCAGCGGGCTTGACCCGCTGTCGGCTACGAACCTTTGTTATGTGATATTATAAATAATAATCTCTCAAAACTTTTGTATTATTATAAGCTTTCGTAAAAAACAGTTCTGTTTCTTCGTTTTTATCTTTTGGTATTAAATATGAAGTTTTTATATTTAAGTATTTCATAAATTCCATTATAAACATTCTTGTTATATCTGTAACAAGAATTCCGTTGACTCTATAATTACAATCTACTCCTGTGATTTTCAGTACTCTTAAAATCCAATTACTTAGTTTAATGAAATGAGGTATTTGCTTTAATTCCTCTAATTGAACAGTATTATTTCCATTTTGGTTTTGTTCAATTGGATTCATATCTAGCATTGCATCAATAATTGACGATTCAATTATTGAAAATTCTTTGAAATCTTTTTTATCTATGCTTATTTCAACTTTTTTGATTTCTCCAAACTCTTTATGATAGGCTACATCTTTTCTTCCTGTTTTCTCAAATAGAGTTCTTCGATAAAACTTTTTATTAATAAAATATGTTAAATCTCCAAAAATATGAGACAAATCATTTGAAATTGCATCTCCAATACTTATTTTATATTTCTTTGTTTCATGCTTAAAATTTTTTATTGATACATGAGTCCAATATCCAAATTTTTCCCAATAAATGGCTATTAATAATGGTAAATTATTGGCAATTGCATAATTCTGAAGTGTTCTTATCTGCTTTGCCATAATCTCACAGGATTGTTTTTCTTGAACTGACTTTACATCTACTAAAACAGGAAATGTATTTTTTTGAGAATTTTCTATTGTTACTAAATAATCAGGTACCTGATAATTCTCTTTTTCATCCTTTTCTTGTTCTTGTTTTAATCCATTTATATTTTTAACCCATGGCATTACTGTATAAACTAATCGATAATTATCTTCTACTTTTAATCCCCTGGCAATTCTTTGAAAATTTTGTTTAAGATTAGCATCTGTTATTTGAGATAATAATTCATTTAATAATTCTTCTGATACTGTAAATGCTTCTTTTAGAGCAATTACACGTTGAACTTTTTCCATTTCAGTCATTTTTTACCTTCCTAAAGCGCCCCAGTGCGGGCGTCCACATAACAACTGGTTGTACCGCAGCGGGCTTGACCCGCTGTCGGCTACGAACCTTTGTTATGACAAAAATATTTCTTATACAGAATTATATACCTTAAATCATTTATTCTTTAAGAAGATTCTGTATAACCATTTGAAGCGTATGCTTCTTTATTTTTTGAGCGGCGTAAAGCCGCGTTTTTACTGCTACATTGTTTTGCCCTAAAGTTCTATTTTATTTAATAAAGCAAGCTCGACTTGCTTTATTAAATATTCTTTTTCTATAACCGCTTCTTTGCGTAAACCCTAAAGTATCTTTCGTTTTACTTTGTCATTGCAAATTTAACCTTTGGCGATGACAAAGTGGCGCTAAATTTGCAAATTCAAAAAATAAGAAAGTGCAAAATTGGATTTTACCTATAAATCCCCGTTGCGTTGCGAATTTTATCCATTAAATTTACGGCGTGAGCCTTAGCTTTATTTGCGCCAAGAGCCAAAATTTCGTCCAACTCGCCCTTGTGTGCCATGTAGTATTCAAATTTTTCTCTTGCTTCTTTGAAATATTCGCTAACAAGCTCATTTAGATACATTTTAAAGTGTCCATGACCTTCGCCACCCTTTTCGTAGCGAGTTTGCAAGGCTTTTTGCCCGTTTTCGTCTAAGAAAAGTTTTGCGATATTATAAACATTGCAAGACTTCCACTCTTTTGGGGCTTCGAGTGGCTCAGAAGTCGTTACTATCGAGCCGATTTGCTTTTTAAGCTCTTTTGGAGAGCTAAAAATATCAACGGTATTTCCGTAGCTTTTACTCATTTTTGCGCCGTCAGTGCCAGGAACCACGGCGACATTTTCATTAACTCTTGCTTCTGGAAGCGTTAAAATTTCGCCAAAAGCGTTATTGAATTTAATCGCAATATCTCTTGCGATTTCGACATGCTGAATTTGGTCTTTTCCCACAGGAACGACATTTGCAGAGTATAGCAAAATGTCAGCCGCCATCAGCACCGGATAAGAAAACAAATCGTGCTTTGTCTCAAAGCCCTTTGCGACCTTGTCTTTATAAGCATGAGCGCGCTCTAACAGCCCCATAGGCGTGTATCCGCTTAAAATCCAGTAAAGCTCTAAAACTTCTTTCACATCGCTTTGCACCCAAAATGTGCTTTTTTGCGGGTCAATCCCAAGCGATAAAAACGCAGCAGCTGCTTCGTAGGTCGAATTTCGCAGTTTTTCGCCGTCCCCGACAGAAGTCATCGCGTGGTAGTTTGCGATAAACATAAAAAGCTCTTCTCCTGCATTTTGTGCATCTACCATTTGTTTGATACTTGCAAAATAGTTGCCTAAATGCAGTTTGCCAGATGGTTGAAGTCCTGTTAGTGTTCTCATTTTTTACTCTCTTTTTTTATGATTTTTTGAATTTTTTTAACGATTTGTTCGGCGCTTAAATTTTCTACTTCCACGATAAAATCAGCCTTTTTAGCGTATTTTTCGTCGCGCTCGGCGTGAAGAGATTTTGCTTTGTCTAAATCTTTTAAAAGCGGTCTTTTTGCGATTTTTTTCTCACTATTTTCGCTTTTTGAAATTCTTTCATAAATCGCTTCAAAGCTTGATTTTAGGTAGATTACTGTGCCGATTTTATTTAAATTTTTAACGGCAAAAAAACCACCACCTGTTGAGATTATGGCGTTTTGGACATTTTTTTCTAAAAATTTGGCTAGTTTTTTCTCTATTTTGCGAAATTCGCTTTCGCCGTCATCTTCAAAAATTTGCTTTATTTTTTTGTTCGCATAACTTTCGATTAAATCATCACAATCTATGCAAAAAAGTCCTGTTTTTTTGGCTAACGCCCTTGCAACCGTGCCTTTGCCAACGCCCATAAAGCCGATTAGTATAAAATTATTTTTCTTCATTTTCCGAATTTTCTCCCCTAGGTCTAGGTAGTAGCACAAGCGGTGTGCCAAGCAGGTCAAATCGCTCTCTTAGCTGATTTGCCAAATATCTTTTATAGCTAAAATGAAGCGCTTTTGGGCGGTTCATAATTAACGCGATTTTTGGCGGCGCAAAGCCAAACTGCACGGCGTAGTAAATTTTTACGACCTTGCCCTTTTCGTGTGGCAACGGGTGGGCTTTTGTCGCTTCGGCGATAGCTTCGTTTAGCTTTGAAGTTTGAATTTTTTGCGTGAAATTGCGATAAACTTCGAGTATAAGCGGATAAATTTTGTGAATTCGCTTTCCGCCGGTAGCCGAAACGCTGATAATCGGCGCATAAGCAAGAAATTTAAATCTATCTCTGATTTGAAAAGCTAGTTTATCAAAATCCTCTTCGCTTTTGTCCCATTTATTTAGCACGATAATCACGCCAAGCTCGAATTTAGAAGCAAGACCCGCTATGCGTTCATCAAGTTCGCTAAACGGATCAGAGCTATCTAAAACCAAAAGCGCAATGTCTGAATTTTCTAAAATTTTCTCGGTGCGATTAAGCGCGAATTTTTCGATTCCTTCGATTTTACCGCGTTTGCGAATTCCTGCTGTATCGACAAATTCAAACACTCTATCTTCGTAAATAAAACTCTCATTTACAGGGTCTATCGTCGTTCCTGCCACGCTACTAACCACTGATCGATTTTCTTTTACAAGAGCGTTTAAAAGGCTTGATTTACCGACATTTACACGCCCTATAATACCGACTTTTATAGGTTTATTTTCAAAATCTTCTTCGCTGAGATTTTTTTCTTTTATAAATTCGCCGTTATCGTCTAAATTTTCTAAAAAATCATCAAAACTTTCGTCGTCGTCGCTTTTTAGCTCATCATCTAAAAATTTATAAATCCAGCTTTTTAGCTCGTCAATGCCGCTGTTATGGCTAACTGAAATGTTAAAACTCTCAGCCCCAAATTCGTTAAATTCCCAGCTTCGCTCTTCATCTTTTTTGCCGTCGATTTTATTTATGACAAGAGCTGTTGGCTTATCTAGCTTCAAAAGTGAGTAAAAAATTTGCCTATCTTTGGTATCAGGCATAAATTTGCCATCGACCATAAAGACGATAATATCGGCGTTTTTAGCTTCTCCAAGCGTTTTTTCTTGCACTTTGGCAAAAAGCTCGGTTGTGTTATCTAGCCCACCGCTGTCGATTAAAACGGCGTTTCTATCAAAAATTTCAACTTGCGTTTTGTTTGTATCGCGCGTAGTGCCTGCAACTTCGCTAGTAATGGCAATGCGTGAATTTGCCAAGCGATTAAAAAGCGAACTTTTGCCGACATTTGGGCGACCGATTAAGATGATTTTTTTCACGAATTTCCTTTAAAAATGTTGATTATAACAAATTTTATATAAAATGAAAATTTTTTAAAATTTATTTCTCTTTTGCGATTAAAATTCCGCTTATAATAATAACGCAAATTCCACAAAGTCCTAGCAAATTTGGCAGTTTATCGCCCAAAAGAAGTCCAAGAGCTAAGCTAAATAAAATTTCCGTATAGCCTATGGCAGCTGGGATTCCAGCTTTTCTTGTGGCGGCGTAGGATTTTGTAAGATAAAGTTGAAACAAATATCCGCCAACGGCGATTAAGCCCATATAAAGCCAACCTTTGGCGCTTGGAAAGACGAATTTAACGGGCGTTATATCAAATTCGCCAAGCAAAAGCACAAGTCCCATTATAACGCTACCGCTTAGCATATATGAAAGCACGATTGTGTTTGCCGAGTAATATTTTCGCAGTTCATGCACACTAACTAGCGCTAAACCACTGCATAAACCGCCCACGATACCGACGATGTCGGTGGTTTTTATGCCAAATTGCGGTTGGACTATCATCGCAAAGCCGACAAAGCCTAAGATTATCGCAAACCATGCAAGATTGCTTAATTTTTCGCCGAAAAAATATGCCGCTATTAACGCCGTCCAAACAGGTGCAGTTTTATAAAGTGAAAAAGCAGTTCCAAGATCGGTATTTGCGATATTGTAAAAAAATGCACTCATACCACAAAGCCCGATAACGCCACGAAAAATGAGAAAACCCAAATGCCCGCCGCTAAAAAAGTTGCAATCTTTTTGTTTAAAAAGCACCCAAATAACGATGATTAGCCCAAAAAAGTTACGAAAAAATACGATTTCAAAACTACTCATTTCAGAGCTTAAAAGTTTGCTAATAACGCCAATTAGCGAGTTATAAAACGCCGCCATTAGCGAGAAATAAACGCACAAATGCGTTAAGAAAAAAGGGTTAAATTTGGTGCGTTTTTGTGGAAAAAATTTCATTATTTCTCTTTTGCGATCAAAAGTCCGCTAAAAATAATCGTCGCAATTCCCAAAAGCGCGACATTATTTGGCAACGCATCGCCAAGAAGTAGCCCTAAAATCATACTAAAAATAATATCCATATAGCTAATAGCAGCTGGAATTCCTGCTTTTTTGGTCGCAGCGTAGGCTTTTGTGAGATAAACTTGATAATAATACCCGCCAAGCCCCACAAGAGCAATCAAAACCCAGCCAAAAAGGTTTGGAAATACAAATTTAAACTCGCCAATGCCAAATTCGCCCAAAACAAGTAAAACACTCATCGTCAAAACGCCAAAAAACATAAACGATAAAATTATCATATTTGCAGAATAGTATTTGCGAAGCTCCCGCACACTAGTTAGTGCCATACCCATGCAAATTCCCCCGCCAATGCCGATAAGATCGTTTGCTGTGATACCGATATTTGGCTGAACCACTAACGCAATGCCGATAAATCCAAGTATAATCGCACTCCAACCAAGTGCGCTTAGCCGTTCTTTAAGCAAAAAATATGAAAATAGCGCGATATAAATCGGCGAAGTTTTTTGAAATGTAAAAGCCGTGCCAAGATCGATATGAGCGACATTGTAGAAAAATAGCAAAAGCCCAATCGAGCCAATTACGCCACGAAAAATAAGCAAAACAGGCTTTCCGCCGTGACCGAAATTTCTATCTTTATTTAATGCGATTAAGATGATGATTAGACCGATTAGATTGCGAAAAAATACGATTTCAACGCTGCTCATTTGTTCGCTTAAAATTTTTGAAAGCGCCCCCAAAGTCGCAAAATGAAAACAAGCAAGCAACATAAAATAAATCGATAAATGTCGCATTATAAAGGGGTTATAGGGCATAAATTTTTCCTAGAATTTGATAAATTTAAGCGGATATTCTATCACTTTTTTGTTTAAAGTTTTGTTTGGCGTTTTATTAAACTAAATTTGGCTATAATCCCTAAAAAATTTTGTAAATTTAAAGGATAAAAAATGGTTTTAATAGCAGGTCCGTGTGTGATAGAAAGCCGTGAGCTAGTCTTTGCAGTGGCAGAAAAACTTCGCAAATTTAATGAAATGAGCGAAATCGATTTTTATTTTAAGAGTAGTTTTGATAAAGCTAATCGCACGAGTATTTCGAGCTTTCGCGGTCCGGGTTTAGAAAAAGGTTGCGAAATTTTAGCAGAAGTGAAAAGCAAATTTGGTTTTAAAATTTTAACCGATATTCATGAAAGCACCCAGGCTGCACCTGTTGCCGAAGTGGCTGATGCGTTGCAAATTCCAGCTTTTTTGTGCCGTCAGACTGATTTGCTAGTAGCTGCTGCCAAAACAAAGGCGATAGTAAATATCAAAAAAGGGCAGTTTCTCTCGCCAAATGCGATGAATCATAGCGTGAAAAAAGTCCTTGAAACGCGTGGTGTGAAAAGCTCAGGCTTTACAGCTGCCAAAGAAAACGGCGTGTGGCTGTGCGAAAGGGGAAGCACCTTTGGATATGGAAATTTGGTCGTAGATATGCGAAGCTTTCCGATAATGCGTGAGTTTGCGCCTGTGATTTTCGACGCTACTCATAGCGTGCAAATGCCAAGTGCAAATGGTGCGACAAGTGGTGGCGATTCTAAATTTGTGCCGTATTTGGCAAGAGCGGCGGCAGCTGTGGGGGTTGATGGATTTTTTTACGAAACTCACTTAAATCCATGCGAAGCACTATGCGATGGTCCAAATATGCTAAATTTGAACGAATTAGAAAAAAATATAAATGAAATTTTGGCGATTAAAAAGGCTTTGAATTTTGAAATTTAATAAATTTAAGCAGTAAGGTTTTGAGTTTTTAGATTAATAAATTTTTAAAAAGGATAAAATATGGCTATCAAGGTAAAATCAAATAATTCAAATTTAATGATTGCAAAAGAGATTTTAGAAAAGGCAAAAGAACCGTTAAATCCAAATCGAATGTATGGTTATGCTATTGATTTTGGACTTGACGATAAACTTACTTACAAAGGTAAGACTCCATTAGCTAGTTTTGCCAGAGATATTTATATGGATGTAAAAGAAAATGAAAATACTATGTTTGAAATCGTTCAAACGAAACCAAAATTACTCATAAAATTAAAAACACAAAATTTTAAAGAAGATATACAATTTGACATCAAACCAAACCAAACAAACGAGCCAAAAACGGCATTTAATGAGCGAGATTTACACCCATTCTTAGTGAATTTTATATTTTCAAATGAAAATTTCAGAGCTAATGCAAAAACAATTTTTCACGAAGAAAGTAGAAAATCACAAAAAGGTATGGATAAATGGCTATATCCCGATATTGTAGGAGTAAATTTTGAGTATGGAGAATTTAGTGGAGAAGTCGGTAAATTTATATCCAAATTTGATATTTTGCCTATTAAAATTTTCTCTTTTGAAATGAAAAAAGAGCTAAGTGTCGGTAATTTTAGAGAATATTATTTTCAAGCAGTCAGCAATAGTAGTTGGGCTAATGAGGGTTATTTGGTTGCTTGTAATATTGATGAAAATGATGAGGAATTGCTTGGTTTAATAAAGCGTTCAAATCAATCTTTTGGTATAGGCGTTATAAATTTAAATTTGAATGAACCAGCACAAAGTGTAATTTTAGCACAAGCCGAATTCAAAGAAAAGTTAGATTATACGGTTATCAATGAACTTGCAAACAAAAATCCAAATTTTAAAAAATTTTTAGAAACAATCCATGATTACGACCCAAAAAATGGGGCTAGATTTAAAAACGAATTTGATAAAATTTTAAAAGATGAAGAACTTGAAAATTATAAAAAAGAGAAAAAAATTAAGTAGTTAAAAATTTTATTTTAAATTTTTGGCGAATTTAAATACTCATAAATTCGCCAAATTTTAATAAATTTAAATTATTTTTTTGCAGGTTTCATCTGCGGTAGTATCGCTCGGACGATGTCGTCTGGCTTTATATTGTTAGCTTTGGCAAATTCGTTTATGCTGAGATTTAAATTCGCATTAGCCAAATTTGCGTTTTGCAAAAATTCGCTAAATTTGGCTTCGTCTGTTTTAAATGCCATCTTGGCTTCGCTCACGCTTAAATTTAAAACCGCAGGATATAGCATTTTTGCCACAGGGGCTTTGCCGTTGCCACCACCAAAACTCACAAAACAAAGGGCGATCAAAATCACGCTAAATGCAGTTATCAAAATGCCTTTTAAGCCTTTGAAATAGTTTGTAAAAGCCTTGAAATTTACGATTATATGAAGCACACAAGCGATTATCATCGCCGCTCCGACATATTCGTGGATAAGTTTTAGGTTGCCACCACGAAGTCCAAAAAATAGTGCCGCACCGCTAACAGCCATAACGGCAAATGTCGCCACCGTCGCACCCGTGCCAAAAGTTCTAAGATTTTTCATATTTATTCCTTGATTAAAATAAACGCCGAATTATAAAAAATTCGAGTGAAATTTTGGTTAAATTTTTAAAATTTATTATTTAAAATTTACAAATTCTAAATTTAACTTTTGGCGATTGCCACGAAACGGCTAATGCCGTTTCTCGCAATGACAATTGAAGCAAAATTATTGCCAAAACAAAAATAAAGCAAAAATTTGCTAAATTTACAAGTTATGTAAATAAAAAAATTGCAAATTTTTAGCATTTTTGCGTAATTTTAAATTTATGCACGGCGTATGCCGACGATTTTTCGTGTTGTGCCGTAAATTTCGAGCGAGATAAGGCTTAAAACGCCTATCGAAGCGAGAAATTTACAAACTCACGAAAAAGCTAGGCTGGTTTGATTTTAAATTTGGTTACGAAAATGCTAAAAATGGAGCAAGGAAAAGGAAATTTAATATGAAAGTTATCGAAGGAAATTTAAATTTAAAAGGTAGCGAAAAAATCGCCATCATCGCAAGTCGCTTCAACCATATCATCACAGATCGCCTTGTCGAGGGCGCCAAAGACGCATTTTTACGACACGGCGGAGACGAAAAAAACCTAAGCCTAATCCTAGTCCCGGGAGCTTTTGAAATCCCAATGGCGTTGCAAAGTGCCTTAGAAAGTGGTAAATTTGACGCAGTTTGTTGTGTAGGAGCGGTCATCAGGGGTAGCACACCACATTTTGACTATGTGAGCGCAGAAACCACAAAAGGAATCGCTTCTATCACCCTAAAATACGGCAAACCTGTGGCTTTTGGCGTTCTTACAACCGACACTATCGAACAAGCAATCGAACGAGCAGGTTCAAAGGCAGGAAATAAGGGCTTTGAAGCGATGAATTCGGTTATTGAGATGATAAGTTTATACAAAAACTTAAAGGCATAAAAATGGCAACAAGACATCAAGCCAGAAGTGCCGTAGTATCGCTACTGTATGCCGGGGAAATGGGTAGCGAGATGAACGAATTTAAGCACGAATTTTTAGAAGAGAAAAAAATTCGCAACGAGCAAAAAAACTTTTCTTTGGGGCTGTTTGAGGGCGTAAATGCGAATTTAGAAGCGATAGATGAAAGACTTAACGAGCGATTAAACGAGCATAAACTTGCCGAAATCGGCGCAATCGAAAGGGCGATTTTAAGGCTTGGGGCTTATGAATTACTTTTTAGCGATACGGATAAAGCCGTCATCATCAACGAGTGCGTAAATTTGGCAAAAGAGCTAGCCAGCGATACTGCGCCGAAATTCATAAACGGCGTTTTGGAGAATTTAAAATGAAACTTTGCGTGGCACTTGACCTGCCAAGCCGCGATGAGTGCGTGAATTTAGCTCGTGAGTTAGCTCATTTTAAAGATTTATGGCTAAAAGTGGGGCTAAGGGCGTATTTGCGAGACGGAGCAAATTTTATCGATGAGCTTCGCAAAATAGGCGATTTTAAGATATTTTTGGATTTGAAAATTTACGACATACCAAACACAATGGCTGATGCGTGTGAAGTGATTTCCAGCGTGGGGGCAGACATGATAAACCTGCACGCAAGTAGCGGAAAACGCGCGATGAGCGAAGTTATGGAGAGACTTACAAATTTGCGTGAGCGACCTTTGGTTTTGGCAGTTTCTGCGCTGACTAGCTTTGATGAAGCCGAATTTAAGGGCGTTTATAACGCTAATATCAACGAAGCCGTGCAAAAAATGAGCGTGGGAGCTTTTGAAAGTGGGCTCGACGGCATGGTGTGTTCGGTTTTTGAAAGTAAGCTAATCAAATCTTGCACGAGTGAAAAATTTATCACTTTGTGTCCTGGAATTCGTCCTTTTGGCGAGAGTGTGGGCGATCAAAAAAGAGTAGCAAATCTGCAAACTGCAAAAGAAGCAAATGCTGATTTTATTGTGGTTGGGCGACCGATTTATAATGCAGTTAATCCAAGCGAAGTGGTTGAGAAAATTTTAAACGAAATTTAGTAAATTTATATGTCGCAAAAGGATAAATTTATTAAAAATACACATAAAGTTTAAAGCTATGCTTATAAGTTTTAAAACAAACAAAATATTAAATTTAAAAAATTTCTTGGCAAATTTATAAAATTTGCCAAGAGCGGGTTTTAGTTATTTTCTATCCATTTTAGTGCTATTCGCACGGCGTTTGTAGCAGCTCCCACGCGAATTTGATCGGCACTGCACCACAAATGCAAGATTTTATCATCAAAGTTATCCCTGCGAATTCGCCCTACAAAAGTTTCGTTTGTATCGCTTGAAATGGTTGGCATTGGGTATTTTTTGTTTTCAGGGTCATCAACCAAAACAACGCTTGGCGCAGTCGAAAGTATAGAGCGAACTTTATCTAAATCAAAATCTTTGTTAAATTTGATTGTGATTGCTTCGCTGTGGCTTCTAAGAACTGGCACCCTAACGCAAGTTGCTGAAAGCGGGATATTTTTATGCAAAATTTTGCTTGTTTCATTTACCATTTTCATCTCTTCTTTTGTGTAGCCGTTTGGTTGAAAAACATCGATATGCGGGATAACATTCATAGCGATTTGGTGCGCAAAAACCTTTGGTTCGCACTCGTCAAGTTTGAAAGCAAAAAACGCTTGAAGTTGCTCGACTAGCTCAGTCATACCTTCTTTTCCTGCACCGCTTGTGGCTTGATATGTGCTAACATCGACACGCGCTATGTCAAAAGCGTCATCAAGCGGTTTTAAAATTTGCACCATTTGGATTGTCGAGCAGTTTGGATTTGCGATGATTCCTGTTTCTTTCCAGTGTTCTATGTCGCTTGGGTTGCACTCAGGCACGACTAACGGAACATTTTCTTGCATTCTAAAATGGCTTGTGTTGTCGATGACAACAGCGCCACTGGCAGCGGCTAACGGCGCAAAGTGCGCTGAAATCGACCCGCCTGCGCTAAAAAACGCAATGTCGATTTCATTTTCGTCAAATGTGCTATCGGTTAGCTCTTTTACGACAAATTCTTTGCCCCTAAATTCGATTTTTCCACCTGCGCTTCTTGAACTAGCTAGTAAAAGCAGGTCTTTTACCGGAAAATTTACTTCATCTAAAACATTTAAAATCTCTTCGCCAACTGCACCTGTGGCACCGACAATAGCGATATTATAACTATTCATTATTTTCTCCTTGTGAATTTTCATTATTTTCATTTTGCGAATTTTGCGAATTTTCTTCGCCCAAAAGCCCTAAATTTTCGCCATTTTCTTGGGCTTCTTCGCTATTTTCTTCTACTTTTGGACAAAGGGCAATGCTAACGACTTCATCGTCTTTGCTTTCGACTTTGACGACGATTACACCGCTTGTGTTGCGACCAGCTTTGCGTATGCTTTGAATGTCAGTGCGTATCATTTTTCCTGTCGTAGTTAGCGCCATAAGATCGCTTTCTTCATCTACCATAACTACGCCGATTAGATCGCCTGTTTTTGGCGTAAGTTTCATACAAATCACGCCTTTTCCGCCACGATTTGTCAAGCGATATTCGTTCGCTTCGGTTCGTTTGCCAATACCCTTTTGGCTAACGCTTAAAATCTCTTCATAATCGTTTTTGATAAAGGCAGCACCGACTACTTCATCGCCTTTTTCTTTAAATTTAATGCCCGTTACGCCGCGCGTTACTCTGCCCATTTGGCGAATTTTTTCAAGCTTAAATTTGACACACATACCTTTTTTGGTAACGATTAAAAGCATATTTTCGTTGATTTGCTCTTCGCCCGCGTTTTCTTCTACTACTTCAACGACTTCGTTTTCAACTACGCTGTTTTCGGTATTTTCAGCGTTTTCGCCGTTTTCATCGCTTGGGATAAAGACTTCATTTTCGCCGTTTGCAACGATTAGCGCGGTTACTAATTCATCATCTTCATCAAGCTTAATCGCTTTTACGCCGATTGAGCGGATATTTTTAAATTCGCTCAAATTTGTTCGTTTTACGATACCTTTTTTAGTGAAAAATGCCAAAGATTTGCTCTCGCAAAAATCGCTAGTAGGGATTATCGCTTTTATTTTTTCGCCGTCTTGAAGCGAGATGAGATTCACAACCGCTTTGCCTTTTGCCGTGCGTGAGCCTTCCGGAATTTTATAGACTTTTAGCCAGTAAAGTTGTCCTTTATCTGTGATAAACATAAGCGTGTCGTGCGTGTTGCTAGTAAAGAAATTTTCGATGAAATCATCATCGTAGGTAGTTACTGCGACCTTGCCCTTGCCGCCGCGTTTTTGTTTTTCGTAAGTTTTGCTTGGAACTCGCTTGATATATCCGCGGTGCGTGATAGTTACGACCATATTTTCATTTGGAATCAAGTCTTCAATGTCAATATCATCGTAATCATCGACAATCTCGGTAATGCGTGGGCATTTAAATTTATCTTTGATTTCCAAAAGTTCATCTTTAATGATTTTTTCTATCAACTCTTCACTTTTTAAAATCGCGTCAAGGCGTTCGATTTCAGCCAAAATCGCTCTTAACTCTTCTTCGATTTTTTCGCGTTCTAAGCCTGTAAGTTTGCTTAGTCGCATATCCAAAATCGCATTTGCTTGAAGCTCACTTAGACCAAATTTGCTCATCAAGCCGTCTCTTGCGGCTGTGGTATCGGCTGAGTTTTTGATAAGTTCGATAACTTCGTCTATGTTATCAAGTGCGATTTTTAGACCTTCTAAAATGTGCGCCCTAGCTCTTGCTTTTTGAAGTTCAAAAATCGTTCTGCGAATAATAACCGTTTTTCGGTGATTTAAGAATAAATTTAAAAGTTCAATTAGATTAAAAACTTTTGGTTCTTTATTTTCAATAGCTAACATTATAACGCCAAAAGTCGCTTCCATAGTGGTTTGTTTAAATAAATTATTTAAAACTATGTCGCTCATAGCGTCTCGTTTTAGCTCTATAACAACGCGAATTCCATCTCTATCGCTTTCATCTCTGACTTCGCTAATGCCTTCGATTTGCTTCTCTTTTACAAGCTCGGCGATTTGCTCTATAAGACGAGCTTTGTTGGTTTGATACGGAAGCTCGTCGATGACGATGACATCTTTGTTTGGTTTTTTCTCAATGTGAGTTTTTGCTCTTAGTTTTACTCTGCCTCGACCTGTTTTGTAAGCATCAATTATCCCTTTTTTACCAAAAATAAGCCCGCCTGTCGGGAAATCAGGACCTTTGATATAATGCATAATCTCTTCTAAACTTGCGTTTTTATTATCAAGCAAAAGCAAAAGCCCATCAACTAGCTCATCAAGGCTGTGTGGTGGTATGTTTGTCGCCATACCAACGGCGATTCCGCTTGAACCATTTAGTAGCAAATTTGGCACACGAGCCGGCAAAACATCAGGCTCATTTAGACTTTCGTCATAATTTGGCACGAAATCAACCGTTTCTTTATCTAAATCTTCAAGCAACTCTTCTGCTAGTTTTGTCATTCTAGCTTCGGTATAACGCATAGCAGCAGCTCCGTCGCCGTCTATTGAGCCAAAGTTTCCTTGACCATCGACAGCAGGAATTCGCATAGAAAAGCTTTGTGCCATACGAACAAGCGCATCATAAACGGCGATATCGCCGTGTGGGTGGTATTTACCGATGACATCGCCTACTATACGAGCCGATTTTTTATATGGTTGGCGAGAGCCGACACCTAGCTCGTTCATAGCGTATAAAATTCGCCTATGAACGGGCTTTAAGCCGTCTCTTGCATCAGGAAGCGCACGACCTATAATAACGCTCATTGAATAATCTAAATAGCTTGTTTTTATTGATTCTTCTACATCAATTTCAACGATTTCTTGATTGTCAAAAATACTATCTTGCATATTATTCCTTATTGCAAATTTAAACTTTTGATTATACCAAAATAAACTTTTGCATTAGCTAAAATTACAGAATTATTTTTTCAAATAAAAACATTTCGTGGCAAATTTCATTTCCGTTTTCATCAAATTCGGCTTTGGAATTTGGGTCTTTGTTAAATTTATTATAAAATTCAATGATTTTAAAACCACAAGAGTGCAGGTAAAAATGGATATTTCGCTTTTCAAAATATGGCGTGCAAGTTTGCCAAATTTTGATCTCAGGGTGCATTTTTTCGATTTCTTGCCATGCTTTTTTGCCAATTCCTTTTGAGTGAAAATTTGGGCTTATAAACAAAAGCTCCAACTCGCCAAATTTTGCTTGTTTATCTATTTTTAGCACCACGCCGCCGACTTTTTTGTTTTCAAAAAATATGCGATATGCCGTGCCGCTTTTAAGCGAATTTTCAATCGTTTCGCGTGAGATAATCTCTCCGTTTTCTTCGTAATGCTCGTCCCTTAGACCAAATTCGATCGTAGCTCCGTAAAGAAAAGCTTCTTGATTATCTTTTATAAACTGCTCTTTATCGCTATTTTCAAGCGGTTTTAAAACTACTTTTTGCATATTTTTTCCTTTAAATTTCGGCATTTGCCAAAACTAAACCAAATAAAACTTCAATTCCGTTTTTTTCGCAAATTTCTTTGGCTTCATTTATACTGCAACCTGTCGTAACTATGTCATCGACCAAGATTACCGGGTTTTTAACAGGCTTTAAAATCTCAAAATCCCTTCTGTTTTTAAGGCGAAATTCTAGTGATTTTCCACTATATTTTACCGAATTTTTTGCTTTTATAACGCCGAATTTGGGTTTTATAAATTCGCTTTTTAGTGAATTTGATAAAATCGCCGTGTGCGAATATTCGCCGTTATCGGTCGTATCATCTAGCCCCAAAGCAAGGCAAATTTCGCTATATTTAAACTCATTAGCAAATTTTTTAAAACTTAAATTTGCTAGTTTTTTAAAGACAAATTGTCCGTATTCGTGGTGTTTGGAGTGGATTAAGTGTTTGATCTCGCTATATCCGTAAAAATAATAAACGCTAAATTCGCCAAATTTTCGCTCACACAAGCGAAATTCGCTTAAAATTTTGGCACAATTTTTGCAAATTATGCCAAATGAAAAAGCTTCGCAATTTACGCACTTCATTTTGCGAAATTCGGCGAATTTGCCAGTTTAAATTTGCAAATTTAGAGCGAATTTATGATTTGCTCGGCACTTTTTGCGACCAAGTCATTTAGTAACTCTTTTACAAACGGTGTCAATGCCCCGCCCGTGCGGATCGGAGCAAATTCGCTTTGGGTTTGTCTTACCTGTCTAGTAATCGTTTCGTTGCCTTTGTAAATGGTTATAAAAATTTCACCATAACCGCTCATATTTTCTTTTGAATATCCTTCGATTTGCGCCCTTAGTTTGCCGATTTCGATATTTACTTTGCTTTTGGCACTCTCATCGATGCTTACGCCACGAGCGATAAGTTCTTGTTTTATAGCGTCGCTAAACCACGCAGAAAGGCTGTTTTGAAGCGTTATATATTCCATCACATTGCCGTTGCCGTCTTTGACCGTGGCGATTGTGCTTTTGTTTTCTCTTTTATCTTGGACGCTGTTGATACTTACGCTGTTTGGATTTTTTGTTTTTATGCCGTGCGCCATGTATGGATCGAGTGTCAAAACACTACTAGTTTGCGAACAACCGACAAAAAATAGTGCTAAAATCGCTGTTAAAATAGTTTTTTTCATAAAAATTCCTTTGTTTTAAATTTGCTAAAAGTGTGATTTTAGCTAAATTTTGTAAATTTTTATTACATATATTTTTCTAAAACTTTTGGAATTTCGATAGTGCCATCAGCGCGTTGGTAGTTTTCCATCACAGCTATTAGCGTTCGACCCACTGCCAAAGATGAGCCATTTAGCGTATGCACTAACGCATTTTTCTTATTTTCATCTTTATAGCGAATTTTCGCGCGTCTAGCTTGAAAATCACGACAATTTGAAATCGAGCTAATCTCTCTATATTTATTTTGTCCCGGAAGCCAGACTTCTAGATCAATTGTCTTTGCCGCACTAAATCCGAGATCCCCGCTACAAAGCACCATGTGGCGGTGCGGTAAGCCCAAAGAAGCTAGTAAATCACTAGCGCAAGAGACCATTTCATCTAGCATTTTTGCGCTATCTTCTGGCTTCGTAATCGCCACAAGCTCGACCTTTTCGAACTGGTGCTGACGAATCATGCCCCTAGTATCGCGCCCAGCACTCCCTGCCTCTTTGCGGAAGCAGTGGCTGTAACTCGTAAGCTTTATCGGCAAATTCGCGCTTTCGATAATCTCATCGTTGAATAAATTCGTCGCTGTAACTTCGCTAGTAGGTATGAGATACAAATTTAGCTCGTCGCTATCTACTTTGTAAAGATCGTCTTTAAATTTGGGTAGCTGTCCCGTGCCATAAAGTATCTCATCACGCACCAAAAATGGCATATTTACAAGCTCAAAACCACGGCTATTGTTAAAATCAATCATGTAGTTAATCAGCGCCATATTTAGTTTCGCACCAAGCCCACGAAGTGCGGTAAAACGGCTACCGCTAAGCTTCACGCCTCGTTCGAAATCTAGCCAACCAAGGCTTTCGCCTAGCTCGAAATGCTCTTTTGGCGTAAAGTCAAATTTACGCGGTTCTAGCACGGTTTTTACGCAGACATTTTCGTTTTCATCTGCGCCAAATGGGACATCATCATCGATGATATTTGGCACGATGGCTGCGATAGTATTTAGCTTTTCTTCGCACTCGCCGACCACTGCGCTGAGTTCCGCGATTTTTGCTTTGTTTGCGTCAAGCTCGGCTTTTAGGGCTTTCATGTCGCCACCTTGTCTTGCTATGACGCCCATTTCTTTACTTTTGGCGTTTTGAACGGCTTGCAAATTTTCCAAATTTGTCTTTTTTTCTTTTAACTCATTATAAGCGTCAAGTAGGCTTTTTAGCGTGTCTGCGGGGACTTTTTTGGCGATTAGTTTTTTATTAAATTCGTCAAAATTTGTTTCGATTAGTTTTAAATTTATCATTATTTTGCCTTGTAAATTTTTTAATAAACTTTAATTTTATCATAAATTTCCTTTAATAAAATAAAATTTTTATTTTGATAATACGCAAAAATTTTAAGTAATAATTTAAACTTTTTTAGGCATAATTTCGCAGTAATATTTTTAATTAAAGGATAATAAATGAAAAAGAAATTTATTGTTGCAAGTTTGCTTTGTGCAAGTTTTGCATTTGCCCATTTTGGCGTTATTTTGCCAAGCGAAAGCGTAGTTGAAGATGAAGCAAATTCGAAGCTAAATTTAAAGCTTGAATTTACTCATCCGTTTGAAAAAATGCCGATGAATTTAGAGCTTCCAAATGTAGCCGAAGTCGCCATTAATGGCGAGAAAAAATCGATTTTGCAAGATTTAAAAGAGCAAAAAAACGGCGAAAATGCTTTTTACACAGCCGAATTTGAAGTAAAAGAACCGGGAATTTATCAATTTTACTTTGATCCAAAACCATATTTTGAACCGGCAGAAGAGAAATTTATTCGCCATATCACAAAAACGATTGTCGATGCTTACGGATACGGCGATGGCTGGGACGAAGCTATCGGCACAAAGGCTGAGATTATTCCTTTAACTCGCCCGTTTGGTTTATACGCAGGAAATTTATTTAGCGCAAAAGTCCTTTATAAGGGAAAACCTGCCGCAAATGTTGAGGTAGAGGTCGAATTTTATAACGATAAAAATTTAAAAGCTCCAAGCGAAGATCATATCACGCAGGTTGTTAAAACCAACGAAAATGGCGAATTTAGCTTTGTTATGCCACTTAGTGGCTGGTGGGGATTTGCGGCGCTCATCGACGATGATGAGAGTATCGAAAAAGACGGCAAAAAATACCCTGTCGAGCTTGGCGCTGTGATTTGGGTCGAAACGAAAGATTATTTAAAATAACAAATTTAAAATCGGAAAATTTAGTCTAAATTTTGAAATTTTTTGCTAAATTTTCCCTTTATTTTTGATTTTTCAAGGATTTTTATGCATATTAGCGAAGGGGTTTTAAAGCCTGAGATTTTGCTTCCGTGCTGGGTGGCGAGTGCCTGTGCGGTAGCGGTGATAACATATAAATTAAAAACCGAGCAAATCCCTAAAATAGCCTGTTTGAGTGCGATTTTTTTTGTAGCTTCGTTTATTCATTTTCCATTAGGTCCTACTTCGATTCATCTAGTTTTAAGCGGATTTATCGGCGCTATTCTTGGCTTTGAAGCGATTTTGGCGATTTTTGTCGGGTTATTTTTACAAGCGTTATTTTTTGGATACGGCGGACTTAGCGTTTTGGGCGTAAATACCTTAATTATCGCATTTCCTGCGGTTTTAAGCTTTTATATTTTAAAGCTGGTTTGCAAATTTCAAAAGCAAATTTCGTTTTTTTTGGCAGGATTTGTGCCGATTTTGCTGTCGTCATTTTTTCTTTCGCTTGTTTTAGCACTAAACGGCGATGAGTTTTTTAAAGTCGCAGTTTTGGCATTTGGCGTAAATGCAGGTTTAGCGCTCATCGAAGGTGTGATTTCGCTTTTTGGGCTTAGTTTTATCTATAAAGTAAAAAAGGAAATTTTGCCACGATGAGAATTCTTATTTTATGCCTATTTTGCGTTTTTGCCAACGCCCACTCACTAAAAGTTTTTGCCAAAGAAGAAAACGGCGTTGTAAATTTGAAGTCGTTTTTTTACGGAAATTCGCCCTGTAAAGAGTGCGAAGTTTCGCTAATAAAAAACGGCGAAATCATACAAACGCTAAAAACAGATGAAAACGGAAAAGCAAGTTTCAAAGCCATATCAAGCGAGTTTGAAATTCAGGTAAATGGTGGTTTGGGGCATGGAAAAAGTATAAATTTTAAAGCTCAAAAAAAAGAAAACGAAAAAGAAAATTCGCAAGAAAATTCGCAAAATTTAGAGAAAAAAAGTAAAACAAAGGCTGAAAATTCAACAAATTTAAATGAAAATTCTACTCAAAATGAAAATGCCGTTTCAAAGGAAAATTTTACGCAAAACTCAGCAAATTCGTTAAAAGAAAATTCATCGCCAAATTTGGCGATTTCTGATGATTTGCAAGATGATGAAGCAGGGGAGAGCGAAATTTTCAAATTTGCTCTTTCGTTTTTGATAATCTTTGTCTTTTTTGGCGTTTTGTATTTGGTTAAAAAACGATGAAAAACTGCGCCATAATGCTACTTTGCTTTGCTATTTATAGCTTTGGTGTTGCGCTTTCTTCGCATATTTATTATTTATTTTTCCTGCCTGTGCTAATTCTTTTGGCTTTAAATTTTGATAAATTTAAAGAGATTTTCACAAGGCTTGTTTATCTAAATTTTTTCATTATTATTTTGGTTTTGGGCGTGGTTTTTGAAGGAAATTTCACGCTTGGAATTTTGATTTTTTTGCGTTCAAATTTGATAATACTTTTTGGGATTTTACTTTTTATAAATTCGCAAACGAGTGATATTTCGCAAGGTTTTTATAATCTAAAATTTGGCAAAAAAATCTCTGCGTTAATCTATTTTTGCTTAAATTTTATAAATTCGCTAAAATTGGAGTTTGAAAGGCAAAAAAAAGTTTTACAAGTGCGTGGTTTCGTTCCGCAAACAACGATATTTACATATAAAATTTATGCAAATTTAATCGCGCTTTTGTTTTTATTTGCCCTAAAAAAAGCAGAAGATTTGCGAAAAACTATGATAGTTCGTGGTTTTGACGGGATTTTTTATCACACGCAAAAAGAAAAAATCGCCAAAGCCGAAATCGCATTTTTGGCAATCGTGGCTTTTTGCGTCATCTTTAAATTCGGAGTTTTGATTTGAGTTGCAACCTAAAAATAACCAATCTTTGCGCTAAAATGGGCGAAAGGGTGCTTTTTGAGAATTTAAATTTAGAGCTTTCGCATAAACAAAAAGTCGCCATTATCGGACCAAACGGCTGTGGCAAGACCACAATGCTTGAAATTTTAGGCGGTTTGCGTGAGAAAAACGGCGGCGAGATCGAAATTTTTCATCACAAAATTTCAAATTTAAGCGAATTTGCCAAATTTAGGCGAGAAATCGGCTTTTTATTTCAAAATAGCTTTGAGCAATTCATCGCCCCAAAAGTCTTTGACGATGTCGCATTTGGGTTGTTTGCGCGAAACGAAGCCCTGCAAAAAGAGCGAAAAAATTCTAGCATCGAAAGCGAACTTGACAAACATTTACGAGAGCATCATTTTTTGAAACGAGAAATTCTAAGCAAAGATGAAATTTATGAAAAAACGCTTGCGGTGCTTGAAAATTTGGGAATTTCGCACTTAAAAGATAAAATCGTTTTTCATCTCTCTGGCGGCGAAGCAAAGCTTGTCGCACTTGCCGGAGTGCTGGTCTGTGAGCCACAAATTTTGTTGCTAGATGAGCCTACAACGGGGCTTGATGAAAAAATGCAAGAAAACTTGGCAAAGATTTTAAAAGGGCTTGACCTTAGCCAAATCATCGTTTCGCACGATAAAGAATTTATTTCTAGTGTGGCGAAAAAAATTTATTTTCTTACCCCAAAGGGGCTTTGTGAGTAGAATTTGCGTTGGACTTAGCGATACTGGCGAGCCTTGCACGATTCGAACGATGCGTTTCTGCATTGAGGATACAGCGTCCTGGGCCACTAGACGAAAGGCTCATAAAGGCGAAATTATAACATTTCAAAACAAAATTTTAAATAAAATTCGTATCTGTGGATACGACCTGTGAAAATAAAAGTTTTGATTTTAAAATTCGTGGTGGTGGGCTCACCAGGACTCGAACCTGGGACCATCCGGTTATGAGCCGGATGCTCTAACCAACTGAGCTATGAGCCCGAAAGTTAAAAAAGAAATACAATTTTACTTAAATAATCTTAAAATGCGTTAAAATTCGGGGAATTTTGATTTTTATTAGAATTTTTGTTTCCATTTATAAAATATATTAGTAGTAATATAAATAGACATTTTAAAAATGGTTTGTATGATATTTTTTCTTTATATTCTTTCATAGCTTTTTCATAATCATACATGCCATCGTAACCCTCTATAAAATTTCCACTTTCATCTGCTATTTTATTGGCGTGTGCTTCGGTGTCAAATATCAACCAAGTATCAGAATAATATGGTGGTAATTTAGAATAAATAGTTACTTTTTTACCTTTTAAATATTGGCTTCTTATTTTTTCATTTTTTTTATTAAAAGTAAAATTGATTGTTTTATTATTGTCTGTTAATATGGTAATGATTGGTCCGCTACGATATTTACCAAAATCATTTAATTTATAAATTCCATCTACAATTCCAACTGTTTTATACCACTGGTTTTCGGACAACGGTTTATAGCGTGTTGCTGTTAAAAAAGTAGTATATAATATATAAAATATAAAAAAATACAACAATATATTTACAAAACTTATTGCTTTACCTGTAAGTAAAGCTCTCCCAATAAATCTTTGATAAATTTCAGAATTTTTAATTTTATTAAATCTCTCCATATTTGTTTTTGAAAATTTAATTTTCTTTTTGTATATCAAATTAATCAAAATGAGAAAAACAAACAAAGCTAAGTAATATACAATAAATTCCAAAGGCGATTTATCCATTTGCATACTCTTTAATTACAAAATTTTTCAATTTCAATCCTTTAAAGTAAATTTCTTTTGCAAATTCAAATTCAGGTCGTATCGATTATCTATGATACGAATTTATTTAAATTTGCGATTTTGCAAATTTGTTATTTAATTTTTGGCGATTGCTTCGAATTTGCTATGCAAATTCTCGCAATGACAAATCAAACAAATTTGCAATATAAAAATTACAAATTCTCGCTTTCTTGGTCGTATCCTAGCAAATTTTGCGAATTTTGCTCGTTTGAATTTAGCTCGGCAAATGCCTTTTTCATCGTAGGATTTTTATGCGTTAGTTTTTTGATTGTCAAATCTTCGCTAGATTTCCTATTTGCGGTATCTAGCCATTTCATCGACTTGATTAATCTCTCTTTTGTATCTTGCAAATTTTTTATGGCTTTGTCGATTTCTTCGATAGCCCCGTCGAAATTTTTTGCTGCATTGTCGCAGTTTTTGGCAAAACTATCTCTAAATTTGATAAGTTTTTCTTCAAAATTTGTAATGTCGATATTTCTATTTTTTTCAAATTCTAATGCTTTTTTGGCTGCAAAGCTCGTTAAATTCGCATTTCGTAAAATGCTAATAAGCGGTATAAAAAACTGCGGACGAATAACAAACATTTTTTCATATCTATGCGAAATATCGACGATTCCTGCGTTATAATACTCATTATCAGGTTCTAGCACACTAACCAAAACCGCAAATTCGCAGTTTTTCTTTTTTCTATCTTTATCAAGCTTATCCAAAAAATCTTCATTTTTCTTTTTATTTGCGCTTAAATCAGCTTCATTTTTCATCTCAAACATAATCGAAATCACTTCCACGCCGCTTTCATCAAGCTCTCGGTAGATAAAATCGCCCTTAGTGCCGTCGATTATTTCATTATCTTTTTCAAAATAAACGCTCATCGGAAGCATACTTCTTACTTTGTTAAATTCGACCAAACAATGCTGTTCTAGGCTCTCGCCAAGAAGTTTTATGCTTTGTTTAGCTTTAAAATCTTTGTAAAAATCAACTTCGTTTTGCTTTAAATTTACTTCATTTTTCAAGCTTTCTATTTTGGCATTTAATGCAGTTTTTTCTTCGCTAAATTCGGCATTTAGTTCATTTTGAATTTGCAATCTTGCATTTTGAATTTCAACGCTTTTTAAATTTAATTCGTTTGATAATCTATTTTTCAAATTTGAAATCTCTTGCCTTAGATTTGCGATTTCATTTGCGTTTTGTTGCGTTATTTTTAGCTTTTCGTTTTCGATATTTGTATTCATTTGAGTTTGCAAATTCGCATTTTGGTTTTGCGAAATTTGCAAATCGTTTTTTAAATTTGATATTTGTTCGCTAAATTCGCTATTTAGCTTTGTTTTTTGCGAATTTAGCTTTTCTTGGAAAATGGCGTTTAAATTCGCTTTTTCGATTTCTAATCTTCTTTGAAGCTCATCTTTAAACGCGCCGTCTCGCAGTTGCGAAAAAATTCGATTAGCGTTATCATTATCTAGACTAAATTTTTCGCCACAATGCGGACAGATGATATTTTCCATAATTTTTCTCCAAATTTATTCGTTATTTCGTTTTTCCATTTTATCAAATTCGGCACTTATGACTTGCGAATTTGGCTCGTCTGCCATTTTGTTTAAAACTGCGTTGTAGCGATTTACTAGCAAAATCGCAACGGCTGAGAAAACAAATCCCGGAAGCAGTTCATAAACTACGCTTGAAAGCCCTGATAAAATCCACACGATGACGGTTATTCCGCCCACTAGCATACCGATAAGTGCAGAAAGTGCGCTCATATTTTTTGAATACAAACTAAATAAAAGCACAGCTCCAAAACTCGCACCAAACCCAGCCCAAGCGTTTCCGACGACATTTAAAATGGTATCATTTGACATAAAAGCTAAAAAACTAGCCACGATCGCCACGACGACGACAGCCAAACGGCTAGAAAGGGCTTGTGTGCTAGGGCTAACTTCTTTTTTGTAAAATGCGAAAATAAAGTCTTTTGTAACTGAACTTGCACTTACTAAAAGTTGGCTTGAAATGGTGCTCATAATGGCAGCCAAAACAGCCGAAATAATCACGCCAACGACAAACGGGTGAAAGAAAATTTTACCAAGCTCCAAAAATACTTTTTCAGGGTCGCTTAACGGAATTCCTTTTTGGTTAAAATATAAATACCCTATCATACCACTTGCCACAGCGCCAACAAGCCCTAAAACCATCCACGAAATGCCGATTCGTCTAGCCTGATCTAGCTCTTTTGAACTGCGAATCGCCATAAAACGCACGATGATATGTGGCTGACCAAAGTAGCCCAAACCCCACGCCATAAGCCCTAAAATGCCTAAAAAGCTTTGGTTATAAAAAAGGTCGAAGTGGTGGTCGCTAAATTTAGACATTTCAGCCACAAACGAGCTACCAGTAGGAATATCAAGCGCTAAATACGCAGAAATCGGTATTAGCACAAGAACTAAAAACATTAGCGTTCCTTGAAAAGCATCTGTTATACAAACGGCTTTAAAACCGCCAAAAAATGTGTAAAAAACAACGATACAAATGGTCGCAATTGCCCCTGTGGTAAAGCTTAGCCCAAAAAAGCTCTCAAATGTTTTGCCCCCTGCGATGATACCGCTTGAAACATAAAGCGTGAAAAAAATCATAATCAAAAGCCCTGAGATTATGCGTAGGGCTTTGGTTTTGTCTTTAAAACGATTTTCTAGGAAATCAGGTATTGTGATACTATCACTCGCAACTTCTGTGTAAATTCGAAGCCTTTTTGCTAAAAATTTGTAGTTGCACCACGCACCGATACTAAGCCCAATGGCTATCCAAATGCTACAAATTCCGGTTGCATAAAGCGCACCAGGAAGCCCAAGTAGCATCCAGCCACTCATATCACTAGCTCCTGCTGAAAGTGCCGTTACAAGCGGATTTAAGCGACGATTATCAAGTAAATACTCGCTCATATTTGCGTTTTTATTGTAATAATAACGCCCCACAAAAATCAAAAACAAAAAATACATAGCAATGGCAATATATGTCCAAACACTCATAAAAATTCCTTTTGTAAATTTAAAAAATAAACTCGCTATTTTACACTAAAAGATATAAAATTTGACTTTGTGAATTTTATGAAAAAACTATATTCATAGAAACGCAAAATGTTTATAAATTTAATTTTTTTCTTTTAAGGGGGAAAGGGGCTGACTTGCGAAGCGCCCCTTTCCCCCTTAACAACCCCCATACCCTGCACGCTAGAAGTGGCAAATTCAAAAAGCATTTCAATGCTTTTTGAATTTGCGAATTTTTTTATGTAAAAATTTGCTTTGCAAATTTTTAAGCGAAATGATATTAAAAATTTAGTATTCTTTTAGCTTGATTAAATTTAAGGTTGAAAAATTGAACGAAAAGGTTTTAAAAGTTCTTGTTTTCATTGTTATCATCTGCGTTGGGCTTTATTTTACTTACCCTGAAAATTTAAATGATGCTCGTAAAATAGCTTATGTCAAGGCTTACGGAACTACTTTGACGCTGACTTTGGGCGGTGTTTTAATCGGCATTATTTTGGGTTTTATTTTGGCATTTATCAAATTTTTAGGCATAAAACCGCTAAATTTCATCATCGACGAATATATCGACATAATCCGCGGAACGCCGATAGTCATACAACTTATGATTTTTGTTTTTGTTATTTTTGCGACTTGGCAAAACAATGTCATAGCCGCCATTTTCGCACTTGGCTTAAATAGCTCAGCCTATGTCGCCGAAATCGTGCGAAGCGGAATAAACAGCGTAGATAACGGACAAATGGAAGCAGCAAGAGCTATGGGGTTGGATTATAAAACTTCGATGAAGGAAATCGTTTTTCCACAAGCGATAAAAAATATCTTACCTGCTTTGGCAAACGAATTTATCGTGCTTTTTAAAGAAACTTCGGTTGTGGGTATGGTTGCCATTATCGATGTTACGCAGTTTTCAAAAAGTTTGCAAGCTACGATGTATTCTGTTCAGCCGATACTTTTTGCAGCAGTCATTTACTATGCTAGTGTAAAATTCTTTTCGCTTTTGGCAAAATTGCTAGAAAAAAGGCTAAATAGACATGATTGAAGTTTCAAATTTAACCAAATTTTACGGAGATTTGCAGGTTTTAAACGACATTTCGGTTAAGGTTAATAAAGGCGATATTGTCGCAATCATAGGTCCAAGCGGTGGCGGAAAAAGCACATTTTTAAGATGTTTAAATTTGCTTGAAACTCCAAGCGGCGGGACTATTAAGATTGACGGAAAAGATATTTTACAAAAGGGCGTTGATATAAACAAAATTCGCCAAAAAGTCAGCATGGTTTTTCAGCATTTTAATCTTTTTGCAAATAAAAGCGTTTTGGATAATTTAATTCTAGCGCCCGTAAAAACGGGACTTTGCAGCAAAGAAGAAGCCGTAGAAAATGCAAAAGTTTTATTAAAAAAAGTTGGATTACTTGATAAAATCGATGCCTTTCCGCACAAGCTTTCAGGTGGTCAAAAGCAAAGAATAGCTATTGCAAGGGCATTAGCGATGAATCCGGAAGTGATTTTATTTGACGAGCCGACTTCTGCATTGGACCCTGAGATGATAGGCGAAGTGCTTGGCATTATGAAAGAGGTGGCAAAAGAAGGCATTACAATGCTAGTTGTTACCCATGAAATGGGATTTGCAAAAAATGTGGCAAATCGAATTTTCTTTATGGACGGCGGTAAAATAACCGTCGATGATACGCCAAATTCGGTATTTAGCCAACCAAAAAATGAGAGATTAAAAGAGTTTTTAAATAAGGTTTTAAACCATTGATAAGGAGAAAAAAATGAAATTTTTTAAATTTCTACTTGCGACTGCTTTAATGTTTGGCATTGCAAACGCAAAAGATGTTTTAGTTCTTGGCACAAATGCCGAGTATCCGCCGTTTGAATTTGTCGATGAAAATACGACTATTACGGGCTTTGATATGGAGTTAGTTGCTGAATTAGCAAAAAGAGCCGAAGTAAAATACGAGATTTTAAATATGAGTTTTGACGGGCTAATTCCTGCGTTAAAATCAGGCAAAATCGACTTTATCGCTTCTGCTATGAGTGCGACTGATGAACGCAGAAATGCGGTTGATTTTACCGACGCTTACTATTCGACAGAGAATTTATATGTGAAAAGAAAAGCTGATTCTAGCATAAATTCAAAAGACGATCTAAAAGGCAAAAAGGTCGCCGCTCAGCTTGGCACGGTTCAAGAAGCCGCAGTTAGGGATCAAGGCTTAGATGTTACGACAAATGAAAATATGACGATTTTGTTTATGTCGCTTAAAAATAGCAAAGTCGATGCGATTTGCGTTGATTCGTCTGTGGGCTATGAATACCTAAAACAAAACGATGATTTGGCTGAGTTTTTTACTGAACCAGACGGCAGCGAAGGCTTTTCATTTGCGTTTGATAAAGGCAAATACCCAGAAGTCATCGCTAAATTTAATGCCGCACTTGAAGAAGTCAAAAAAGACGGCACTTACGATAAACTTTTGGAAAAATATAATTTGAAATAATCTTTTTTGCGTTAAATTTGGTCAAATTTGACCGAATTTGACGCATTTTTTAAAGGAAATTTTTATGAAAAAATTTGTTTTTTTATTTTTTGCGATTTTTTTGGGAGCTACTTTTGGTGCTTCAAACGATAAAAATTTGCAAAAAGTTATGCAATTTACGAAATTTTTTGACGACAGATATTTTGCCTTTAAAATCAATCCTATAAGAGAAATCGCTTGTGAATTTAGCGATTTAAGCGTTATTTCTATACGAAATAAGCCAAGTTGTATAAGTGATAAAAAAGAGCTTGAAAAATTTGAAAAAGAGCATAAAAGTGCGGTTGAGCGAATTTTGCAGCCGGGGCGAAATTATTTCATAAAAATTAACTCTTCAAAAAGCAAAGATCATTTTGGTTGTGACATTAGCACCGATAAAAAGAATTTTCGCTTAGTGCTAGTCAAAGAGGGCTTTGCCGTGCCAAGCAAAAACGCTCACAAACTTTTGCACGAAGCTTACGAAGATGCTGTTAAAAACAAAAAAGGTATGTTTAGTGCTAAATTTGAAAGCGTTACAGAGTGCATTTTGGGTGAAATTCCAAATTCCAAGAAAAAAGAAGAGATAAAAGAAGAGCCAAAAGCACAAACGCCACAAGCACCACAAAAAAATGAAAATAAAATAAAGATAGAAATAAATTAATGAGCCAAATTTACGCATTAACCGATGATAATCTAACGCCAATTTCTACCATTTTTTCGCAAGTGCGTGAAATTTTAGATAGTGGCGTAAAATTCGTGCAGTATCGTTCTAAAACAGCGTTTCAAGATGAAAAAATAATTGCTTCGTTGATTTCACTTTGCGAAGATTTTAACGCAAATTTGATAATCAATGACAATGTGGAAATGGCAAAAAAACTGGGTGCGCATGGCGTTCATATCGGCAAAGATGACGGCGAAATAAAAAATGTGCGTGAATTTTTGGGGGCTGATAAAATCATCGGCGTAACTTGTTATAGCGATTTAGAACGGGCAAAATTCGCACAAAATAATGGAGCTAGTTATGTCGGTTTTGGCGCAATGAGATCAAGTCATACAAAACCAAACGCACCACTTTGCGAAGAGCAAATCATAATAAAAGCAAAAGAGATTTTACAAATTCCGCTTTGCGTTATCGGTGGTATAAATGCTAAAAATTTAGCCGAAATTTTAGAGTTAAAGCCTGATTTTATCGCACTTGTGGAGGCGATTTATAAGCCAAATTCGATTTCGCAAAATATTTCAAATTTAAAAGGTATAATAAATGAACGCATTTGACGCCGTGATTTTAGGCATAGTGGAAGGCTTGACCGAATTTTTACCTGTTAGTTCAACAGGGCACATGATTTTAGCGTCGCATTTTTTGGGTTTGGAGCAGACAGATGTGCTAAAATGCTTTGAAGTCGTAATTCAACTAGGCTCGATTTTAGCGGTAGTTTTTATGTTTTTTGAACGCTTAAAACAAGATTTTTCGCTTTGGGTTAAGCTAATGGTCGGATTTTTCCCCACAGCAATCATCGGATTTTTGATGTATAAGACGATAAAATCGCTATTTTCGCCTGCAACGACGGCGTATATGCTTGTCATTTGGGGCGTGATTTTTATCGTGGTCGAGCTACTTCGCAAGAAAAATCCGCCTAAAAGTGAAAGCGAACATTTCAGCGAAATTTCATACAAACAGGCCTTTATAATCGGGCTTTCGCAGTGTTTTGCTATGGTGCCTGGCACTTCTAGATCGGGAGCGACCATTATCGCAGGGCTTCTTTGTGGGCTTAGCCGAAATTTAGCGGCCCGATTTAGCTTTTTACTAGCGATTCCTACGATGTTTGCGGCGACTTTGTATGATACTTACAAAAACCTTGACACCTTCGCGCAAAATTCGCAAAATATTTGGATTTTTCTGCTTGGTGGCGCGGTTGCCTTCGTGGTCGCGCTAATTGCAATCAAGCTGTTTTTGAGCTTTGTTAGCAAATTTGACTTTATCCCGTTTGGAATTTATCGCATTATCGTAGGAATTTTGTTTTTGGTTGTAATTTTATAGTAAATTTTGCTAAAAAATTAAATTAATTTAATAATAAAAATTCTTATTAAAGCCCATTTTTAGGGAACTCATTGTAACCATATCACATAAAAATTTGTAAAAATTATGATAGAATTCAAAAAAGAAAGTTAGTCATAACTTAAATTTTTTTATGCAAAGGAGAAAAAAATGAGTGTTGCAAAATTTGCTACAAAATTAAGCGCAGTGGTTGCTTTAACTTCTTGTTTATTTGCTTTGGATTTACCACAAAACAAGGTTGTTGATGTCGAGTGGTTAAAAGCAAATTTAGCCGATAAAGATTTGGTTTTGATCGATCTTCAAGAGGGCGAAGGATATGCAGCAGGTCATATTAAAGGTGCGATTGCATGGAAAGAAGCTGATTTTAGAGAGGCAAGAGGAGAAATGCCGGGATTTATCGCTTCTCCGACAACAGTTGAGAGATTATTTCAAAAAAGCGGTATCAAAGATACTAGCGCGGTAGTTTTCTACAACGACGCAAAAGCGGCTCCTGATTATACGCTTTCGACTTTGGCAGTATTTGTATCTGAATACTATGGATTTACAAATACAGCTATATTAAATGGTGGTATTGATGCTTGGAAAAAAGCAGGTGGCGAACTTAGTACAGAAGCGAGTGCGCCTGAAAAAAGCGACTTTAAAATTACTAAATTTAACACAGATATAGTTGCTTCTGTTTATCAAATAGACGAAGCTGTTGTTACAAATAATATGGCGTTAATCGATGCTAGAAATGACGCATTTTATAACGGCGAAAAAGCTCACCCAAAAGCCGATAAAGGCGGACATTTAGAAGGCGTTGATGGACAAATTTTCATTGGTAAAATTGCAAAAGAAAATGACGGAATTTTCTATATAAATACTGATAAAGATGCGCTTGGTGAAGTTTATAAAGGCGCAGGAGTTGATCCGATGGCACCGCAAATTTGGTATTGCAACACTGGTTGGCATGCAAGCGGTGGTTGGTTTGCGACAAAATATATCATGGGAAATGACAAAGTCAAAAACTATGAAGGTAGTATGGTCGAATACTCTAAACTTTCAAAAAGAAAAGTTTTAAAAGGCGATGAAAAATAATAGGGCTCTGATTGATTGCCTAGATTTGTGTGCTGATTTGTTTGCTTTTCCGGAGCAGAATTGGTGCGAGAGATACTTTGAACTCGGTGAATTTGCAAACGGCGAATTTGCCGAGTTTTTTGACGAAAATTCAAATGTCAAATTTAAAGATTTAAAAGTGCCAAATTTAGATGAGATTATTAGTGATTATATAAATTTTTTCGACCTAAACTCAGCTAAATTTGGCACTTCATTAATGGCTGGAATTTGGCTAGATAAAAAAATGTTTGGCAAAAACCACGATGAAATTTGCAAATTTTATGAAATTTGTGGCTACAAAGTAGAAAAAAACTGCGATCATATATCAAATTTAATTGCATTTTGTGCTATTTTAGTTGAAAACGGAGAAACTCAAAAATTTAATGAATTTTGCAAATTTTTATCGTGGATTGGGGATTTAAAAGCAAATTTGGCAAATTTACCAAATTTAGTTCATTTTGAGTTTATTTTGTGTTTTTTTGAGTTTTTGATTGCGAATTTAAAGGACAAACAATGACAACAATCGCTAAAAACAAGGATTTTAGGCTTCTTTTTGTTGCACTGGCACTTTGCTGTATCGGACTAATCGGCATTGCATTGGTATTTTTCAACGGACAAGAAGCTAGTTATGGTGTAAGCAGGGAGATTCCGTTTGGGCTTTTGCTTATGGGATATGCCTTTTTTGTGGGCATTAGCGTAGGAGTTGCCACTATCGCTACGGCTGATCATCTCTTTGGATTTCACGCATTTTCTAAAATTTCACGCCATTTACAGCTTTTGGCTATTAGCGCGCTTTTAGCGGCATTTTGGCTGATTTTTTGGGAGCTTGGAAGCCCTTTTAAACTGCAAGTTTTGCGCTTCGTGCGATATTACTTTAATTTCGCGGTAGAAAGCCCGATTTGGTGGATGAGCACTTTTTATCTTATCGAAACTCCGCTTTTAATAATCGAGCTAATTTTAATGCTAAAAGGCGACGAAAAATCAAGTTTCCTAGCAGGAATTGTCGCATTTATAATGGGAATAGTCGCTTTTAGCACACTATCAATGGTCTTTGCCGTAAATTCAGCTAGACCAATCTGGCATACGCCAAGCTTTACTATTTCATTTATTTTTGGAGCTTTGATTTGCGGCATAAGCGTGATTTTTGCCTTTGTAAATTTAAGCAAAAAAGCCCTAAATGAGCGAATTTTGCGAAATTTGAATATTTTTATGTTTTTGATACTTTTGGCTGTTTTATTTATAAATTTTTGGGGCATTGTGATTTCATCGTATGGAAGCGGAAGCTATCTAGCCAAAAATTTTGAAGTTTTTACAAACGGAAATTTGTCGTTTAATTTCTATTTTTTCGAAATTTTAGTTGGAATTTTGCTTCCGATGATTTTGCTTATTTTGTCTAAATTTCAAAATTTAAAAATTTCATTTTTGGCTGGAATTTTAGCCATTATCGGCGTATTTTTTGCTAGGTTTGACGGCATTGTGGGTGGTCAGCTTGTGAGGGTTGAGAGCGAGATTTTGGGCAAGATAGAGTTTGGCTCATACTACCCGAGCCTTGCAGAAATCACTATTTTTATCTCAGGCATTGGCGTAATGCTCTTTATTTACGCACTTGGAAAAACATTTTTAAATTTGGAGAGTGAAAAATGAGAGAGCTTAAAATAACAAGACGAAATTTCCTAAAAATGGCTTCTAGTGTCGCAGTTGCCAGCACGGCAGGTATCACAGGGCTTCCAAATCCACTAATGGCAAAAACGCACAAAAATTCGCCCGAGCTTTCAAATTTATTAGAATACGACGAGGGCGTAAAAACTCCAAATTACTGCGAAATGTGCTTTTGGAATTGTGGCGTAAATGTTTTCACAAGGGACGGCAAAATTCACAAAATCGAAGGAAACAAGCTAAATCCATACAATTACGGCACGATTTGCGCTAAGGGAAATGCGGGGGTTTATTCTACTTACGATCCAGATCGCTTAAAATACCCGATGATTAGAGTTGGCAAACGGGGCGAAGGCAAATGGAAAAAAGTCAGCTGGGACGAAGCGTTTGACTTCGTGCATGAAAATTTAGAAAAAATCATCGACAAATACGGCGCAAAAAGCATTGCAGCCTTTGCTCATGGAAGCTGTTCGAGCTATTTTCACAAATTTGCCACCTTACTTGGCACTCCAAATGTAAGCTATGCTTCATTTTCAGAGTGTCGTGGCAGTAGAGCGATTGGCTGGTCTTTGACATTTGGCGGTGGCGGTATCGGCGGACATGAAAACTACGATATGGCAAACACCAAATATATGATTTTATTTGGCAGAAATATGGCAGGAGCGATTCAGGTTAGAGAAGCAAGAGATTTTATGGAAGGCCTAGCAAACGGCGCAAAACTCGTCTATGTAGATCCACGCCAGAGCGAAAGTGCGATTAGAGCGCACAAATGGCTTCGCATAAAACCGGGGTGCGATATGGCACTAGCACTAGCGCTAATCCATGTCATAATTAGAGATAATCTAGCAAATATGGAATTTATCAATAAATACTGCTACGGCTTTGATAAACTTGCTCGTCATGTCAAACAATACACCCCAAAATGGGCGGAAGAAATTTGCGGTATAAAAGCCGAAGAGATAGAAGAAGTAGCGTGGGAATTTGCGAAATTTGCCCCACATGTCCTAGCTATCGCACCGCGTAGATTTTCAAGATACGCAAACGACACACAAACAGCAAGAGCGATTGCGATTTTAAATGCGATTATGGGAAATTACGGCATAAAAGGCGGAACTTGGGTAAATCAAAGTATAAATTTAGCTAAGCTCCCAAAAGATGATGAAGCACCAGCCGTAAATGAGCCAAGAGCTGACGGCGTTGGGGTTAGGTGGCCGTTTAACCCTGCAAATTTAGGGCTAAGTGGCGAAATTTATCGCGCGACTTTAAGCGAACAGCCATATCCGATAAAAGCGTGGCTGACCTACGATACAAATCCGCTAGGACACACGGCAGTCGAAGCAAACGGCGTTATGAAATCTATCGAAAAGCTAGATTTTTTAATGGCAATCGATACGCAGATGAACGATTTTTGCGCGTATTGTGATATAGTTTTGCCTGAAAGCACATATTTAGAAAAAGACGACGGGCCATATATCCAAAAATACGATGTGCCGTTTGTGGCTGTAAGAAAGGCGGCAATCAAGCCACTGCACGATACTAAGCATGTTTTTGACATAGTGCGTGGGATTTGCAAACGCTTTGATATGGACGAGTATTTCACCATT
Source organism: Campylobacter sp. CN_NE2 (assembly GCF_027797465.1). NCBI lineage: Bacteria > Pseudomonadati > Campylobacterota > Epsilonproteobacteria > Campylobacterales > Campylobacteraceae > Campylobacter > Campylobacter sp. CN_NE2. The sequence continues at coordinate 788,402 of NZ_CP115608.1, read as the reverse complement.
TCGCCAAGCGACGCGATAAATAATTTCGTAAATTCACTCAGCCCCGAAGATAAAGAAAAATTTGAAAAAGACGGCATTTTGTGCGATTATTTAGCCGATGCGTATCCGCAAAATAGCGGTAAGCCACTAAGCTTCCCTACTAGCACGGGCAAAATTCATCTATACAACCCAGATATGGAAAAAATGTATGAAGAATACGGTGATGTCTGCGCACCGCTACCTACTTGGGTAGCACCGCCACAGCCAAAAGAAGGCGAGCTTAGACTGCTTTTTGGTAGAGGTCCAGCACACTCACATGCAAGAAGCCAAAATAACAAGCTCTTACTCGAACTTGAAGATGATAGCCCGATTTGGATAAATCCTAATGACGCGGCAAATTTAGGTTTAAAAACTGGCGATAAAGTCATAATGATAAATGCTAAAACAGGGCTCAAATCAAAACCACAAAATATAAAAATCACAAAGCGAATAACTGAGGGAAATGTCTTTATCCACCACGGCTTTGGGCATGTTAGCAAAGAGTGGAAGAGCGGCTTTGATAAGGGCATTAGCGATGTTTATTTTTGTAGTAATGACATTGATCCGGTAAGTGGTTGTAGCGGCTTAAACAACGGCTTTGTTAGACTTGAAAGGGCGTAAGATGAACTCACTAATAAATAAAAATCACAAAAAAGAAAAAAACCTAGCTATGGTGATTATCGGCGATCGCTGTATCGGGTGCGATGCGTGTTATGTAGCGTGTAAAACCGAGTGGGAAGTGCCGCTTTTCAAAGAAGCGTATCGCACAAGGGTTTTTGAAGTCGAAAACGAAGATAATGCAGGAAATCCGATTTTAAATTTCTTGCCTGTTCTTTGTAACCACTGCGAAAATTCCCCATGCGTGGCTGTTTGCCCGACAGAAGCTAGTTTCAAGCGTGAAAAAGACGGCATCGTCATCGTCGATCCGTCCCTTTGCATAGGCTGTAAGGCGTGTATGGTAGCCTGTCCTTACAACGCCAGATATTACGACGAACACAAACAAAGCGTCGATAAATGCACATTTTGCGCCCCAAGAGTGGATAAAGGTTTGCTTCCGGCTTGTGTAACCACCTGCGTGGGCAAATCGCGAAATTTTGGCGATTTAAATGACCCAAATAGCGATGTTTCGCAAATTTTGGCTAAGGCGACAAGTATAACTCGCTTAAAAGAGAGCGACGGGCTTGAACCAAATGTTTATTATGTGACGATAAATTCATAGGAGAAAATGATGAAAAAGATAATTTTAAGCATGGTTTTACTTTGCAGTTTTGGTTTTGCGGAAAATTTGCAAAGCTACAATACTTCAAAAGCGCAGGCGGAACATTTTGTAAATTTATCACGCGAAGCTGTGGCAAAAAACAATCTCACACTTGCTAGGGCATACGCAAAAAAGGCAATCCAAGCAGACGCTTACAACAAAAAAGCATGGGAAAGCTATGATGATGTTATTCAACGCCTAGCCGATGAAGGTATGATAGACGAATTTGGCGCCAAAGCCGATGAAAGCGAAGTAAGCGCTCCAAAACCGACGGGCGGAGCGCAATTTGAAGGTTGCTAAGGGGATTTTAGCGATTTTGATTCTAAGCCTGTGCGTTTGGACGGGCTTAGAATTTTTTGATTTCAAATTTGCTTCACAAAACGCTTCAAATTTGATAAATTTGGCAAATTCTAGCGTTAAAAATCATAACTCAAATTTGCCAAATTTATCAAATTTATGTCTAACTTGCCACGAAAATTTCACTTCCCCAAGCCCGTCGCATGATGATTTAAGCTGTATAGATTGCCATGATGGCGTAAATTCAAATAACGAAAAAATCGCTCATTTAAATTTGATAAAAAATCCCGCAAGCCTAGTAAATGCGAAAAAAAAATGTAACTCTTGCCATGCAAATCAAATAGCACGAGTTTCGATCTCTCCGATGCAGTCGCAAAGCCCAATTCGAGCGAATTTAATCGAAGATTGGGTAGAAAAATCTACAAGCCATGATTTAAGCAAGGCTGAGCTAAAAGCCCTAGCTAATAACCATTTTCAAAGGGCGTGTAATGCTTGTCATATCGATCAAAAAAGAGAAGTTTTTGAGAACAAAGATTTAGCCAAAGGCGGTGGTTGCGTGGCTTGTCATGGCGTAAATTTGGCAAATTTAGAAAACTCAGTAAATTTAGAAAACCTGTCAAACTCAAACACTGCAAATTTAGAAAATTCGCCAAATTTAAAAGCTTCACACACTAAATTTACAACACAAATTCCAAGCTCAAACTGCACTCAATGTCATAATCGCTCAGCCCGTATCGGGCTTTCGTATTTTGGCAAATTTGAAAGCGAAGGCGTAAAAGCCCCGTTTGACCGCGCTCACACACTCGCTGACGGACGCCATTTTTACGAGCTTGAAGCTGATATTCACCACAAAAAAGCAGGACTTGATTGCGTTGATTGCCACACAAGCTACGGCGTTATGGGCGATTTAAAGGCACACAAAAATATGCGAGAAGCTGTTGATATAAGTTGTGTTGATTGCCATGAGCCTAAATTTGACACCCCGAACGAAACGGCAAAAAAACTAGCAAATTTAAATCCAAATTTGCAAATTTTTGATGAAATCGCTTACACTCGCAAAAAAAACTCTCCGCTTTACAATGTCGCAAAAAACGGCGATAAAACGCTCATTTATCGCAAAAAGGACGGCAAAAGCTATGAAATTGTGCCGCTATCAAATTTACCCTATCACAAAAGCGAAATCCACGAAAATCTAACCTGCCAAGCCTGTCATTCACGCACAATGCCAAGCTGTTATGGTTGCCACGAGCAGTATTTTAAGGATTCCACGCAATATAACTGGCACAAAAAGGAATTTCAAAGCGGCGAGTGGCAAGAAATGCGAAGTTTTTTGCGTTTTGAAAGCCCTGCACTTGGAGAGCGAAATGACGGCAAAATCGCACCTTTTGCACCCGGCTGTCAAGTCATCGGCACAGTGTATGATAAAAATGTCAGCAAATTTTACTCTATGAGTATGGCTAGTTGGGATCCGCATACGACGGGGGCTGCAAAAACCTGCGTGGAGTGCCATTTTAGCTCTACTGCACTTGGTTTTGGGCGTGGAAATTTGGAATTTGAAAACGAAAATTTGAAATTTAGCCCGTATTTTGAAGCAAATGCAACTAAATTTGGCTTTTCGTATTCGATTGATGCGTTTGTGGAAGCAAACGGAACACAAAATCAACACGCCTCAAAAAATGATAAAGCTTTAAATAAAACGCAAATCCAAAAAATCGTAAATGCCTACAAATGCGTCATTTGCCACGACAAATGGGAAGATAAAATTTATGAAAATTTTGAGCTTTCAAAAGATAAATTTAATCAAGGACTAACAAAATGTATGGATTAAATTTATTCAAATTTGCTCTTTTTTGCGTGATTTTTAGCGTTTTTTTAAACGCAAATTGCACCGAGTGCCATGAAAAAATCGAAAAATTTGACGCAAAAAACCACGATTTTTCATGCCAAACTTGCCATCTAAAAAAAGCCGATATTTTAAGCACAGATCACGCTAAAATCATCGCTCACCCGGCTTCAAATGAAAATATGAGCGAATTTTGTGGCGAGTGCCACGAAAGCCATATAAAATCCTACAAAAACTCAAATCACTTTACGCACAAAAACGAAATAAACACGATTTTAAAGGCATTTGATATTGATAAAAATGCTAGCATTTTAGAATTTGCAAATTTACAAAAAGAAAATTTAGACGATACGCAAAAACTTGCCATTGAAATAATCTCTCAAAAATGTCTAAATTGCCATACGAGCGTTCAGGGTCAAAACGGCGCATTTAGGGGGCTAGGCTGCATGGCGTGTCATACGCATTATGCAGACAATGGAAAGTATCAAGGTAAAGACGAGTTTGCCGGGACAAACCTGCACTCCAAAACGCACGAGCTAAAAAAGGCTGATAACGGGGTTTGTCAAAGTTGCCACAATAAATTCTTTGTGGGGGCTGATTTTACGGGGCAATTTCCAATTGATGCTCACAAAGATTTTCGCACACCATTGGGTATTAACGGAAATTTTCCTAGTAAATTTCACGGAGATTTTTATCATCAGTTAAGCCCTGATATTCACGCGAATTTGGGCTTTTCGTGCATTTCTTGCCACACTTCACACAAGCAAAATTCTAGCGATAAATTTGACGAATTTTTTGCAAAAAAACAGAGTGATTTTGAGCTAAAATCTTGCGAAAGTTGCCACGAAATAAAACCAAATTTTGCTCACGCAAATTACCATGACAAGCTTTCTTGCGTCGCTTGTCATGCGAGCTGGCAAGGTAGTTTTTATGAGCTAAATTTGATAAAAGATGAGAGTAAAGACGAGAAAAAATGGCAAAATTTAATCGAATTTGATAAAAATACAAAAAAATATCACGCTGTTTTTTCGCTAAGTAGGTTTGAAAATTTACTTTTGCTAAATGATTTAAATAGCGGTAAAATCGCAATTTCAAGACCGATTTTTCAGTATAATTTAATTCATTTTTCAAAAGACGGCAAGCAAATTTCGCCGTTAAAGAATAAAAAATTTGAGATTTTTGCTCCATTTAGCCCACACACCATAGGCAAAAAGGCTAAAAACTGCGAACTTTGCCACGAAAATCCTTTGCAACTAGGCAAAAATTATGGTGGTATTAGCGAATTTTTTACACCAAGCAAAGAAAGCAAATTTTTAAATTCCACCCCGCTAAGCGAAGAGCAGTTAAACCGTCTAAATTCGCTATTTTATAAAAAAACAAGAGCCAAAATGATAATTAGATAAGATAGTAAGATATTTTATAGAATTTGCTACTAGGCAAATTCTATAAATTTCAGATTAATTCATTTCAAAGGTTTTTAGTTTTTGATAAAGACTCATGCTATGGAATTCTTTACAAATTTCTTTCTTATGATTTATATCTGTAGTTTCCATTATGTATTTGGAACCATTCTTCTTTAAAATCATTTCGGCACACCATTCCATATTTCCTTTTGATTTAACACCTACTCCAAATTTTATCGGTTTGCCGACTTCTATTTTATCATTTAAGACACTATCTTCAAACTGCCTAACGGTCGTCATCGAACGAAGATCTCTAAATTCACCGCGTAGGAAAAAATCCTCTTTGATTTGCTTTAAAGCCGTTTCAAACTCTTGCGCATAGGCTATTCCAAGAGCACCGTCTTTTACAGAATTGATTTTTGGTATAACTACTTTAAAAAGAACAATAGCAATAATAGCTAAAAAAACTATTCCTCCGACACTAAAACCTTTTTTCATATCTCTTCCTTTCCGCAACTTTTTTGCGTTTCTTTTTCAAATTCTTCAATTTCTTTTATTAAAGTAAAATTTTCGTAACTCTTTTGGATATATGCTTCTAAAAGCTCTCCTGCATCTAAAAATTTTTCGCCCTTGCTCAGTCGTTCCCAATCTTTTTCAAAAATTTTGGCAAATTCATCTTCTAAATTGATAGTATAGGTTTTAGCGAGAGATTTGCCAGTAAATTGAACGACTATCTCTTTCATTACTCTTCCAAAACGCTTTGGATTTGTTGAAGTAGATCGTTTTCGCTTAAATTTGCCGCTGAAATTCCATCTTCAAGTTTGCTTAAATTCATGCACAAAGCTTCATTTTGTGCCTTTAATTCGACTAATTCGTTTCTAAGCTCTTCATTTTGAAGTCGCAAGTCTCTATATCTTTTGATAAGTTCGCCGACTTTTTGGCTTAAAGCTGAATTTTGTCTAATCTCGTCCATTTTTACACCTTTTTTAATATAATTCTGCTATGCTAACATATTTACGCTTAAATTTAAAGGAAAGTTTTGAAAAAGTTTGAAATCAAAAGCAAATTTAGTCCAAGCCCAGATCAAAAAAACGCGATAGAAAAAATCGTGCAAGGAATCAAAAACGGCGAAAAATATCAAACGCTACTCGGTGTTACTGGAAGTGGAAAAACCTTTACCATGGCAAATATCATCGCAAAGTTGCAAATTCCAACTCTCATAATGACACACAACAAATCCCTTGCAGCGCAACTTTATAGCGAATTTAAGGGCTTTTTTCCGCAAAATCATGTCGAGTATTTTATCAGCTATTATGATTATTATCAGCCAGAAGCCTACATTCCGCGCCAAGACCTTTTTATCGAAAAAGATAGCTCCATAAATGACGAGTTAGAGCGCCTTCGCCTCTCAGCGACGGCTAGTTTGCTTAGTTTTGACGATGTCATTACGATAGCTTCGGTTTCGGCAAACTACGGCTTGGGCGACCCTGCTGAATACAAAGGCATGGTGCTTCATTTAGAACTTGGTCAAAGTTTTTCTAGCAAATTTTTACTTCGCAAACTCGTCGATATGGGTTACAAACGCAATGATAATTTTTTTGATCGTGGCGATTTCCGCGCTAACGGCGATACGATTGATATTTATCCGGCGTATTTTAACGACGAAGCCATAAGGCTAGAATTTTTTGGCGACGAACTTGAAGCGATGTATCATTTCGATGTTTTGGAAAATAAAAAAACAAAAAGTGTGGCTAAATTTATCCTTTATCCCACAAGTCAGTTTATCGTCGGCGAAAATCGCCTAAAAACGGCGATTAAAGGCATTGAAGAAGAGCTTGGTGAGAGATTAAAATTTTTTGAAAATGAAAATAAACTCGTCGAAGCCCAACGCCTAAAACAGCGCGTGGAATTTGACCTTGAAATGATGAGTGCAACTGGCATTTGCAAAGGGATCGAAAATTATGCGAGATATTTAACAGGGCAAAATGCCGGAGAAACGCCGTATTCGCTGTTTGATTACTACGAAAGCAAGGGACAAGACTACCTAGTCATCGTCGATGAAAGCCATGTTTCTTTGCCGCAGTTTCGAGGTATGTTCGCAGGCGATCGAAGTCGCAAAGAAACGCTCGTAGAATACGGCTTTCGCTTGCCTTCCGCACTTGATAACCGCCCTTTGATGTTTGATGAATTTATTAGCAAAAAGGGCAAATTTTTATTCGTTTCAGCCACGCCAAATGAATACGAAGTGAATTTAAGTGGCAGAAAGGTTGTGGAGCAAATTTTGCGTCCGACAGGGCTTTTAGACCCCGAAATTCTCATAAAAGATAGCGACAATCAAGTCGAAATCCTGCACGACATGGCAAAAAAGGTCATAGCTAGAAACGAGCGAATTTTAGTAACCGTGCTAACAAAAAAAATGGCAGAAGAGCTTAGCAAATACTACCTTGAACTCGGTATCAAGGTCAAATATATGCACTCAGACATCGACGCAATAGAGCGAAATGAGCTGATTCGTGGGCTAAGATCAGGCGAATTTGATATGTTAATCGGTATAAATTTATTGCGCGAAGGGCTAGATTTGCCCGAAGTTAGTTTGATTGCCATTTTTGATGCCGATAAAGAAGGCTTTTTGCGTTCGCAAACTAGCCTAATTCAGACAATGGGACGGGCTGCTAGGAATTTAAACGGGCAGGTTGTAATGTTTTGCAAAAAAATCACTCGCTCAATGCAAGAAGCGATTGACATAACCACCGCTAGACGCAAATTTCAAGATGAGTATAACAAAACTCACGGTATAACGCCACACTCGGCAACCAGAAACATAGAAGAAAGCCTAAAAATTGATGATAACGCAGAAATTTTAACCAAAGCGAAAAAGTTAGAAAAAATGCCAGCCGCTGAACGCGCCAAAATCATAAAAGAGCTTCGCAAACAAATGCTAGAAGCCGCTGCTGCGCTGGAATTCGAAAAAGCCGCCGCATTGCGTGATGAAATCGCAAAGATAAAAAATTTGTAAATTTTGGCTTAAAAATCTGCTTTAAAATATCAAATTTGAAGCTCCAAATTTTATCATTAGCGAAATAGTGATTAAAACGGCGATTCCTGCAAAAAATCCGGCTAGTATATCATCGCTCATAACGCCAAGTCCGCCTTTAACGCTTTTATCGACTCTGCCGATGATAGATGGTTTCCAAATGTCAAAAATTCTAAAATATACAACCGAAAGTATCACGCCAAGCCATGAAATTCCGTTAAATCCCGCCACAAGTGGGGCAAAATTCAAAGAAAAAATCTCGCCTATCGAGCCTGAGATTGACATAGCTATCCAAACTCCTGCAACTTCGTCGATGACGATTTCTGAGTTATCATGAGAGCCACATTTTTTTTCATATTCGTTTATAATGCTAATTGAGATTAAAAAAAGCAAACAAGAAACCAAAAAAAGCGTATTTACGCCCAAAAATATCAAAATCGGCAGTGCGACAATAGCCCCTGCAATGCTTCCCCAAGTGCCGGGAGCCGGCCTTAAAAGTCCAACGCCAAAAAATGTTACAAAAAGTTTTTGCATAAATTTCCTTAAATTTTTAAATATCAAAAGTGCTATTATACTTAAATTTTTCAATGATTTTTACTATTTATTTTTATTGCAAATTTAAACTATTTTTTAAGGGGGAAGTGGGCTGACTTGCTCTGCTTCGCTACGCTTCGCAAGAAACCTGCTTCGTGCTTCGCACTCGCACCGCTTCACTTGTTTTGCGAAGCGCCCCCTTCCCCCTTAAAAACCCCCAACCCCTGCACGCTAGAAGTAGCAAATTTTGAAAAAGCTTTTGCTTTTTCAAAATTTGATTTTATAAAAATTTGCTTCGCAAATTTTTATATTGATATTTTATGATTATTTAAATTTTATTTGAGTGAGCTTGTTTGATATAAATTCATAAGCTCTTCATAAAATTCTTTTTCATCATGTGCTTCCAAGATGCCGTTATTTGGGAAAAGGTCGTTGTAAATTTTTTGCAAATTTTCAAAACGATTTGGAAAAAGTTCGCTCAAAATCATAGCTGAAATTTCCTTGCGCATAAAGATTGACGGCGGCATAATGCCCTGCCTTAAAAGTGCTTTTAGCGTTTGTGTGTGGTATTTTGTGTGATGATGAGGTCCATGCGGACAGCTTTTGGTGCTAACAAGGGTTTTGCACTCGTTACAATATACAAACTCAGGCATTACTAAAATTTCCATATCGAAACTATTTTTGTAGCTGTCTAAAATAGTGTGAATTTTATTGGAATCAAAAAACGCTCCGATATGCTCATGGTTTTGCCCCAAAACAAGCTTATTTGCCCCAAAATTTCTGGCGACGATACATTCTAGTTCAGGGAATTTATGTTCAGTAAAAATGTGCGTATTGTGAAGCGGGACGATAGATATGCGATTTGTCGGCAAAAATGTTTTTACAAAATATTCAAGCGTTTTTTGGCGAAGTTCATAAGGGAGTTTATCTGTTTTTTGACTTCGTATGAGAAAAATAATTACAAAATCAGCTTTGTCTATCGTTAGTCTAATAAGCCTTTCATGGACCCTGTGAAGCGGATCTGCGGTCAAAAAAAGCGCCGTTATTTTTTGAGCATTAAGAGTATTTTTAAGATTATTTATGTTTTTGAGCGAATTTGCTAATTTATCTTCAAAAATGTTAAATTCGCCGCTAAGTGCTAGTTTGCTGTGAATTTTATTTGTCATTTTTTTCGGGTTACTAATATCAAAAATACTAACAACATCATCAAACTCTTTGGTCTCAAAAACAGTTTCGCAAATAATTTCGCCTACGATTTTTTTACCTAAATAAAGCGGAATTTTCTCATTTTTTTTGGCATTTTTTATCGTCTCTTGGCTAATTTCATCATTTGGCGCAAACATAAAAACAAACGGCATTGGTTCATTTTGAAATTTATTATCTATTAGGCTTTGCGAAATTTGCTCTTTATTCATCAGTTTTGTAAATTTCCCCAAAGCACCGTTTTTTATAAGACAAAGTGTGCCAAAAATCTCTTGATTTAGGATTATTTTATTTTTTTCTTGCGATACCATATTTTTTTCTCTTTTCCCATAGTGATTTTCGTGTCATACCAAGCTTTTGCGATAGCTCGGTATCAGGAAGGACATTTTGGTATGTCGATATTACAAATTTGATATAACCATCAACGCTCATTATCTCTTTTAGACCAAAATCGGCTTCGCTAGAAGCGATGTTTAGCGTTTCAAAAGGAAATGTGTCTGTTAAATCTGTTGTCGAGATTATAACCATTTTTTTCGATATTAGATTAAAAATTTTTTCTCGCTCACTTGGCGGAACTAACTGAAAATTTTGCAGATAAAGTGCCGACATACTGATTTTTTCTTTTATTAGTTCAAAAGCGTTTTCGTTATCCATAGATACAATACCAAAACTTCTATCAAATTCTTTCATCGTAGAAAATACAAATCCGTCGGCATAAATTTGCTTTGCAGTGCGTATTACAAGCGGAAATTTAAGCTTTTTTATATCGTAATTTGGGGTTTTTATGGCTGCGAAATTTGAATTTATATAATCCATACAGGTTTTATTCATTATTTTTAGGGCCTTGAATTCCTTAAAATGTTTGATTTTACGAACTAATTCTTCAATCATAAACGGCTTTTGTATATAATCATCGGCTCCTGCTTTTATCGGGTTTGAAACTGTGTCATTGCTGATATACGAAATGAGCAAAATGATAATCGAATTCTTAAATTTTTCGATAATCGGGTAGATATTTTGTCCGTTTAGACTAGTTGAAAGCAAAACTGCATCGATTGAATTTTTCGTATTTAGAGCGTCTTTTACATTGCTTACGATTTCGCACTCATAGCCTTCTTCGCTTAATTTACTAGCGATACTTTGGGCTAGATAAATTTCGTTTTCGACTATCAAAACTCGCATAATTTTTTCCAATCAAAATATTTTAAATTTACATTTGCTATGACGGCAATGCCCTCGCTTCGCCCTACAAAGCCTAGTTTTTCGGTTGTGGTCGCTTTGACATTTACCTTTTTTGTGCCTAAAATTTCGCACAAAGTTTTTCGCATTTGCTCTTTGTATGGGCTTAGTTTTGGTTTTTGTGCCATTATTGTAATGTCGGCATTTACGATTTCAAAGCCGTAAGAATTTATCTTACCTGTTACTTTTTGTAACAAAATTTTTGAATCAATCCCTTTATAAGCGTCGTCCGTGTCAGGGAAAAGTTCGCCTATATCGCCGATTCCTGCTGCCCCACACATTGCATCAATTAACGCGTGAATCGCCACATCTCCGTCGCTATGAGCTATAAGCGAATACTCGCACGGGATTTTCACACCACAAAGTGTGATAAATTCGCCGTTTTGCATGGCATGGACATCAAAGCCATTTCCGCAAAAAATATCTTTTGAAGTAGGTGTAAAATCAAAATTCGCTAAATCTGAAATTCGCGTGATTTTTGCAGCCGAAATTTCGCCTTTTACAAAGCCCAAAGTCCCGCCCATGCTTTTTATAGCTAAGCTATCATCTGTGAAAATTTTCTCGCTTTGTAAGGCTTTTTTTAACAAATTTGTGCGTGAAAGCTGTGGAGTTTGAATTAGCTTAATCTCATCTCTTTTTATCTCATTTTCGCCCAAATACGCCGTATCATTTACGCTTAGATATGGGCTTACGCAGTCAAATTTGCCTAAATTTTCAAGTAGTGAGTTTATCAAATTTGATGAAATCTTAGCCCTTGCAACATCGCTTACTAAAACAAATTCGCTAGTTACTTTTTCAAGCGCATTTTTAAGCGAAATTTGGCGTAAATCACCACCAACTGCAAATTCAAATTCATCGCTAAATTTACGCATATAGTCTAAATCTGCTTCATTTGCGACGATTATGATTTTTGCGAAATTTGCTTTTTTTTGCAAATCTTTTGCGACATGTAACCAAAGTGGATCGTCTCCTATGCGTAGCCACTGCTTTTTTACGGGGCTAGCAAAGCGAGTTGAATTACCTGCTGCAAGTAAAACGAGTGATATTTTAGCCATTTTGTTTTCCTAAAATTTTTGAAAATGTTACGAAATTATACACTTTAAAACTAAAATCGTCATAAATTAATGCTAAATTTAAAATTTTTAAGTTTAAATTTAATATAAAAATTACAAATTTACATTTTTTTTAAAATTTTTTTTGAAACGATGTTACAGAAATAAACACAAAAAAAGAGTAAATTTTGGTTTTTTATTGTAGTATATCAACCGAAATTTTATAAAAGGTAAAAAATGGATTGGAAAGATAAAATCAAAAACGACAAAACGCCTACACAGCTGTATTACGCAAAAGGGGGTGTAATCACTCCGCAAATGGAATTTGTAGCCAAAATCGAAGGCTTGGAAGCTGAATTTATCCGCTCGCAAATCGCAGAAGGAAAACTAATAATCCCTGCAAATATAAACCACGCAAATCTTGTTCCCATGGGCATTGGCAGGGCATTAAAATGCAAAATCAACTCAAATATCGGCTCATCGGCCCTAGCTAGCGATATAAACGAAGAGATTGAAAAATTAAAAATCTCTATCAAATACGGTGCCGATACGGTTATGGATCTAAGCACGGGCGGTGATTTAGATGAAATTCGCCGTGCGATTATCGCAAATTCAACCGTTCCTATCGGCACGGTGCCGATTTATCAAATTATCCATGATATTAAAGATTTAGACAATCTAACGCCGCAAATTATGCTTGATTGCATTGAAAAACAGGCTAAGCAAGGCGTTGATTATTTCACTATTCACGCTGGATTTTTGCTTAAATTTATGCCGCTTGTTGCCAAACGCAAAATGGGAATAGTAAGTAGAGGCGGCTCTTTGATGGCTAGTTGGATGATGAAACACCACAAAGAAAATCCGTTTTATGAAAATTTTGACGCTATTTGCGATATTTGCGCTAAATACGATGTTTCGCTCTCACTGGGCGATAGTTTAAGGCCCGGTTGCTTGTATGATGCCACAGATGAAGCCCAAATGAGCGAACTTGCCGAGCTTGGCAAACTTGCAATTAGAGCAAACGCAAAAAATGTTCAAGTTATGATTGAAGGCCCCGGTCATGTGCCGTTTAATCAGATTGAATTTAATATGAAGGAAGAGCAAAGACTTTGCAACGACGCTCCGTTTTACATACTTGGACCGCTTCCGACAGACATCGGCGCAGGGTATGATCATATCACAAGTGCGATTGGTGGGACGATGGCAGCATTTCACGGAGCTAGCATGCTTTGCTATGTTACGCCAAAAGAGCATTTGGGTTTGCCAAACGCAAAAGATGTCAGAGATGGCATAATCGCCCATAAAATCGCAGCTCATGCAGCAGATGTCGCACTTGGCAAAGCCGGGGCGATAGAGCGAGATCACGCTATGAGCGACGCTAGGTATAAATTTGACTGGAACAAGCAGTTTGAACTAGCACTTGACCCTGAAAAAGCAAGAGAGCTTCACGATGAAAGCCTTCCGCAAGAAGTTTTCAAAGAAGCCGAATTTTGCTCTATGTGCGGGCCAAAATTTTGTGCTTACAAGATTTCAAAGCAAATCGCAGAGCAAAATTGCGAACACTTTCCAAAAGAGAATAAATGAATAAAACTGCCTTAATCACCGGAGCCAGTAGCGGTTTGGGCTTGGAATTTGCGTGGATTTGTGCTGAGAGCAGATATGATTTGGTTATCACAGCGCGAAATTTAGCAAATTTAAATGCCCTAAAAAGCGAAATCGAAGCTAAATTTGGCGTGAGAGTTTTTGTGATAGGGGCAGATTTAGCTAAATCCCAAAGCGTGGAGCAAATTTGCAAATTTTGCAAAGAAAACGACCTAAAAATTGACATTTTGATAAATAATGCAGGTTTTGGCGACCACGACGAATTTAGCAAATGTGACATAAAAAAACAAAACGAAATGATAGCCGTGAATATAACAAGTTTTCTAAATTTAACGCACTATTTTTTAAATTTAATGCTAAATAATGGTGGCGGAAAAATTCTAAACATCGCTTCTGCCGCAGCCTTAACGGCAGGTCCAAAAATGAGCGTATATTATGCTAGTAAAGCATTTGTGAGAAATTTTAGTGTAGCTCTTAGTGATGAGCTTCGCGGGAAAAATATCAGCGTTACGGCATTTTGCCCAGGTCCGGTTGCTACAAATTTTGGCGAAAGGGCAAATGTAAAAAACGCAAAAATTTTTGCACGAAGCGATGACGCTAGTGCCGTGGCAAAAAGGGCTTTTGAAGCCATGCAAAAAGGAAAAACGCTAGTGTATGACGGCAAATTTATGCTTTTAGCAAATTTGCTAACTAGGCTCGTGCCAAGCACTTTTTCAGCCAAAGTTACAGGCTATTTAAACGGCTAAATTTGATAAAATTTAATAGAAAGTGAGAAAAAATGAATAAAAACGAAGTTTTAGAAAAACTTAAAAGTGTGATTTATCCGGGCTTTGAAAAAAGCATTGTGGATTTTGGTTTTGTTAAAAATATCGAAGTCGGCGATATGGTTTTTGTGGAAATTGAAATTCCAAGTTCAAATCCACAGATAGCAAACACGCTAAAAAGCGATATTTCAAAGGTTTTAGGCGAGTGTGAAATCGTCATAAAAACGCCAAAAATCCCGGAAGAACGAAGCAACTCACGAAGCGGTAAAAATATCGCTCCGCAAATCAAACATTTTGTGATGATAAGTAGCGGTAAAGGTGGCGTTGGTAAAAGCACGACTACGCTAAATTTAGCTATTAGTGCAGCTAAATTGGGTAAAAAAGTAGGCGTTTTAGATGCTGATATTTACGGACCAAATATGCCACGAATGCTAGGCGAAGAAAACACACAACCAACAATCATCGGACAACACTTAAATCCTATTTTAACTCACGGCGTTGAGATGATGAGCATGGGCGTTTTGATTGAAGCGGGGCAGGGGCTTATTTGGCGAGGTGCTATGATAATGAAAGCAATCGAGCAACTTTTAAAAGATGTTGCGTGGAGCGATTTAGATATTTTATTTATCGATATGCCACCAGGAACCGGCGATGCGCAAATCACACTAGCTCAAAGCGTTCCGGTAAGTGCTGGAATTTGCGTAACCACGCCACAAATCGTAGCACTTGATGATAGTGCTAGAAGCCTTGATATGTTTGAAAAACTGCATATTCCGATTGCAGGAATTATCGAAAATATGAGCGGATTTATCTGCCCTGATAACGGCAAAGAATACGATATTTTCGGTCGTGGCGGTGCGGCGGAGTTAGCTAAAAAATACAAAATCGAAGTAATAGGGGAAATTCCAATCGAAATCGCAATCCGTGAAGGTGGCGACAAGGGTAAACCAATCAGCTTCTATGAGCCAAATTCGGTTAGCTCAAAACGCTACGAACAGGCTGCAAGAGCTTTAATATCAGCATTAGAAAAAATCAAAAGAGAAAATTTAGCTGATAACTCTGCAATCCAACCGCAAATGTAAATTTAACCAAACGGCGAATTTTTCGCCGTTTGCGTAAGATAAAGGATAAAAATGCCACTTATAAATGTAAAAATGACGATCGAAGATGGCGGTTTGAGCGTGGAACAAAAGCAAAATTTAGCTAGGGAATTAACAAACGCTTTTGTGAAAGTCGTCGGCCGTGGTGAGAAAACCTGCGTCGTCATCATCGATGAGCTTAGCACCGATAACTACGCAATCGGCGGCGAGACGATAACGAATATTCGAAAAAAGCAAATTTGATTAAATTTGGCATAAATTTAGTTGATTTGGCAATGATAAATTTAAAAACAAAACTTAGCAAAACCGAGTTAAAAAAGATAAAAACGCTTTATAGGCGTTCTTTTCCAAAATGCGAGAGAAAGCCGTTTGCGATGATTTTGCGATCATGTGCCGAGCAAAAGGGCGAAATTTATGCCGTTTATAAAAATGCCAAATTTGTGGGGCTTTGTGTTAGTTTGATTTCATCTGGTGCTGTGTTGATTGATTATTTGGCGATTTTGCCAAAATTCAAAGCACAAAAAATCGGCGGGACAGTTTTGTCAAATTTAATGCAAATTTATAAAAACAAAGCTATTTTTTGCGAAATCGAAAGCACCGAAAATGTCTCAGAAAATTCGCTCAAATTTAAACGAAAAAGATTTTATCTTAAAAATGGATTATTTGACACAGGCATAAAAATAAGCCTTTGGGGTGTAAAAATGGAACTTTTAAGCAACCACAAAAATGCCAAATTTGATGAATATTTTAAAATTTATACCTATGCTTATGGTGCGAATTTTAATCCAAAAATCAAGCAAATTTAAATTTTACTTTATCAAATTTAAGATATTTTTGATAAAATCACTAAAAAAATTTAAGGAAAATAGGTGCAAATCCCTGAAAAGATTATCAGCAGAGATAAGATTATCTTAAAAACAAGCATTATCGGCATTATTACAAATGTGATTTTATCGGCGTTTAAGGGTGCGATTGGATTTTTTACAAATTCGATTGCGATTATGGTTGATGCTATAAATAACATAAGCGACGCTCTAAGCTCAGTGATTACGATTATCGGGCTTAAACTTGCCGGAAAAAAGCCGGACAAAGATCACCCTTACGGGCATGGCAGAATCGAGTATCTCACAGCGCTTACTATCGGCGTAATTATCCTATATACGGGCTTTACGGCGGTTATTAGTTCGGTAAAAAAAATTATTTCGCCGGAGCTTCCTGAGTATGATAATGTTTCACTTATTATCATCGCTGTGGCGGTGGTTGTGAAGCTATTTTTAGGAATTTATACGCAGAAAATGGGCGTTAGAGCAAATTCAGATTCGCTAATCGCTAGTGGTGTTGAAGCTAAATTTGATACTTTGGTTTCATTTTCTACGCTAGTGGCTGCTTTTATTTTTATATTTTTTGGCGTAAGTTTGGAAGCGTATTTGGGCGTGATAATTTCGCTACTGCTTATCAAAACGGCAGCCGAAATCCTAAAAGATACGATAAATAAAATTCTCGGCACTCGTCCGAATTTGGAAACTATCAAGGCGATTTATAAAGAAATTCGCTCCATTGATGGCGTTTTGGGTGCGTATGATTTGATGTTTCACGACTATGGTCCTGATAAAATGCTAGGAAGCGTTCATATCGAAGTGGTAGAAGATATGACCGCAGGTGAAATAGATACGCTTATTAGGCGAATCCAAAGAGAAATTTTTACCAAATTTAGCGTTGTTATTGACGCGGTTGGTATTTATGCGCTAAATTTGAAAAATCCACAAGTAAAAGAGATCCACAGAGCCATAAAAAAGCTGGTTTTAGATAATGAATTTGTGCTTCAAATGCACGGATTTTATGTGAATTTGGACGAAAAAATCATTAGTTTTGATATGATTATCGACTTTGATGCGCCAGACCGCGACGAGCTATATCGCCAAATCGTAGCAAAAGTGGCAAATGAATTTAGCGACTATGAGGTCTTAATCGCGTTGGATAATGATTATAGCGGATAAGTAGGAAATTTTAGCCTTTTTTTGTATAATTAAGATTTTAAATTTCAAAAGGACAAAAATGATAGAAATCAAAGATTTGACGCATAGATTTGGCAAACAGCTTTTGTTTGAAAATGTAAATTTAAGCCTTGATAGGTCGCACAGATACGGGCTTATCGGCGCAAACGGCGCAGGAAAATCGACTTTCCTTAAAATTTTAAGTGGCGAAGTCGAACACACAAGCGGCGAAATCGCCGTCGATAGTGGCTTGAAAATCGGGGTTTTGGGGCAAGATCAGTTTGCATTTGAAGAATTTACGCTTAAAGATGCCGTGCTTTATGGCAACAAACGCCTCTACAACGCCGTCAAAGAAAAAGAAAAACTCTACGAAAGCACCGAATTTACCGACGAAATCAACAATCGCTTGGCTGAGTTAGAGATGATTTGCGCCGAAGAAGACCCAAGCTACGAGTATGAAATCAGGATTGAGAAAATCCTTAGCTCACTTGGGCTAAATGAATTTGATAAAAAAATGAGCGAGGCCGAAACTAGCGATAAATTCAAGGTCTTACTCGCGCAAGTTTTGTTCCCAAAACCTGATATTTTGTTTTTGGACGAACCGACAAACAACCTTGACATTGAAGCGATTTCGTGGCTAGAATTTGAACTAAACCGCCATGATGGCACTCTCGTGGTCATCAGCCACGACCGCCACTTCCTAAACCGCGTTTGCACGGACATTTTAGATGTGGATTTTCGCAAAATTCGCAAATTTAGCGGAAACTACGACGACTGGTATATCGCGGCAAATTTGCTAACCAAACAAGCCCAAATGGAGCGAGACAAACAACTTAAAGAAAAGGCTGAGTTAGAGAAATTTATCGCTCGTTTTAGCGCAAACGCAAGCAAAGCCAAACAAGCCACATCAAGGCAAAAACTGCTTGAAAAGCTCGATATTAGCGAGATTGCGACTTCATCTCGCAGAGATCCGAGCATTTTATTTAAGCTGGGTCGCGAGATCGGCAACGAAATTTTGGAGCTTAAAGGGATAAATAAAAAATTTGGTGAAACGATAATTTGTAAGGATTTTGATTTTAAGCTTGAAAAAGGCGACAAGGTCGCTATTATCGGCAAAAACGGCGTTGGCAAAACGACACTTTGTCGTATGATAAACGGCGAAATAGGGCAAGATAGTGGGACGATTCATATCGGAGCGACCATTGAAAGTGGCTATTTCGCACAGGATACGAACAACAAAATTAAGGGCGATTTGAAGCTTTATGAGTATTTGCAAGACGCCAAAAATAAGGATTTAGACGAAATTCGCAAGTGCCTTGGGCGAATGCTTTTTAGTGGCGCTGAGCAAGAAAAAAGCGTGGGTGCGTTAAGCGGTGGCGAAAAGCACCGAGTAATGCTAAGCAAACTAATGCTAACTAAACCAAATTTTTTAGTGCTTGATGAGCCAAACAACCACCTTGACCTTGAAGCCATTATTGCTCTTGGCGAAGCGCTGTATAACTTCGCAGGAAGCGTGATTTGCGTTAGCCACGACCGCGAACTCATAGACGCTTTTGCGAACCGCATTTTGCATTTAAAGGGAAACGGCGAGATTGTGGATTTTCGTGGGACTTACGAAGAGTATCGTGCGAGTTTGGGAGAAGAGTGATGATAAAAGTGCGTGTAAATGGGCGTGAGTGCGAATTTGACGCCGATATGAGCGTGGAAGAATTTTTACACTCGCAAGGTTATGAGCTCAAATTTATCGCTGTGGAAGCTGACGGCGAGATTTTGAGTAAAACACTTTGGGAAACTACGCAAATTTCAAATTTCAAAGTTTATGAAATCGTTGAATTTGTGGGTGGGGGCTGATCGTGGAAGTTAAAAATTTAAAAAATGAAAGCGAATTTAGGGCTGAAATTTTTACGCGAAATCCAAAAGGAACGGCTGAGATTTTACGAAATGCAAGAGTTTGCATACTTGGAGCTGGTGGGCTTGGCTCAAATGTCGCTATAATGCTAGTTCGAGCTGGAATTGGTGAGCTAAAACTTATCGATTTTGATAAAGTGGAAATTTCAAATTTAAACCGCCAACACTACGCCTTAAAACATTTAGGACGCCCAAAAATAGAAGCTTTAAAAGAGCAAATTTTAGAAATTAACCCTTACGCAAAAGTGCAAATTTGCGGCGAAAAAATCACTAGTGAAAATGTGCGTGAAATTTTACGGGACGAAAAAATCATCTGCGAGTGCTTCGACGGAGCCGAAAATAAGGCGATGATAGCGAATTTATCGGCTGAGTATAAAGATAAAATTTTTGTTTGCGCTTCGGGTATGGCTGGTCTTGGGGGAGCAAATTCTATCCAAACTCGCAAATTTGGAAGCAATCTTTATATTTGTGGCGACAGCACAAGCGGTGCAGGGCTTGAAAATGGATTAATTTCGCCAAGAGTAATGCTATGCGCCGCCCACCAAGCAAACGCTGTTTTGCAGGAAATTTTGCGTTGAGCTGAGCCTAGCTTTGTGGCGATACTTCGTTTTTACTTCGTTCGATAGGCATACAGCCTTATCTCACTTGTAAAAACTCGTAAGCCCCACAAATCGTCGGCATTTGTTATTCAAATTTGCGTTGAAACTAGCCTAATTTTATGGCTATATTTCGTTAGTTTTTGGTTTTTGCTTGAAATCTTACAATGAATTCAGATTTAAAATGTATAATTTCACTTAAAATTTAAAAAATCAAAAGGAAATTTCAAATGGATAAATTAGTTTTGGGTGGTAAGGAATTTTCATCTCGCTTCATAATGGGTTCTGGCAAATTCGACCACGAAATGATAGAAGCCTGTGTCCATAACGCTGGGTGTGAGATTGTAACACTCGCACTTCGCAGGGTAAGCGAGAGCAAAGACAGAAATATTTTAAATTTCATACCAAAAAGCGTTACGCTTTTGCCAAATACAAGTGGCGCCAGAAACGCAGAAGAAGCCGTGCGTATCGCAAAACTAGCAAGGGAGCTAGGCTGTGGGGACTTCGTCAAAATCGAGATTATCACAGATAGCAAATTTTTATTCCCCGATAATTACGAAACCATTAAAGCGACCGAAATTTTAGCAAATGACGGATTTATCGTGCTTCCGTATATGCACGCTGATTTAAATGTGGCTCGTAGCCTAAAAAACGCAGGAGCAGCCGCTGTGATGCCGCTTGGTGCGCCCATTGGCTCAAATCGTGGGCTTATGATGAGAGATATGATTGAAATTTTAGTCGGCGAAGTGGATTTGCCGATCATCGTCGATGCGGGAATAGGGCGTCCAAGCCAAGCGTGTGAAGCCATGGAAATGGGGTGTGCGGCTGTCATGGTAAATACCGCAATCGCCACTTCTAGCGATTTAGTCCAAATGGCAAAAGCCTTTGCAAATGCGATAAATGCAGGGCGAGACGCCTATAATGCCAAATTTGGCGCCGTGCGAAATACTGCCGCGGCAAGTTCGCCACTAACAGGCTTTTTAAGGGACTAAAATGGAAAAAATAGACCACATGAAATACCTAGCGCACATGCAAGAAATCGATGATGGCTTAATGCAAAAAGTGCTAAATTTAAGGCAAAATTACGACCCAAACGCTTATAATGAAGCCGATGTTTTAAGGGCGATAGAGAAAAAAAATAGAAATTTAGACGATTTTGGCGCACTTTTAAGTGTAGTCGGGGCGAAATTTTTAGAAGAGTTAGCAAGGGCTAGTATGAGTGAAACAAGGGCGAAATTTGGCAATAATATCTCGCTTTTTACGCCGATTTACATTTCAAATTATTGCGATAATAACTGCGTGTATTGCGGATTTAGCAAAAAAAATCAAATTAAAAGAGCCAAGCTTAGCGATGATGAGCTAATAGCCGAATACGAAGCGATAAAAAAGAGCGGACTTGAAGAGCTTTTGGTGCTAACAGGCGAGAGCAGGGTTGATAGCGATGTGAGCTATATCGCTCATGCGTGTGAAATCGCCAAAAAATATTTCAAGGTCGTAGGCGTGGAAATTTATCCGTTAAATTCGGACGAATACGCTACCCTGCATAACTCAGGCGTGGATTTTGTAACCGTTTTTCAAGAGACATACAACACAGAAAAATACGCAAAACTGCATTTAGAAGGCAATAAGCGAATTTTCCCGTATCGTTTCAATGCCCAAGAAAGGGCGATAATGGGCGGTATGCGCGGAGTGGGCTTTGCGGCACTTTTGGGGCTTGATGATTTTCGCAAGGACGCCTTTGCTACGGGCGCGCACGCGTATTTGTTGCAACAAAAATACCCGCACGCCGAAATCGCCTTTTCGGTGCCAAGACTTCGACCGATAATAAATAATAATAAAATCAACCCGCGAGATGTCCATGAAAAGGAGCTTTTGCAGGTGATTACGGCGTATCGCCTACTAATTCCTAGTGCGAATATTACGATTTCGACGCGCGAAAGGGCTGGTTTTAGAGATGAAGCGATTAAAATCGCCACAAATAAAATTTCAGCAGGAGTTAGTGTCGGTATCGGCGGACACAGCCAAAAAAAGGGCGACGAGCAGTTTGAGATAGATGACGGACGAAGCGTGGCTGAGGTTTGTGCTGCGATTAGGGGTGCGGGGTTAGCGCCACTGATGAGCGAGTATATTTATCTGTAAATTTGCGAAATTTGGAGCAAAAAAGTGAAAATCACGGCGATTTCAAATTTAGAGCTTTGTGGCGGAAAAGAAGCGTTGAAAGAGAAAATTTCACGCCTTTGCGAAGCCGGGATTAGCGAAATAATCTTGCGTGAGAAAAATTTGAGCGTGAGCGAATACTGCGCGCTTTTTTGCGAAGTTTTGCAAATTTGCGAACGCTTTGGCGTTCGCCTTTTTTTGCATAATTTTTTGGATTTAGCCTTTGATTTGGAGCATAAATTTATCTGGCTTCCTTTGGGCGTGTTGCAAAATTTCAGGCAAAATTCTAATCAAAATTTAAGTAAATTTGAAAAAATCGTAGTTTCGGCTCACAGCACAGATGAAGCTAGGTTTGCCCTAAATTTGGGCGCAAACGCACTTTGTTTAAGCCATATTTTTCCGACAGATTGCAAAGCAAATTTAGAGCCAAAGGGGCTAGATTTGATTCGCAATGTGCGTGAATTTTGGGGTGGCGAAATTTATGCCCTTGGCGGGATAAATTCTAGTAATTTCCACTTTGCGATTGAAAGTGGAGCCGATAATATCGCCATAATGAGCTCTGCTATGACATGCGAAAACGTAAAAGAATTTGTTTTAAATTTTTTGGATTAAACCAAGACTGCTTTCGTTTTTTTAAATTTTAATATAGCTAAATTTGTAAATTGAAAAATTTTTCGTATCGTCTTTGGCGATACGACCCGAATTTGAATTTGCAGGGAAATTTTTTAAAAGGAAAAAAATGATTTTTTTTAAATCTTTTGCCAATGCTTTTTATATGGTAATTTTAGCATTATCCCTTTATTATTTATTTTTTATTACTTTTGAGTTAAATTTGCTTACTACAAGCAAAGATTTACTCGTGGATAATAAAGGCGAAGCCATTATAACTGGTGCAAAAATAATTTTTACATTTGTTTATTTATTTTTGTTCTTTTTTATTTTAAATTTAATTATTTACAATATCATAGATAATGCTAAATTTGATAATTTTATGTATTGTATCAAAAAAATTTCAGCATATTTATTCGTGCTTCCTATGATATTTATGTTTTTTTTGGTATATTTTTCATCAATGTTAGATACTGCTTTAAAAAGACTTATTTTTTCTTTAATTCCAAATTTATACGCACTGAGCGTTTTTTATTTTACTTTGAAAAAATCTAATTTTAGGAGATAATATGAGTATAGAAAATAGTTTTGTCGGTTCAAAACCGATTTTTGAAAAAGATGGTGTTACGCCTATCAATATTCAAGCACATATTGATGAAACTAGCTTCGTAGGGTGGGCATTCTTGCTCACCGAAAATAATGTAAATTTCTTTTTATCGCCCTATTATGTTTGTTGTTGCAAGAGAATAAATTCGTTATGGTAATCTGTGAGCCAAAAATTTACAAACAAATTCTAAAAAATAAAATTTAGCTAAAATTCGGAATTTCGTTAAATTTAATACTTTCGTTTTGCAAATTTTGGATAAATTTGTTTAAATTTTCAAATTCATTTTGTGTTATTTCGCCTTTGAAATTTGCGCCAAGCTCGTTAAATTCGGCATTAAATTTTAAATTTTGTTTTGAAAAAAAGTGTTCAAATTTTGAAATCAAACTAAACGGCACAAAAAATTCGCAAGATTTTTTAAATTCAAAAGGCGTAAGTGTTGCCGAATTTATCGCTAAATTCACGCTTGAAGCATACGCTCTTACAAGTCCGCCTGTGCCTAGCTTTATCCCGCCAAAATACCGCACGACTAAAACTGCCGTATTTATAAGCTCAGCCCCACGCAAAGCATTTAAACAAGGCGTTCCGCTTGTGCCTTTTGGTTCGCCGTCGTCTGATTGATTTTCCACTATTTGATTAAATTCGTTTAAAATTCGATATGCCCAAACGATATGCGCTGCTTTTGGGTGCTCGTTTTTTAAGTGCGATAAAAGTGCGTCAAATTCGCTAAATGGCGTTAAAAATGCGATAAATTTGGATTTTTTTACTTCATTTGAAATCTCAAAAATTTGCGTTATTTGTTGCACTTTTTACCTTTTGCAAAATATTTTTTTGATATAATACAAAAATTTTGATTAAATTTAAGGATTTAAAATGATACAAACTTGTCTTTTTCCTGCTGCCGGTTATGGCACGAGATTTTTACCTGCGACAAAATCTTTGCCAAAAGAGATGTTGCCGATTTTAACGAAGCCTTTGATTCACTATGGCGTTGATGAAGCCTTAGAGGCCGGTATGACAAATATGGCGTTTGTCAGTGGTCGCGGAAAAAGGGCATTGGAAGATTATTTTGATATTAGCTATGAGTTAGAACACCAAATTTCTGGCTCTTCAAAAGAGTATTTGTTGCAAGAAATTAGAGATTTGATGAATACTTGCACATTTTCTTTTACTAGGCAACGCCAGATGAAAGGTCTAGGTCATGCCATTTATACAGGCAGAACGCTTGTCAGAGATGAGCCGTTTGGCGTGGTTTTGGCTGATGATTTATGCGTAAATGAAAACGGCGAGGGCGTTTTAGCGCAAATGGTGAAAGTTTATGAAAAATATCGCTGTTCGGTTGTTGCCGTTATGGAAGTCGAACCTAACCAAGTTTCAAGCTACGGCGTAGTTAGTGGCAAATTTATAGAAGATGACTTGATGATGGTTAGCGATATGGTCGAAAAACCCGCACCTGACGAGGCTCCATCAAATTTGGCAATCATCGGTCGCTATATCCTAACGCCTGATATTTTTGAGATTTTAGAGCATACCGCGCCCGGTAAAAACGGCGAAATTCAAATCACTGACGCGCTTTTAAATCAAGCCAAAAACGGCGTTGTAATCGCGTATAAATTTAAAGGCAAACGCTTTGATTGTGGTTCTGTTGATGGTTATGTCGAAGCGACAAAATATTTTTACGAGATGATGAAAAATGGTAAAAAATAGTCTTTTTTTTAAAAAAGCCGAATTTAGCGAGATAAAATCCTACGCAAAACGCTTAAATAGCGAGAGTGAGAGTGGAGAGATCGGGTATTATGATTTGCCGAATTTTGGCGATGAAATCATCAAAGAAGCCGAAGATTTTTTCAAAGATAAAATTTACGATAATATCGTGCTAGTTGGAATCGGCGGTTCAAGTGTGGGCGTGAGAGCCATTTTAAGGGCTTTAAGAGCCAAAAAAATGCGAGCAAGGCTTCGAATTTTAGATAATATCGACGGATTTAGATTTGATACAATCACACAAAGTATCGAATTTGATAAGACGATTTTTATAATCTCGTCCAAATCGGGCACGACGGTTGAGACGATTTCGATCTTTAAGGCGATTTTGGATTTTTACAAACCAAGCGATATTAGCAAAAATTTCATTTTTATCACCGATAACGGCTCAAAACTCGAAAAATTTGCAAACCAAAACAATGCAAAGGTTTTTAATATCCCAAAAAATGTCGGCGGTAGATTTAGCATTTTAAGTGCGATTGGGCTTGTGCCTATGGTAGCGCTAGGTCTAGATGCAAAGGCGCTTTTGCAAGGCGGCGCCCAGTGCAAGGCTGATTTTTTTGATGAAAAAGATGATACTCTTTTGCAAAAAGCCTATCATTATGCCACGCACAAATACGCCAAAATAAATGTTTTATTTAGCTACTGCGATCGTTTGGCAGGACTAAATGACTGGTATGTTCAGCTTTGGGCTGAAAGCTTGGGCAAAAAGCTTGGTCATACGCGTTTTGGGCTAACGCCGATAGGGCTAGTAGGAAGTAAGGATCAGCACTCATTTTTACAGCTCATAATGGACGGCACGCGTGATAAAACAGTATCCTTCATAAAAATTTTAGATCAAAACAGCGAGAAAAAAGTTCCAAATTTAAGCCTTGAAAATTTAGATGATTTGGATTTTGCAAACGGCATTTGCATGAGCGAGATTATAAATTTGCAGTGTGATGCGACCATGCACGCGCTCATAAATGAAGGAATTAGTGTCGATTTGATCGAAGTTAGCGAGTTAAATGAGCGAAATTTAGGATATTTGTTTTATTATTTTGAGCTTTTAACTAGTGCTGTTGGTATTATGTTTGGCGTAAATACTTACGATCAGCCGGGCGTGGAAATTGGTAAAAGAATTTTAAAATCTTTGATTTTAAAAGAGCAAATTTGAGACTTAACGATTTCTTTATGAAATAAAACTATAATTTTTCAAATTTTTTCTTAAAGGATAAAAGATGAAAAAGGTAATTTTAAGCTTAGCATTAGCCTGTGCTACGGCATTTGCCGCTAACGGCGGTTTTGCCGGTGCAGAACAAAACCACGCTCAAAAAGGCGGTTTTGTCGATAACGCAAAAATTTCAGTTATGAGCGTAAAAGAAGCGCTAAATGCAAGAGATGACACAAGGGCAGTTTTACGCGGAAAAATCGTGCGTGAAATAAAACACGAAAAGTATGAATTTACAGACGGAAAAAGTCGAATTTTAGCCGAAATCGATGATAAAATTTGGCAAGGCTTAGTCGTAACTCCAAACGATTTTGTCGAAATCGAAGGCTATATCGACAATGACCCGTTTGAGCGAACGGAAATCGAAGTTTATCGCATTATTAAATTAAAATAACAAAAATCACTGCTTGGCGATTTCATTATAAAAATCGCCAAATTTTTATAATTTTTACTAATTAATAAAAATTATTAATTAAAATAATTTATTTTTAAGTTTCATTTGCTATAATTTCATAAATTATTTCATAAGGAGAAGAAAATGAAAAAGGTTATCGAACAATTAAACAAACTCCAAGCTGACGCTCATGCGTTATTTGTTGCATTTCATGATTATCATTGGAATGTAAAAGGTATGGATTTTTATCAAATTCACGCCTACACAGAAAAAGCTTATGAAAATATGGCGACTTTATTTGATGATATGGCAGAAAGAGCGTTGCAACTTGGCGGAAAGGCAGTTGTAAAGGTCGATGAGCTTACAAAACTAGCAAAAGCTCCGACTATAAGCAAAGCAAGTTACAAAGGCGAAGAAGTGTTAAAAGCTGTGTTAAAAGCAGATGAATATCTAATCGCTGAGTTTAAAAAACTTGAAAGCGAAGCCGAAAAAGCAGGCGATGCTACAACCGTCGCAATCGCACAAGGCGAGTATGCTAAACTTGAAAAAGAAGTTTGGATGCTAAAAAATACTTTGGCGAAATAGTTTTTAGAAATTTTGGTGGGCAAGGATGCCCACCCTACGGTGCTAGGAATTTTTAAAAATAATAAGCATCAATATTCAAATTCTTAATTTGTTTGTTTTATCTAAAAAATCTCTCGGAGTTAGTATAAAATCATCTTTTGGAAATTGTTTCATATTACCTGTAATCAAAAAAGTATTGATTTTCTTTTTGTTAATGAGAAATCAAATAATTTTAATATCTGATTTCTCTAAAACAGAGTTTTATTTTTTTATAAATATAATTATATTATAATAAATTTATAATTAAATTAAATATTTATTACGGACATAATATTACTTGTTTTTTACTTTTCTTAGTTGAATCGCTTGAAGTTTTTTTCTTTTGATTCAACTTCTTTTTCAATTGCTCATTCTCATATTTTAGTTTATCGTTTTCTTCCATTAGCTGATCAACAGCCTCTCGCCATTCTGCATCATTTTTTGCAAGTTGTGCTTCACAACTATCTGCCATAGCAAATGAAGCAGAACCCATTAATAAGCCTAATGCTAAACCAACTTTTACAAAACTTTTTGTCATTTTTGACTCCTTGTAGAAAATTTTATAAAAAATTATCCGTAATTTTACCCCCCCCCCCCTAATAAAAACTTAAATTTTCAATTTTTTTTGAAAAAAATGAAAAATTTGATGATTTTTTCTAAATTTTGATAAAAAAATAGAGAATTTAAAAAATATTTTGTGTTTTTTTTGTCAAAGAAGTTTATGAAATAGATTTAAAACGAATTCTCTCAATAGGTTTTTCGATGAATTTATAAGCTAAAAGTCCGAATAAAACCGAGCAGATTATGACAAATGGTATATTTATTTTATCAAAATGCCACAAAGAAATATAAATAAACAAAAGATGATTTAAAAAAATATGATAGCTCAAAGCTCCACAAAGACCATTAAATTTGGCTTTAAATTTGGGTTGTGAAAGCTTATATACAAGCGGAATGCCAACTAGCACAGCAAATGGTAATTCAAAAGCATAGGCATCACAAAGATATATATTTGCCACTACAACTACAAGCAAAGCTAACCACCAAATTCTAAGTTCTTTTAGTTTCTTTTCTCTGATTAATTTGCCTATATAAAAAACAAAAAACACTCCCCAAAAATATCTATAATCCCAATTATAAATTATTTCATTATCTATAATCACTAAATTTGATATGGCAAAAATGATAAATGAAATAATGGCTAAAATTTTCATAAATTTCTCTTTTTTCAGGGCAAATAAAAGTGCAAAAATTAGATAAATTTGAACTTCAAGTCCAAGTGAAAATGCAGGAGTGAAAATAACGCCTATTCTGTAATTTATTACTTCAAGATCAATTAGCTCAAAATAATTTATTGGGATAAGTGCAAAATATGCTAGTGTTTTTGCAAAAGTTGTTTCAAATTCCAAAAAACCACTAAAATAAAAAAATAAAAATGCTAAACTTATATAAAGGAAAAACACAGGATAAATGCGTAAAAATCTATCTTTAAGATATTCTTTTGGAGAGTATAAATTTAGTAATTTTGTGCTAACAGAACCTGCCAAAATGTAAAATATTATCACACAAAACGGACCAAAAAGTATAAAACTATCGATAAATATGTGATATAGCATTACACCACAAGCTAAAATAAGTCGTAAATATCCTATCATCTTTTTAAAAATCCTTTGTGAAATATTACTTTTTGAAACTTAAAAATTATTTATATTAAAGTTGCTAACAAGTTTAAAATTTTTTGTAGTGAGAATTTGCCACACGGCAAATTCTCAAAATTTATTTGTGATTAAAAATTATCTTTTGTATTTGGGTCTCTAAAATGCCCCCATGCGAGTTTTGTGCCGCCTAAAATGTGAAAATGTAAATGCGGAACTTCCTGTCCGCCGTTTTCGCCACAGTTTGAGATAAGTCTATACCCTGTTTTATCTAGCCCCATTGTTTTGGCGACTTCTTGGATAAATTTTGTCATCTCGCCCATAAGCTCGGCGTCCATTACCTGAAAGCTTTCATAGCATTTTTTTGGGATTGCTAAAATGTGGATTGGCGCTTTTGGATTTATATCGTGAAAAGCTAGGAATTTATCGGTTTCAAGGACTTTGTTGCATGGAATTTCACCTGCGACTATTTTTTCGAAAATTGTCATTTTTTGCTCCTAAATTTTAAGATATTTTGTGCGTGAAAATTATACTAAAATTTGCTAAATTCTAGGCAAATTTTTTAAATTTTACCTTGTTTTTATCATTTTTTTTATACAATCTAGCGAAAATTTTTACTAAGGATTAGACTTTGCAAGAGTATGAAGCGAAAATCAAAAATGCCGAAAGCCTTGATGAGATTGAAAAAATCAGACTTGAACTTTTTGGCAAAAAAGGGCTTATAACCGAGCTTTTTAATAATCTCAAAAATGTTCCAAACGAACAAAAAAGAGAATTTGCACAAAACGCAAACAAACAAAGAGATTTTTTTGGCGAGTTAATCAGCGAAAAAAAGGCGATTTTAGAAACAAAAGCGCAAAAAGAAGCGATGAAAGCAGAAGCCATCGATGTTACTATGTTTAACGAAAACGCTGCAAACGGCGCATTGCACCCTGTAATGGCGACTATGGATAAGATTATTGAGTATTTTATCTCACAAAATTTTAGCGTCGAAACAGGACCGCTTATCGAAGATGATTTTCATAATTTCGAAGCGTTAAATTTACCAAAATACCACCCTGCGCGCGATATGCAAGATACATTTTATCTAAATAATTCAAATTTGCTTCGCACTCACACAAGCGGCGTTCAAATTCGCACAATGGAAAAATTTGGCAAACCGCCGATTCGCATGATAGCTCCCGGTGCTGTTTTTAGACGGGATTTGGATTTAACACACACGCCTATGTTTCATCAGGTTGAAGGTCTTGTGGTAGAAGAAGGCGACAAAGTAAGTTTTGCAAATTTAAAAGATATTTTGCAAAAATTTTTAGTTTATATGTTTGGCGATGTCAAGGTTCGCTTTCGACCTAGCTTTTTCCCATTTACGGAGCCTAGCACTGAAGTTGATATAAGTTGTATTTTCTGTAAAGGTGCAGGTTGCAGGGTTTGCAAACAAACAGGTTGGCTTGAAGTGCTAGGAAGCGGCGTGGTTGATCCAAATGTTTTTAAAGCTGTGGGCTGGAAAAATGTCAGCGGATACGCTTTTGGGCTTGGCGTGGAGCGTTTTGCAATGCTACTTCACCGCATACCTGACTTGCGTTCATTATTTGAAGGCGATATTAGATTATTGGAGCAATTTAAATGATAGTTACAAGAGAGTGGTTACAAGAGTGGATTGATATTTCAGGCGTTAGCACCGATGAGCTTTTAAAAACGCTAAATTCGATAGGCTTAGAAGTTGATAGTTATCGCAAGATTGAAATCCCAAAAAAGGTCGTGGTTGGCTTTGTAAAAAGCAGAAAAGCTCATGAAAATTCAGATCATCTAAGCGTTTGCGAAGTTGATATTGGAAGCGAAGTTTTGCAAATCGTATGTGGCGCAAAAAATGTCGCAGCGGGGCAGTTTGTGGCTGTGAGCCTAGTCGGAGCCGTGCTTCCAAACGGACTAGAAATAAAACCTGCCAAACTTCGTGGCGTAGAGAGTTATGGTATGATTTGCTCGGCAACTGAGCTAAATTTGCCAAAGCTAAATGACGGCATAATGGTGCTTGATAGCAGTATAGGCGAACTAACTCTTGGCAAAGAACTTTGTGAATTTAAAGCTTTTAGCGATGATGTTATCGAAGTCGATCTTACGCCAAATAGAAGCGATTGTCTAAGCATTAGGGGCGTTGCAAGAGATTTAAGTGCTGCGCTTGATTTGCCGTTGAAAGATAGAAAAATTTACGAAGAACAAGACGGGCTTTTAGGCATCGGAAGGTTGCTTTCGCTTCACAGCGACGATAAAATAAATGCCAAATTTGCGTATCGTGCGTTTGAGATAAAAGAAAAAGTTTCGTTTGATTTGTTGCGTTCGCTTCGTTTGGGTTTTGCGGATTTATTAGGTGCAAATTTTATCGCAAATTTGATAAATTATGCCGTGCATACAACGGGGGTTTTAATAAGGGCTTATGATTATAATAAAATTTGCGAAAAATGCGATAAAATCGCACTTAAAATCAATCAAGAAAAATATGGAAATTGCGGAATTTATTGCTGTGATAAGCAAATTTCCTTAGCCGGAATTTCGCAAAATGCCGAATTCAAGGCTGATGAAAACACAAAAACCGTCTTACTTGAAGCAAATTATACGCTTCCTGAGATTATCGCAACAGCAACAGGCGAAGATAAAAGCCTAAAAGGCGACGAGCAACTTTATCGCTCGGTCAGGGGAAGTGAGCCAAATTTAGAGCTAGGACTTGATTTGATTTTTGCAAATTTGGCAAAAAACGAAAGCATAAATTTGTATGCAGGAACGCAAAAAATCGCCCCGCAAAGCGAAGTAAGCATAGTAAGCTTTACAAATAATGAAATCAATAAAAAAGCCGGAATGGAAATTTCGCCAAGCGACATTGTAAAAATTCTAAAAAGGCTTGGTTTTGAGATAAATTCGCAAGGCGATTTAATCAGCGTAAAAGTGCCTGAATTTAGGCATGACATAGCAAATTCGCAAGATATTTGTGAAGAGATTGTGCGAATAATCGGCATTGATAATATTCAGGCAAAACCGCTTGAATTTGTTGAGAGCAACCGATTAAATCAAACATTTTTTGATTATAAAAATGCAAAAAATTTACGCCAAAAAGCAGCCGATAACGGCTTTTTTGAGTGCGTTCATTATGTTTTTGACGATAAAGAAAAA
Source organism: Campylobacter sp. CN_NE2 (assembly GCF_027797465.1). Taxonomy (NCBI): domain Bacteria; kingdom Pseudomonadati; phylum Campylobacterota; class Epsilonproteobacteria; order Campylobacterales; family Campylobacteraceae; genus Campylobacter; species Campylobacter sp. CN_NE2. The sequence continues at coordinate 756,402 of NZ_CP115608.1, read as the reverse complement.
CTAAGCGAATTTGGCTATGCACCTTGCAAAATCGAAATTTTAAATCCGATAAACAACGAGCTAAATACGCTAAGACCGACACTTATAAATCATTTATTAAGCAGTGCCGAGCGAAATACGAAAAATTCAAAAAGAGCGATTAAGCTTTTTGAGCTTGGAAGCGTTTTTGACGCGGGCGGAGTTCAAAGCCAAAAAATTTCATTTATCGCCAGTGGTCTAAAAAACGAGCAATCGCTTTTAAATTCGGCAAAACCTGCGAGTGTTGATTTTATATATTTTGCAAATTTAATTCAAAATGTTATCGGTAAATTTAGTTGCGAAGTTCCGCAAACGCTTGTGCCTTTCCTAAGCGAATTTGAACAAGCAAACATCGTGCAAAATGGCGTTAAAGTGGGCTTTATCGGCAGAGTTGATAATGCTTTTGAAGCTAAGCGAGATTTGGCTAAAACTTATGTTTGTGAGATTGATTTTTCTGCTTTAAAATTTGAAAAAATCGAAGCAAAAGCATATTCTAAATTTCCAAGCATTAGTAGAGATTTAAGCCTAGTTGTGCCAAAATCTATGCGTTTTGAAGAGATTAAAAAATGTATAAATTCGTTAGAAATTGCGAATTTAAAGGAATTCTTGCCGATTGATATTTATAAAGACGAGAATTTAAAAGATAGCATTTCTTTGACAATCAAATTCAATTTCCAAGATATGGAAAAAACGCTTGAAGATGATGATATAGCCGGTATCATGGATAAAATTTTAAAAGCATTAAATGAAAAATTAGGACTAAATTTAAGATGAAAATTTATGCTCAAAGCTCTGCTTTTAAGGCAGAGATTTCAAATATCGCTTCGGATAAATCGATTTCGCACAGAGCTGCGATTTTTTCGCTACTCTCAGGCGGAACGACGAAAATCAAAAACTATCTTTTTGCCGAAGATACAAAATGCACTCTAAAAATCGTTGAAAATTTGGGTGCAAAGGTTGAAATCAAGGACGATTGTGTTTGTATCACGCCGCCTGAAAAACCAAAAGAGCCAAACTGCATACTCGAATGCGGAAATTCAGGCACTGCTATGCGCCTTTTTATGGGACTTTTAGCTAGTTTGGATGGCTTTTTTGTACTAAGCGGCGATAAATATCTAAACGAAAGACCGATGAAGCGAGTAGGCGATCCTTTGGCAAAAGTCGGAGCTAAAATTTACGGACGAAACGGCGGTGATAAGGCTCCATTAGCCATACAAGGCGGAAAGTTAGAATATTTTGAATATGAGAGCAAAATTTCATCAGCACAAGTTAAAACTGCCCTTATTTTGGCTGGCTTAAACGGCAATGGTTGCAAATTTAGTGAGCCTGAGCTTAGTAGAGATCACACAGAGCGAATGCTAAAAGGTATGGGAGCTGAAATCAGCGGGGACGGGCTAACTCTAAGCGTGAAACCTTTGCAAAAACCACTCAAACCGCTTGAAATTTTTGTGCCAAATGACCCAAGTTCGGCGTTTTTCTATGCCGTGGCAGCGTGTATTATTCCAAATTCAAAAATTGTTTTAAAAAATATGCTTTTAAACAAAACTCGCACTTACGCTTATGAAATTTTACGCCAAATGGGAGCCGATATAAAATTTAAAAAAACTAGCGAAATTTACGAAGAAATCGGCGATATAGAAGTTAGCTATGCTCCGTTAAAAGCTGTGAGTGTTAGCGAAAATATTCCGTGGCTGATCGATGAAGCCCCTGCGTTAGCGATTGCATTTGCATGTGCGAACGGAAAAAGTAGCCTAAGAAACGCAAAAGAGCTTCGTGTCAAAGAGTGCGATAGAATCAGTGTCATGGTTAAGGGACTAAAAACTTGCGGCGTGGAAATAGTGGAGTTTGAAGACGGCTTTGAAATCACGGGCGGTTGCCAGTTGCAACCTGCCATCATCACACCATGCGGCGATCACCGTATTGCGATGAGTTTTGCGATTTTGGGCTTAAAAAGTGGTATGATTATCGAAGATGACGAGTGTATCGCTACTTCATTTCCAAATTTCAAAGATATTTTAAGACAAATCGGAGCAAAAGTTGAAGATTGAACTTGCTAGTAGTTGTGGATTTTGTTTTGGCGTAAAAAGAGCCATAAAAATGGCTGAGAGTGCAGGAACTGCCGCAACTATCGGCGAACTAATCCACAACGCAGAAGAGATAAAACGGCTAAAAGATAAATTTGGCGTCAAAACCCTTAGCGGAATTTCTGAAATTACCGATGAAAATAAGTTAATCATACGCACACACGGCATCACAAAGGACGATTTGGAAATTTTAAAATCACAAAATAAAGAGCTAATCGACGCAACATGCCCATTTGTAACCAAACCACAACAAATCGTAGAAGAGATGAGCGAAAACGGCTATGATATAGTCATTTTTGGAGATACTAACCACCCCGAAGTAAAAGGTGTGAAATCTTATGGCAAAGACCAAAGCAGGGTGTTTGTGGTTTTAGATGAGAGTGAGCTTGAAAATATCAAATTTAAAAGCAAGGTTGCCGTTGTTTCGCAAACGACCAAAAAAATAGAAAATTTTATGAAAATAGTTGATTTTTTAGTTAAAAAAGTCCGTGAAGTTCGCGTTTTTAACACGATTTGTAACGCTACACTTGAAAACCAAGAAGCCGCCAAAGAACTAGCCGAAAGAGCCGATATAATGATAATCATAGGCGGAAAAAATTCATCAAACACAAAGCAACTTTTTTTGATTTCGCAAAAATTTTGCAAAGATAGCTACCTAATAGAAAATGAAAATGAACTAGAAATTTCGTGGTTTGAAAATAAAAATTTGTGCGGGATTAGTGCAGGGGCTAGCACACCGGATTGGATTATACAAAAAGTTATAGCAAAAATAGAAAATTTTAAATTTTGAATTTGGGATTGAGATGAGCCTAGCTTTGTGGCGATTGTTCGTGTTCGCTTCATTGCGACGCACAAACAGTGCGTCTCATTCGCTCACACTCCAAAGCCCCACAAATCGTCGGCATTTGTTATTCCTTTCTGTAACGCACCATTTCGTCATTCTGAGCGAAACGAAGTGAAGCGAAGAATCTCAAACCCAAATTCGCAAAGTAACACAAGAAAAATTTTTAGAATATCATCATAAAATTTAGCCATTTCTTTTTATAAAATATAAAGTAAATTTGCAATATAATTATAAATCGTGCTTTTTTTAAAAAGCGCAAATCATTTTAAAAGGAATAAGATGCCTAAGGTGAACGAAAAAGTTCAAGATAACGCAGAATTCGAAAACGAAGATTTTGCGGCAATGTTGGAAGAGTCTTACAAAAAGACTGAAAGAGATGAAGTTGGCGAGGGTAGAATCGTCGCTATAAAAGACAGCGAAGTATTTGTCGATGTCGGTAGAAAATCAGAAGGTGTTTTAGAAATCTCTGAAATAACTGACGAAAACGGCAATTTGCTTTTTAAAGAAGGCGATTCTATAAAAGTTGCTATCACAGGTAGCAGAGGCGGTCGTCCGCTAGTGTCATACAAAAAAGCACTTAAAAAAGAAAAAGTTAAAGAATTTATCGAAAAATTCGATGAAAATGCAGAAAATATTTTCGATGTAAAAATCGTTTCTTTTAACAAAGGTGGCTATGTATGCGTAAATTCCGACAGTGTTGAATTTTTTATGCCTCGTTCGCAAAGTGCATTTAAACACTCAAATTCAGTAATCGGCAAATCATATAAAGTAAAAGTTATTAAAATCGACAAAGACGAGCAAAGCGTGGTTGTTTCTCGCAAAAAACTTTTAGATGAAGACAGAAAAGTCAAAAAAGAAGCGATTTCAAAAATCGTTGAAAATGACGGCGTCATCGAAGGTGTCGTTAAAAAAATTACAACTTATGGTATGTTTGTTGATGTCGGTGGCGTAGATGGGCTAGTTCATTACAGCGAAATTAGCTACAAAGGTCCTGTTAATCCAAATTCGCTTTACAAAGAAGGCGACAAGGTTCCTGTAAAAGTTATCAAATATGACAATGACAAAAGACATTTATCACTTTCAATCAAAGGCGCAATGCCTGATCCATGGGACGAAATCAAAGATAGCTTAGAAGTCGGCGATACTATCCAAGTAACAGTTAGCAACATAGAGCCTTATGGTGCGTTTGTTGATTTGGGAAATGACATTGAAGGCTTTTTGCATATCAGCGAAATTTCTTGGGATAAAAATATCAAAAATCCAAAAGACTTCATTTCAGAAGGCGATGAAATCGATGTCGAAGTCGTTGAAATCAACGCAGCAGAAAGAAGATTAAGAGTAAGCCTTAAAAATTTATTAGCTAAACCATTTGACGAATTTAACGAAGCTTACAAAGTAGGCGATGTTGTCAAAGGCGTAGTGACGACTATCACAAATTTTGGTGCATTTATTAAAATCGGAAGCGTTGAAGGTCTTTTGCATAATGAAGATGCTTCTTGGGATAGAAATGAAAAATGCAAAAATTTATTCAAAGTCGGCGACGAAGTAGAAGTAAAAATCATCAAAATCGATAATGAAACGCAAAAAATCTCTCTAAATCGCAAAGATTTAGCCGATAGCCCTGTAAATGAGTATGCAAAATCTCACGCACAAGGCAGTATCGTAAAAGGCAAAATTCGCGATATTAAAGATTTTGGTGTGTTTGTCGAACTTGGCGATAATGTCGATGCGCTAATCCGCAAAGAAGATTTAGGCGCGATTGATCCTGCGAATTTGAAAGTAGGCGATGAAATCGAAGCTGCGATTGCATTTATCGATGAAAAGAAAAATAGAATTCGCCTAAGCATTAAACGCCTTGCAAAACAAAAAGAGCGTGAAGATTTAGATAAATTCAACAGCGAAAGCGACGATAAAATGACGCTTGGCGATCTTATCAAAGATCAACTTGCAAATTAAATTTAAAGCCCGTAAATTCGGGCTTTTCTCCCTTTAAAGGATACTTTATGAAGACTATTATAGTATGCGATGCAATTCACAATATTGGTTTTGAAATTTTAGGTAAAGAAAAAGATATTAAAGTGATTGACGCTTCAAGCGTGGAAAAAGACGAGCTTTTAGGTATGCTTGGCGATGCCGATGTTGCTATCACAAGAAGCCCGACGCCTGTTGATGAAAAATTCCTTGAAGCAGGAAAAAATTTAAAAGCCGTCGTTAGAGCTGGGGTTGGTGTCGATAACTGCGACATTGACGCTTGTTCGAAACGGGGAATTATTTTGATGAATGTCCCTACGGCAAATACCATTGCTGCTGTTGAGATGACTATGTGTCATCTGATAAATTCGGCACGAAAATATGTAAATGCTTGTAATGATTTAAAAATCAACCGAATTTGGAAACGCGAAAAATGGTATGGCATAGAGCTTTATAAAAAAACGCTTGGTATTATTGGCTTTGGAAATATCGGCTCTCGCGTTGGCGTTAGAGCGCTTGGCTTTGGTATGAATGTCATCGCGTATGACCCTTATATCGACCCGTCAAAAGCGACAAATGTCGGCGTGAAATATACAACGAATTTCGAAGATATTTTATCATGCGATTTTATTACGATTCATACGCCAAAAAACAAAGAAACTATAAATATGATTGATGAGCCTGAAATCGCTAAAATGAAAGACGGCGTTCGTTTGATAAATGTCGCTCGTGGTGGGCTTTATAACGAAAACGCGCTTATAAACAACCTTAAAAACGGCAAAATCGCATATCTTGGTATCGATGTTTTTGATAAAGAACCGGCAAATAACCACCCGTTTTTGGATTTTGAAAATGTAACCGCGACGGCGCATTTAGGGGCTAATACGCTTGAATCTCAAAGCAATATCGCAGTTGAAGCTGCCGAAGCAGCCATAAATGCAGCTCGTGGAATTTGTTATCCAAATGCGCTAAATTTACCGATTCGCACAGAAAATTTACCACAAGAGATTGAGCCTTATATAAATTTGATTTCAAAAATGGCGTATTTTGCTGCGCAAATCAACAAAGGTGCGATTAAATCAATCAAACTTGAAGGTAGCGGTAAAATCGTAGAATATCTAAATTCTATGCTTATTTTTGCGATTGTAGGTGCCTTGCGTGATAGTGCAGGGGATTTGATAAATTATGTAAATGCAAAATTTATTGCCGACGAAAAGGGTATAGTTTGCGAAGCTAACGAAATTCACAGCACAAGTATCAAAAACAAAGTTCGCGTTAAAATCGTAACCGACAAAGATGTCGCCACTATCGACGGAACGGTTTTTGATGAGAGTGAAGGTCGCATTATCAACATAAACGGCTTTAAAACCGACTTCAAGCCAAAAGGCAAAATGATAGTTTTCAAAAATACCGATGTTCCGGGCGTTATCGCTAACATTAGCCGAATTTTGGCTGATGCAAAAATCAATATCGCTGATTTCCGTTTGGGTCGTGGCGAAGACGGCAACGCACTGGCTGTTATCTTGGTCGATCAAGATATAACAAAAGAGATATTAGATAAGCTTGGTGCGTTAGAAGCGTGTTTGATGGTTCGATACGCTGTTTTATAATATTTTGGTGTAATTGAAATTAACCTAAGCTTTTAATTCCCCAAACTTGAACGGATTAAATTAAAAAATTTCGCTATTTCTGCGGTCACTACCGATAAAGGTAGCTCCCTTGAAACAGCGAAATTTTTTAAATTACTACGCCTATTCTGTCTTGAATATTTTTTAGAAAATTAAGCAAATTTGTCATCGCAAGACTTGCCGTAAGCAAGTCGTGGTAATTCACGAGTAAAAACAATCAAAATAATTCAAATTTAAAATCTAATTTTTCTATAAAATTTTATCAGTAATCGTATAAAAGAGAATAAATTTAAAAACCCCTTGCGAATTTGAAAATTCACAAGGGTTATGAGATTAAGTTCGTAATTATTTTCTAAGTTCTTTGATTTTAGCAGCTTTACCGCGTCTTTCGCGTAGATAGAATAGTTTTGAGCGTCTAACGCGACCTCTTCTTAGCACTTCGATACCTTCGATACTTTCGCTAAAAATAGGAAAAATTCTCTCAACGCCGACATTGTTTGCGCCGATTTTGCGGATAATAAATGTTTCGCCTACGCCACTTCCGCGTCTAGCTATACAAACGCCTTCAAAATTTTGAACTCTGCTTTTGTCTCCTTCTCTAATGCGAAGAGCGACTTTTAGCGTATCGCCTGCACGAAATTCAGGCACAGACTTACTAGCGATTTGAGCGTTTTCAAATGCTTCGATGTATTTATTTCTCATAGTTTTCCTTTTTGGCGATACTTGATTTTGCGGAACATATCGGGGCGAAAGAACCTTGTTTTTGAGTTCGCCATACTAAATTTCAAAGCTTGTATTTTAGCGTGATTTCCCTTTAAAAACTCTGAAATTATACTCAAATTTGCAAAATTATCAGGTTTTGCAAACGACGGTGCTTCTAAAAGTTCGTTTTCAAAACTTTCGATTTCAAGCGAACTTTCATTTCCCAAAACGCCTTTTATGTTTCGTGCGATACTATCGCACATACAAAGTGCCGGTAACTCGCCACCCGTTAGCACAAAATCGCCTATGCAAAAAACTTCATTGATATATTTTTCGATAATGCGTTCATCGATTCCTTCGTATCTGCCACAAATAAAGCATAAATTTTGCTCCTTGCTTAGCCGTTTTGCGTCATTTTGAGTGAATTTTTTACCCACAGGCGTAAGGTATATGAATTTTACATTTTCAAATTTAGTTTTTACTTTTTCAATCGTATTCGCCAAAGGTTCGCACTGCATAAGAAGTCCGGCTCCACCGCCGATCATATACTCATCGACTTTTTTATATCTGTTTGCGGTAAATTCGCGTGGGTTAAAAAAATGTGTTGAAATCAAATTCTTTTCACATGCCCTTTTTAAAATAGAATCCCCAAAGTAGGGCTTTACAAGATTTTCAAAAAGTGTGATAAAGATAAAATTCATGAATTTTCTAAAATCGCTTTTGCGTTTTTGGTATGAATTTTGCCTTCATCAAGGCAAATTTTTTCTACAAAATTATCGATATAAGGGACAAAAAAAGTTTTTGGCAAACCATTTTGGGTTAAATTTTGCGAAGTTGTTACTTCAAAAAGATAGTTTGCGCCGGTTTCTATTATATCGCTAACGATACCTAAAATTTGTGAATTTTCGCAAATTTCAAGCCCCATAATATCAAAATAAAAAAACTCATCTTTGTTTAGTTTGCACGATTTTTTTGTAGCTTCTTTACTTTGATAAAGTGTTTGATTTACGAGCATTTGCGACTTTTCGATACTATCAAAGCCGACAAAGATAACGCTAGAATTTGCACTAGAAAAAGATAAAATTTCTAAAATTTCGCCTGTGCCAAGAAAAAATTTAGCACCTTTTTTAAACTGCTTAGGGAAGTCGCTTTTATCGTGGAGTTTTAAAGCTCCTTTTAGACCGATAGTTTTGCCGATTTTAGCGACTTCTAAAAGCTCATCAGGCATCTGCTGCTTTGACCGTGATTTTGTATTGAGTAGGATCTTTGGCTTTGTAGCCTAAAATAACCGTTTTTATGGCGTTTATCATTTTGCCGTCTTTGCCTATGAGTTTGCCTGTGTCGGCTTTATCGGCATAGATAATAATTTCCGTAAATTCTTCACTCACATTTTTTTCTGTGCGAACAGAATTTGGATAATCCGCAATCATTATTGCGTATTGTTTTAAAAAATTTTCAACCATAATTATTTACTTGTGATTTGAGCAACTCTTTGGCTAAGTTTAGCACCTACGCTTTTCCAGTAAGCTAGTCTTTGGGCATCAAATTTAACATCAACGCCTTCGCTCATAGGATTGTAAAAGCCGATAGTTTCGATGAAACCGCCGTCTCTTCTTTTTCTGCTATCTGTAACAACTATACGATAAAAAGGTCTTTTTTTGCGACCGATTCTTGTTAGTCTAACAACTGTCATTTTTTTCTCCTTAAAAATGTTTAAATTTAAAGTTTTAAAATGTCCGCCGATACAGACATTTTAAAGCCCTAAATCTAATTAGGGTAACCTTGCTTTGGCATAATCGAAGCAAGACCTTGCATACCGCCTTTGGCTGAAAATTTCTTTGCTAACTTAGCTGCGTTTGTAAATTGCTTTAAGAAATGATTTACTTCTACTTGCGAAAGCCCTGCACCCTGAGCTAGTCGGCGTTTGCGTGAATTGTTTAACAAATCAGGGTTTTCTCGCTCTTTCGGCGTCATAGAATTTATCATCGCTTTAATGTGAATAATCTCTTTTGAGTTATCCAAATCAATGTCATTTATTTTATTTGCCATGCCTGAAAGCCCCGGAATCATGCCGATTAAATTCTTCATATTTCCTAGTTTTTTAACGCTTTCAAGCTGATTTATAAAATCGTTAAAGTTAAATTGTCCTTTTTTAATCTTTTTATTTAAAATTTTTGCTTCTTTTTCGTCAAACACGGCTGCTGTTTTTTCAACCAAAGTCGCCAAATCGCCTTCGCCCATAATGCGACTTACAACACGGTCCGGAATAAAACCTTCTAAATCAGCCACTTTTTCGCCTGTTCCTATAAATCTAAGCGGTATATTTAGCTGTTTTGCGATACCAAATGCAACGCCGCCTTTTGTATCGGCGTCAAATTTAGATAAAATAACACCTGTAATGCCCAAAACTTCGTTAAAAGCTCCTGCTGATTTCACGCCGTCTTGACCGCTCATCGCATCGGCTACATAGAAAATTTCATGCGGGTTAATAGCTTTTTTAATCTCGCTAATTTGATTCATCAACGCTTCATCTATGGCAAGTCGTCCGGCGGTATCTACGAGTAAAACATCGTATAAACCAGAATTTGCTTTATTTAAGGCTTCTTTTGCCACTTTTATCGGATCGCTTTCGCCGTCAATGCTAAAAAGTTCAAGCTCGTTTGTCGCACAAAGCTGTTTTAGTTGCTCGACGGCTGCTAAGCGTTGCAAATCGCAAGCTGCGATTAAAACCTTTTTTTTGCGAAGTTTTAGATAGTTTGCAAGTTTTACTGTTGTGGTTGATTTACCGCTACCTTGCAAACCTGCCATTAAAACGACAGTCGGGTTTTTATCGGCAAATACAAAGCCTTGATTTCCGGGTGCTGTTAAAATAGTGGTTAAATTTGATTTTATAGCGTCTAAAAATTGTTTTTGTCCGATTCCTGTGGCTTTTAGTTCAAGTTCGACTAAATTTAAAAATTCTTTTGTTACTTTGTGATGAACATCGGCTTTTAAAAGTGCTTTTTTTAGGGTATCAAGCGCATTTTTAAGCGCTTTTTCATCATCTATGATTCTAAGTTTATTAACGGCACTTTTAAACGATTCGCTTATAACTTCAAACACTTTTAAGCCTTTCTAAATTAAATTCTAACAAAACGCTTATATTAGCAAAAACTATCTTAAAACTCATTGAATTAAATATTTTTTGGCACTTCAAAGCCAAATTCGTTAAAGCTTTTATCTAAATTTGCTTTAAATTTAAGTCCCAAAATTTCGGTTTCATAAGCATGCAAAAACATTCTTTTGTTACGATTTTTTCCATATTTTTCATCACCGATTACGGCGTGATTAATGCTTGCTAAATGAACGCGAATTTGATGAGTTCTGCCTGTTTGGATATTTATTTTTACAAGCGATTTTTTACCGCTTACCATAAGCGGGAAAACTTCCGTAATCGCCGTTTTGCCGTCTTTTGAAATTTTCGAAATCGCTCCTGTTTTAGTTTTTAGCGTTAAAATCGGACTATCGATTACGATCTCTTCGCTTACAATCCCATTAACAATCGCCAAATAGGTCTTTTTGACTTTCATATTTTTAAACTCTTTTATCGCAATTTCCCTAAATTCGTCATTTTTGTAAAGCAAAATCACACCGCTTGTCTCTTTGTCAAGTCGGTTTAACAAATTTGCGTTAAAAATTTTCTCTAAACTCTCGCTGGTTACGAAGTTTGGCTTATTTGCGGCGATTAAATTTTCATCTTCGTAAATTTTCACAGGCTTTGCTATTTTCTGCACGACGAATTTTGTATTTTCGCTCATAAGCTCTCTTGCCACTTTGATTTTAACGCCCTTTGCACTTACAAGTCCGTCGTCTATGAGAGCCTTTGCTTCGTTGTTTGAGATATTTTCTTGAATCGCCAAAAGTTTATAAGCTTTTTCTTGCATTAGATTTTTTCCTTTAATAAATTTATGATTTTTTCTAAATCACAAATTTGCGTGATTTTTGTCGGTTTTGGGTTTTTTAAATGCGAATTTATTTCGCTGGCTTTGCAAATTTGCAAATTTTCAACCAAATTATAAAGTGCTTTTTGGTTATGAAAATACTCGCCACTTACGATAGGAACGCCAAATTGTGCTATTTCTATCGGATTGTGTCCGCCGATTTTAGGCACAAAACTACCGCCTAAAATCACGGCATCTGAAATAGCGTAAAAATTTATAAGTTCGCCAAGTGTGTCAAGGACGATAAAATCGCTTTTCAAGCCTAAATTTTCGCTAAATTTTTCAAAACTTAGATTATGTTTTTTTGCAAAATTTTCGCAAATCCCAGCTACTTTTTCAAATCGTTCAGGGTGGCGTGGAGCAAGGATATATTTGCAACCACTTTGTGGCATTAAATTCGCTAAAATCAGCTCTTCTTCGCCTTCATGAGTGCTTGCGATTGTGATTAGTTTTTTATCAAATTTTGCATAATTTTTGTTTGGCTTGGCTAAATTTGCACTTTTTATATTTCCGCAAATTTGGATATTTTTCGCTCCAAGCTCGGCTAATCTAGTGGCGTCTGTTTGGCTTTGAGCTAAAACTAAATCAATATTTGCAAAAATCATCTTGTAATAAAATTTAAATCTTAGATAATTTTTATAAGAATTATCAGAAATTCGTGCATTTAATAAAACGACAAAAGAGCCGTTTTTCTTTGCGTAGCGAACCAAATTTAGCCAAAGTTCTGCTTCAAAAATAACGCAAATTTTTGATTTTTCTAGCCAAAAAGGAAGCAAATTTTCAAACGGCAAAAAACGCGAATTTGGCGTGATTTTTTTTGCCGCCGCAAAACCTGTCGCCGTCGTTGTGGTGATAGCGACATTTTCAAATTTGCTTACCAAATTTGAAATAGCATTTACTTCGCCAAGGCTACAAGCGTGAAAATGTATATCACAAGGTGCAAATTTGGGATTTTTAAATAAAAAAAACCTAGCAGGTAGGCTTTTTGTGTATTTTGATTTAAAGCTTAAAATAAAAATAAACGGCAAGGATAAAATCCAAGCCGTCCAAGCCAAAAGATTGTAAATCACTCAGCTTCTTTGTATAAAATTCTACCGCAATACGGGCATGTTACGATGTCATCGCTTCTAATAACCGATGAATATGTTTTGTCGTTTAATTTCATAAAACAGCCATAACATGCTTGTTTTTTTACAGGTATTACTGCCGTATTTCCTGCCCATTTGCGAATTTTTTCGTAAAATGAAAGCATTTTTTGGTTCATGCCGACGACTAGTTTGTCTCTTTTTGTGTAAATTTCAGAGCGTTCTTTTGCGATTTCTTCGATTTGAGTTTTTAGACTTGCTTCAAGCTCGTCAAATTCGCCATTTAGTGCTTTTTCTTTTTCTTGTAACTCTTTTTGAGTTTGCTCTTTGTTTGCAACGATTTTTTCAAGCCTTTCGATTTCATCGTTTGCAGCTTCTAGGCTCTCTTTTGCGATTTCTTCTTCGACGCTTAGAGCTTTTATCTCTTTTTCAGTTTTTGCGGCACTGCTTTTTTTGCTTGAACTTTTGATTTTTGATGAAAAGTTGCTGATATGGGCGTTTGTTTGCGAAATTTGAGATTTAAGCTCGGCGATTTCGCCCGTTAAATTTGCGATTTCAGCCGATACGCTTGAAATTTCATCTTTTTTTGAATTTAGACTTTTCTCTACACTAGCGATTTTTGGTTTAAAGCTATCAAGTTGCTTGTCATATTCGCTAAGTTCAACAAGTTGTGTAAGATATTTATTCATTTTTTTCCTTTTTCTAATAATACTTAAATGGATTTATTGAATTTGTTATTATAACTTCAATTTGATTTTTTTGCAAGAAAGGTTGCAATGAAGCCCCAAAATAGCGTTCGCTCTCAAAGTGGTTAATGTCTATCAAACTGACATTATTTTCAAAATTTTCTAACGCCGTGTGGTATTTTAAATCGCCTGTTAAAAAACAATCCACGCCTAAATTCGCGGCAAATTCGCTACCACTTCCCGTGCAAAGTGCGATAGTTTTGATATTTTCTTTGGTTTTTACGGCTCTTAAATTTGAAATTTGCAATTTTTCTTTAATATCACTTGCTAAATCATCAAATTTCATATCGATTTTCATAAAAACAATAAAATCTTTAATATCCGTAATCTCGTATTTTAGGACATTTTCGGCTACAAATTTATTTAAAATGTGCTTGTCGTAATTTGTATGAAGCGAAATCAAAGATATATTTTTTTGCACCATTTTATAGATTAAATTCGCAGGATACAAACTCGGATTTAGCGATTTTAAACCTTTAAAAATGAGCGGGTGGTGCGTGATAAAAAGCGAATTTGGCTTTGCCTTTTCCACCAAAGCACTATCTAAATCAAGGCTAAGATAAATTCGTTCAAATTCGGTGTTAAAATCTCCCAAAATAAGCCCGGAGTTATCCCAACTTTCTTGATCGCAAAATGGTGCGATTTCGTCTAAAATGGCGTAAATTTCAGATATTTTCATAGGCTCTCTTTATAGGCTAACGCGCAACTTTTAGCTAACTCGCGAATTTTTAAGATATAATCTTGCCTTTGCGTTACGCTGATTGCGCCACGCGCGTCAAGGACATTAAAAGTATGAGCCGCAAGCATACAATAATCATAAGCAGGAAGCGCTAAAAGCGTTTTGCTTTTGCCACTTTCAAATTCAGCTCGACCGATTTCAAGGATATTTTTGCACTCATCAAAGGCGTTTTGAAACTGATTAAAAAGCATTTTTGTATCGGCGATTTCAAAATTATACTTTGAAAATTCATACTCGCTTTGTTTATGAACATCGCCGTAAGTGGTAACTTGACCATCTTTTTCGTCCCAAATAATGTCATAAACATCATCTTTACTTTGCAGATACATAGCTAGGCGTTCCAAGCCGTAGGTAATCTCGCCGCTGATTAACTCGCACGGAATTCCGCCTACTTGCTGAAAATATGTAAATTGCGTTACTTCCATGCCATCAAGCCAAACTTCCCAGCCAAGCCCCCAAGCACCAAGTGTAGGGCTTTCCCAGTTGTCTTCAACAAATCGAATATCGTGTTTTTTAAGATCTAAGCCCAAAACTTCAAGGCTTTTTAGATAAAGTTCTTGGATATTTTTTGGGCTTGGTTTTAAAATCACTTGAAATTGATAATACGAACCTAGGCGATTTGGGTTTTCGCCGTATCTGCCGTCAGTAGGGCGACGGCTAGGGGCTACATACGCCACGCTCCAAGGCTTATCGCCCAAGCTTCGTAAAAATGTCGCTTGATGATAAGTTCCAGCCCCTGCTGGCATATCGTAAGGTTGCACAAGCAAACAGCCTTGCTCGTGCCAGTAGTTTTGAAGCGCCAAAATAATCTCTGAAAATGTCATTATTTTCCCTTTTTTACAAATTTTATTAAAACCTTGAATTTAACCATAAATTTTTAAATTTGGCAAGGTTTGCGGGTTATTAAATGCAAAAATTTAAATTTGCAAAATAATTCCATTGTCATTGCGAGAATTTGCCGTAAGGCAAATTCAAAGCAATCGCCAATAGTAAATTCGCTACTTGTTTTTTTGCAAATTTGGTTAATTTTATTAAATTTTTCATTTTAAATTTTGTCTATATTTATATTTAACCTACTTAAAAAATACTCTTTAAGTTCGTTGTATTCGTTATTGTTTGCAATTACGACAAAAATGACTTCATCTTGTGTTTGAATTTCAAGCGTATCATTTAGCCAGTTTTTCAAGCCACCACTTTTAATATGGTAAATAAATTGTGGAAGTAGAAAATATATAATTATAAAAATTAGTATTGAAAAGATTATCAATAAGCCAAAAGGGTCTTTTCTTACAACTAACAATCCAAAAACATATATGAAAATAATCAAAGAAATTCCTACGATAGCAAATATTTTTCCAAAAGTTCCACTTAATAAATTTCCTTGTTTTTGTCCGTAAAATGTTCTTCTTGCATCTTCATTAAATATTTGTTTTATTTTTTTGATTTCCAAAATTTGATATAAATTGATTTTTATATTGATATTTCCGTCATTTGTCTGCCTTATAAAATCTTTTGAAAATATGAATTTGCTGTTTTTATGGGTTTTATAGCGTGTAAGGCTGGATTGCAAAAATGGCAACCAAAATATTATGGCATATAGTTTTGAGTGCCAATTATCAATAGGGACAATAAGGTTTATCACAATAAATACAATTATGCTAATAGTCCTGATAAATTCGATACTCACATCGTGGTTTAATAAAACAATCGGTTCTAAATCGTAGTTTCTTTTAGCGTTATTTAAATTTTTATCAAATTTCTTTTTATTCCAATTTTCAAAATTTTCCACATTTAACCCTTTATTTCTTGTTATTGCAAGATTTACGAAGTCAAAAGGAATAACCAAATAACGCATGGTAGCGTTTTTTGGATTTGCAAATTTTCAAAGCAAAACTTCGATTTCTTTTGAATCTTTTTCAAGTGAAATTATCGCTTCTTCTCGCATGTCAAGCAGTTTTTTTGCGATTTTTTCATCTGAGAGAGCCAAAATTTGCATTGCCAAAAATGCCGCGTTTTTTGCTCCTGCTTTGCCGATAGCAAGGGTCGCAACAGGCATACCGCTTGGCATTTGCACGGTCGAATACAACGCATCAACGCCGCCGCTTACGCCGCCACTCATAGGGATTCCGATGACGGGTTTAGTCGTATTTGCCGCCACAGCACCTGCAAGGTGAGCTGCCATACCTGCTGCACAAATGAAAACCTGCGCTCCCTTTTTTTCGGCATTTGTAACATATTCGCTTGTGCGTTTTGGGCTTCTGTGGGCTGAACTTATTATCATTTCATACGCAACGCCGTTTTCTTTTAGGATTTTTGCCGTTTCATTTACGACTTCAAAATCGCTTTTTGAGCCCATTATGATTGATACAAATTTCATTTTATTTCCTTTCGCAAAAAACTAAATTCAGGCAAATTCGCGGGGAGTTTGATTTCATTTAAATTTCCGCTGTGAATTTCACTGAATTCTTTATTTGTTTTTGATAATAATTTTTTAAATTTAAGGCAAAATTTGCCGTTATTTTCATAAATTTGTCCGATTTCATTATCGCAAATTTCAATTTTCGAATTTAACGGAGCAAAAATTTCAAATTCGTCATTTGGAGCGATTTTATCTTTTACACTTATAAATTCGCCATCATTTGAAATAGCGCTTACTTGGTGCGTTCCGTCTTCTATGCTAGTATCTAAATTCTGCGTGTTATCTCGCTCGTAAGGTTTGTGGATCAAATATCCGTCGGTAAAACCGCGACTTTTTAGCGTATTTAGTTCGCTTTCATAAATTTCAGCCCTAAATTTGCCGTTTATGGCGTCATCAATCGCCATGCGATAAGTTCGCGTTGCACATGCTGCGTAATATTCGCTTTTCGTGCGACCTTCGATTTTAAAGCTATCAATTGCACCGGTGGCGATGATTTTTTCGATATGAGAGCTTAAATTCAGATCTTTTGAATTCATTATATAAGTGCCGTCGTTTTCCTTTTCTTCAAGGCGAAAAAGTGTGCCGTTTTCTTCATTTTTGGCATAAAGTTCATATTTAAAACGGCAGTCGTTCGCACAGCTTCCGCGATTGCTAAAACGCCCGCTTTGCACCGCTGAAATCAAGCACCTACCGCTATAAGCAAAGCACATTGAGCCATGCACAAAAATTTCGATTTCTAAATTTGGCAAATGCTCTTTTATCAAAACGGCGTCTTTTAGGGTCATTTCACGGGCTGCGACTATGCGAGTTGCGCCTAAGCTTTGATAAATTTCAGCGTCCATATAATTTAGCACATTTGCTTGGGTTGAAATGTGGATTGGGATCTCAGGGGCGATTTTTTTGGCTAAGCTCATTACGCTTGGCGTGGCGATGATAAAGCCATCGACACCGACTTCTTTTAAAAATTTAATGTGGCGTTCGGTGGGTTCTAGTTGGGCGTTAGTTAAAAAGCCGTTTATGGTCGCATAGAGTTTTTTGCCGAATTTATGGGCGTAAGCGACACCTTCGGCGAAGCTATCTTTGTCAAATTCTTTCGCACTTCTTTGGCGAAGCGAAAATGCACCAAGACTGGCATAAACGGCGTCTGCTCCGTAATTAACAGCGATTTTTAGTTTTGTTAGGTTTCCTGCCGGGCTTAAAAGTTCGGGTTTCTTCAAATTCTTTCCATAATTTTAAAATTTTTAAGCGTGATTTTACTAAAATTATCCTAAAAAAGAGTTTTAAAGGATTAAAATGGTTGATTTACACAATCACACATATCTTTGTAACCACGCCACAGGCACGGCAATGCAATACGCAAAAAAGGCTTACGAAAATGGCATTAAAATTTACGGATTTTCAGATCACAATCCTATGAATTTTGATGAAAAATATCGTATGGATTTTTCGCAAATGGATTTTTATGAAGATATGATAAATGAAGTAAAAGCCGAATTTAAGGGCAAAATGGAAATTTTGCTAGGCTATGAAGTCGATTTTTTAGAAAATTTTATGAGCGATGAAATTTTTAAGCGAAAAGTTGATTATTTTATCGGTTCGGTGCATTTTTTAGATGGTTGGGGTTTTGATGACCCTGAATTTATCGGCGAGTGGAAAAATAGGGCAGTAGATGATACTTACGCTGAATATTTTGAAAAAATCGCTTTGCTTTGCAAAAGCGGAAAATTTCAAATTTTAGGGCATTTTGATTTGATAAAGGTTTTTAAATTTTTACCGAAAAAAGATGTGCGAGTGTTAGCTAAAAATGCCCTAAAAGCGATAAAAGAAAGCGGTATCGTGGTTGAGTTAAACTCAGCAGGTCTTAGAAAACCCGTGGGCGAAATTTATCCAAGCGATATTTTGCTTGAAGAAATCGCAAATTTAGGCGTAAATATCACGCTTTCTAGCGACGCTCACAGCGTGGAGCAGGTTACGCAAAACTACGAAAAATTGCTAGAAAAAGCAAAATTTTTTGGATACTCAAAAGTTGCATATTTTAGGCAAAAAGATATTGAATTTATAAATTTGGATTAAAAATTTAGTAAAAAGGGCAAATTTGCCCTTTTTACCGAGTGTTTTTATATTTTTTGTGGAGTTCTTAACATTACTCTTTTGCGGTAAATGTTTGAAACTTCCGTTGCATCGCCGACAAGTAGTGCATTTGTGCAGCAAATAGCAGCACACATAGGCACTTTGCCTTCTGCGATACGATTTTGTCCGTAAAGCTCTCGCTCAATGTGAGAATTTGTCTCTTCTGGACCGCCTGCGCACATTGTGCATTTATCCATAGCGCCTTTTATACCAAAAGCACCATTTCGTGGGAATTGTGGCGCACCAAACGGACAAGCATATAGGCAGTAGCCGCAGCCGATACATTTGTTTTTATCGTGCAATACAATTCCGTCGTCACGGATATAAAAGCAATCTACCGGACAAACTTGCGAACAAGGCGCGTCCGTGCAGTGTTGGCATGCAAGCGTGCTAGCAAATTCTTTCTCTTCAACTCCTTCGTTTATGATGACGACTTTTCGGCGATTTACGCCTACTGGGACTTCATGTGCATTTGAACATGCCACTTGACAGCCGTAACATGCTATACATCTATCATTATCTACAAAAAATTTCATTCTAGCCATATCTTACCCCTTATGCCTTTTCCAATCTACAAAGACCAGCGTTAAACTCAGAAATTTGAGTGTTAATGTCAAAGCCGTAGTTTGTGATGATATTTGAGCTTTCGCCGATAGTATAAGGCTTGGTGCCTTCCGGATAGCGATCGCTTAAATCAACGCCTTGGAAAATTCCTGCAAAGTTATAAGGTAGCACGATACGATCAGGCGTAACTGAGTGCGAGTAGATACATTTTACTTTTATTTTTGTGCCTTGTGGGGCGTGTATCCACATCATTTCGCCGTCTTTTATGCCGTGATCTGCTGCTAAGCTTGGATTTACATGAGCAAACATCTCAGGTGTAATCGCTGCAAGATATTTGCTAGTTCGTTCTAACATACCTGCACCGCTTAAATTTACAACCCGAAGCGAACTCATGATGGTCGGGAATTCCTTACTCCAATCTTTCTCTTGTTGTTCGCTTTTGAATTTTGTAGCAACACGGAAATTTCGTGCTTGATCGTCAAATGACGGATATTTTTGCACTAAATCCCATCGTGGAGAGTGGATAGGCTCTCTGTGAAGCGGAATAGGATCAGCAAATTCCCAAACTTTCGCCCTTGCTCTTGCGTTTCCACACGGACAAATTCCAAATTCTCTACATTTTTGGTTGATAATACCGCTGTAATCATCGCTCCAAGATGAGCCGATTTTTGCCTTTTCTTCTTCGCTTAAAGTAATACCTAGAATTTGCTCGATATTATCTTTTGTGATTTGAGCGTGACCGCCTTTAACCTTTGAATTCGGCAAAGTTATGCTTTCATCGGCAAGTTGTGAAACGCCGTTGTGCTCTAATCCAAAGCGATTTCTAAATCCCATACCACCTTTTTCATAAGGTTTAGTCAAATCATACATAATCGGCGTTCCAGGGTGTTTTGTATCCCAGCACGGCCATGGAAGTCCGTAGTATTCGCCTTTAACATCTCCGCCGATTCCCATAAGCGTATCAGGATCGAAGTTGTGCCAGTTGGCTTGATGACGGCGAAGTCTTTCAGCTGTTCTACCTTGATTTCCGATACTATGTCCGCATCTAGCAATCTCATCTGTCGCATCATCAGGCCATACGAAATCATCTTTAACTTGTTTTAACTCGCCATCGACGATTCCCATTTTCATACCCTTGACATACTCATCGTAAAAACCAAATTTTTTAGCAAACATAAACATAATCTCTTGGTCTTCTTTACTTTCAAAAAGTGGTTTTATGACTTGTGTTCGCCATTGAGCCGAGCGGTTTGTGGCTGTTACATAGCCTTCGCTTTCAAACTGAGTGCAAGCTGGAAGCACATAAATTCCGTCTTTTCTGTCGCTTAAAATAGCAACTTCGTTTAAGAAAGGTTCAACCACAACAAGCATATCAAGTTTATCTACGGCTTCTTTGATTTTGGTTTGATGAGCCATAGATGTGATTCCTGTTCCTTGAACCCAAAGAACGCGTAAATTTCCGCTTGTGTAGGTTTTTTCTTCTTTTAGCACGCCTTGCCACCATTTAGCTAGTGAAAAGCCCTTTTCATTTCGCCAATTTCTATCTTCTGGATTATTTGCATCGTGATAGAAATACTCTTTGAAATTCGTTCCTTTTACTGCTTCGCCGAGTTTTTCTCTTGGTTCTTTAACAGAAGTTGCAAATCGTTTTACAAATTCGTCAAATTCAACGCCCCAGCCCTTGCAGTAGTGTTTCCAAGCGCCATCAGCCAAACCATAATACATAGGCAAGGTATCGGCTAGGTTGCCCATATCTGTTGAGCCTTGAACATTATCATGTCCGCGGATAATGTTTGTTCCGCCGCCCGGTTTGCCCATATTTCCTAAAACTAGTTGTAGGATTGAAAGAATTCTTGTATTTGAGCTACCGACTGAGTGTTGAGTGATACCAAGTGCCCAAATCAAAGTAGCAGGTTTAGTCGTAGCAAACATTTGCGTAAATTGGATTAGCAAATCTTTATCACAGCCCGTTACATCGGCAGTTACTTCCGGTGTCCATTTTTCGGCTTCTGCTCTAATGTCTTCGATTGCGTAGCTTTGAGTTTCGATGACTTTTTTATCTTCCCAGCCGTTTTTGAAAATCAAGTGTAACATACCATAAATAAATGCAATATCCGTTCCCGGGCGAATTCTAATGTATAAATCAGCTTTTGCCGCAGTTCTAGTGTAGTTTGGATCTACAACTACGATTTTTGCGCCGTTTCTATCTCTGGCTTGAAGTCCGTGTTTCATACCACCCACAGGGTTTGCAACGGCTGAATTTGCACCTATATAAAGAATCATTTTAGAATTTGCTGCCATATCGCCAAAGTGATTTGTCATAGCACCATAACCCCAAGTATTCGCCACACCGGCGACTGTTGCGCTATGTCAAATTCTGGCTACATGGTCGATATTATTCGTGCCCCAAAAAGCCGCAAATTTTCTAAAATAAAATGATTGTTGGTTTGAAAATTTAGCTGAACCTAAAAATTCAACACTATCAGGACCGTCTTCTTCACGAATTTTCAGCATTTTTTCTGAAATTTCATTGACGGCAGTTTCCCAGCTTATTCTTTCCCACTTGCCATTAACCTTTTTAAGCGGATATTTTAGACGCATTTTTGATTTTGTAAGATCGATTTGATCGATACCTTTACAGCAATGGCTACCTTGTGAAATAGGGTGGTCAATCGCCATATCTTGTCTTATCCAAGTATTTGTGCTTTCATCAACTTCTGCTACAATACCGCAACCAGCCGAGCAAATAGAACAAATGGTTCTTTTTTTGACCGAATTTGGAAACGGATTTTTAACTTCATCGGCACTAGCATCTCGCAATGTTTCGTTATTGCCAAATGCGCTAACGCTAGTTGCGCCAAGAGCAGCAAGTTTCAGAAAGCTTCGCCTTCCGATTGTTTTGTCCATCATTTGCTCCTAATATACCGTTTTGTAGTATTTTTCCCAAGCTTCACTTTTTTTGTAAAGCACCTCTTTTTTCTTTGATTTTCCCTTTGCAACACCATTTGATGAGCTAACTTCATCGTTGGCTAAAATGGTAGTAGCGCCGACAACTGCTGTAGTTGCGGCAGTGAGTTTAAGAGATTTTTTTAAAAAATCCCTGCGATTTGTCTCCATAATTTTTCCTTCACTAGGCAAAATTTTCTACTTAAAATCTAGGGATTTGGGCAACCTTGCCCCTTGATAGACTTTAAATTCTTTGAATTTTATCAAAAACATACTAAATTGAATATTTAAAATAAAAGTTTCTTAAAAAATTTTAGTTTATTTTAAGAAATTTAGCAAAATGCGTTATTAGATTATATATTAAAATATATAATCTAATAATATTTTATTACATTTATTAAATTTTTATTTATCAAGCTTGAAAACATTTCTTGGGTTTTTAAAACGATTTTCATAAGGAAGTCTTGCTAAGGCTTCTTTTGCGACACTTTTTTCAAATTTAGGCGCATCTACGGCTAAAAGCGATCTTTCCAAAGCAAAAAAACTTTTCATCAAATTTGCTAAATTTTTAAAAAAGTTTGTGCCTTTGTGTTCTAACAAAAGAGATATAAATTCATCTATAAATTTATTTATAACATTGACAAAAAGCTCGGTAGAAAGGAAGTTTGAACCGCGTTGCAACTCATCTTTTAAAAGCGAACTCATAAAATAAAAAATAAATCCGATGAAATCTTCGCTATCTTTGCAAAATTCATTATTTCGTCTAAATTTGCTCTTTTTAAGAGTATTTAAAACCAGAATTTTCATCGCCCCTTCGTCTCTGCCTTCATCGTAAAATGACGCACTCAGTGGAACATTTGCATAAGAAAAATCAAACAAAGCCGTGTTTTGTTCTGTTTTAAACTCATCAAAACTAAATTTTTCCAAATTTGCAAAAAATTCATTATCTTCTGGCGTTATAGCTGAATTTTTAAGCACGGCAAGTTGGTCTTTCCAAACTTCAAATTTAGTTTCATTTTCATAGAAAAAAAACGGAATCGCAAAAAATTCGTAATAATAACTTCTAGCTTTTATGATATTAATATCCATTTATATATCCTTTTGTTCGTGCATTTTTTGTATCATTATTTTTGCCTTGCAATCCCCACAACAATATAGCGTTTTTTGCGTAACTGGATCTGAAATTTTACTCATCATCATCTCGGCGATTTTCATAACTGCCTTGCTTGGGGCAAATTCTTTGCCACACTCGATACAGGCGAACAAGCTATCTTTTGCTAAAATTTGGTGAGAAAAATATTCAGGTTTTAACTCGATTTGTCCGGTTTGCAGATTTATCGTATCTTTTTCGGCGCAACTTTTCACGCAGTATCCACACGCCGTGCAAAGTGAAGCGTTGTATTTGAGCGAATTATCATTTGCATCGGCAAAAAGTGCGCCCGTATTACAGGCTCCCGCACAGCTTAAACAAAGCGTGCAAGAGTTTTCGTTTATGGAAATTTTGCCGTGAGTTATAAATTTACCGCTTTTTACAACACCCAAATTCTCATTTCCGACTAAAAATGATAATCTTTTTGAGAAAATTTCTAGTTTTGAAAGATTTGCTTCTACAAGGTTAAATTTGGAATTTTCGATAAATTGCAAATTTGATAAAGCACTTTCAAGCTCGTTTTGGTTTTGTATAAGCGATACTGCGCGAGTTTTGAATTTAAGCTCATAAATTTGATTTATAATATCAATACTTTCGCAAAGTGGCTTATCTGCGCTATTTTGCGAATCAAAAATCGCCAAATTTGCACCGCTTGTTTGCAAAAGTGTTAAAAAGTGCGTTAGGCTTAAAAAATTTAGCGCATAAAGGCTCAAAATCAGCGTATTTTGGGGAAGTTTTACGCTTAAATCCTGCAAATCTAAATTTTGTGGAATTATCAAAATCTTTTTATTTTCATAAAGCTTTGCGACTTGCAAAAAGGCATTTCGTGGCATTTTTGCGCTATCAATCGCACCTGTGGGGCAAATTCCTACACACCTGCCACAGCCGATACAATCGATATGCGAAAAAACAAGCTCTTTATTTTCGTCGTCTTTTAAAATGGCAACTGTGGGGCAAATTTCAGAACATTTAGCACAAATTTCATCTCGTCTGTGATGATAATCGCAAATTTGCGAATCGTAAGTTATGGAATTTTTATAGTTAAATTGTGGTGAATTTTGTGTTAAAATTTTTAAAATTTCATCATCATTAAGCCCTGAAATTTCGTAACAACCACTTTGGCGAAGCATAAAATCTTTTGCATTTTCTATGAGCGCAAAATCAGCCGTAACTTCGATTTCTTCGCCATTTTGCAAAATTTGCACTACGATTTCGCCAACTTGCCCGTAAAGAAAATTAACTTCGCTATGATTTAGTAAAATTACCTTAAATTCGTGCTTTTTTAACAAATTTGCTAAATTTTCTCTTTTTTCATCGCTTATTAAAATGATATTTTTGCCAACGCTTTTTTGATAATCCAAATCCTTTGCCAAATCAAAGCAAACCGCCCTTGCTTCATACATTAAACTTACGCTTTTTGATTTTTGCAAAAAATCATCGCTTGAATTTTTTATATAAAAATCGATTTGTGGTGCGTAAATTTGAGCCTTGATTTTTGGCGAATTTGATACCAAAAAAGTCGGTAAATTTTCCGGAATACAATCATCAAAAATTTCGATTTCATCGCCTAAGACGGCATCTTTTATATCGCCTTTATAAAATGCAAATTCTTTCATTTTTTACCTTAAATTTTTTTAAACGGCAAATTATATCAAATTTTGTTTTTTTATTTCTAAATTTTTACTTTAAATTATTATTAAATTTTTTTATTCATATTAAAATTTAGCAAATTTTTAAAAGCACAAAGGTATAATATTGTGTTTTAAAATTAACCAAAATTAAAGGTATTTTGTATGAAAAAATTTTTACTTTTTCTAGCCTGTTTTGGCTTAGCAAATGCCCAAAACTACGCAGATATAGTTCAAAAAAATTCAAATAATATTTGGGGAAATGCAAGATTTGAAAATGCAGGACAAACTTACGAAAGTGGATTTGCGCCGATTTTTATGTATATGCAAAGCAATGATTATTTTGCATGGCTTGCAGCATTTGCTATTATGGCAGTAGTTTTTGCGTTTGTGTTGCATTATGTCATCGTCGGTCCAAAGCACTTTTCGCACGCTCACGGCAAGATTTTAGCGTTTAATAAATTTGAGAGATTATTTCACTTAGTAGCTGCTATCTCGTGGGTGATTTTGGTTCCAACTGGTCTTATAATGATGTTTGGCGATGTCTTTGGTGGCGGATTTTTTGTAAGAGTTTGTAAAAATTTACACGGGCTTGCGACTGTAACATTTGCTTTTAGTGTTCTTCCTATGCTATTTTGCTGGTTTTATAGAATGCTACCTGCACTTTATGATATAAAATGGATGATGATTGTCGGTGGCTATTTAAGCAAGAAAAAACGGGCGATTCCGGCAGGTAAATTTAATGCAGGTCAAAAAGCGTGGTTTTGGATAGCAACACTTGGTGGTCTTGTGATGATAATCACAGGTGCTGCGATGTATTTTCTTGATTTTAGTGCGATTAACGCTAGTGCGATTTTTGGCATTTCTCAAATCGAGTTCTTACGCGCAAGTGTCATCGTGCATAATGTGCTGGGCGCGATTTGTGCAGTATTTTTATGTGTCCATATCTATATGGCAGTTTTTGCGATAAAAGGTGCGATTCATTCTATGATTTCAGGTTACAAAGAAGAAGAAGAGGTTTATGTTTTGCACCACTACTGGTATCGCGAGTTATTAGATAAAAAGAAAATCGAAAAATCAGAATTTGAAGAAAAATACGAAAGATTATAAAAAACGGGGCAAATTTAACAGAATTTGCCCTTTAAATTTAGCTTTGAGGTTCAAAGATACTTTAAATTTAAGGAAATACAATGCAAGTTGATTGTAGAAATTTGGCTTGTCCTGCACCTGTTATCAAAACAAAAGAAGCTTTAAAAAGTGCTAAAATAGGCGAAAGTATAGAAATTATCTTAAACGAAACGGCTGCGATAGAAAATGTCAAAAGATTTTTGCAGACAAACGGATACGAACCCAATATCACGCAAAACGGCAGTGAAGCGACTTTTAAAATCCAAAAAACAGGCGATTTGAAAAACGAAAATGCAGAGGATTTTTGCGACATAAACCATAAGAAATCAAAAGTTGTTTTTTTAAATGAAGAAAGTTGTGGAAGTGGCGCAGTAGGCAAAAGTTTGCTTAGTAAATTTTTAGGTTCCATCGCAAATTTACAAGATAAACCAAAAATGATAATTTGCGTAAATAACGCCGTTTTTATGACGACAAATAGATCTCACGAAAGTTTTGGGGTGCTTAAAAATTTGGAAATTTTAGGCATAGAAATTCTTAGTTGTGGAAGCTGCTTGGAAGCCTATAAACTTGTCGATAAACTTGCGATCGGTCGCATGTCAAATGCACTTGAAATCATGGAAATTTTGAGCGAAAACGAAGCGATAAAACTATGAATTATCGTAATTTTAGCCTTACAAAATTTGCTTCATCATCTGGCTGTGCTGCCAAGCTAGAACCTAGCGCAATCGATAAAAATTTAGCAAATTTGATCGAACCACACCCAAATTTGCTCTCGTCAATCACCAGCAACGAAGATGCCGGAATTTTTAAGATAAATGATGAATTTGCACTTGTGCAAACGCTTGATTTTATGACGCCGCTAGTCGATGATCCTTACATTTTCGGTCAAATCGCTGCTGCAAATGCCATTGGCGATGTTTTTGCTATGGGCGGTGAAGCGATAAGCGCGATGAATATCGTTGGATTTGATAACTTTCATTTTAGCGATGAAATTTTGGTTGAAATTTTAGAAGGCGGAAAGAGCAAAATCGCCGAAAGTGGTGCAGTCCTAGTCGGTGGCCATACGATAAAAACGCCTGAAATTTACTATGGGCTTAGCGTTACGGGCAAGGTTAGCCCAAATAATTTTTGGAGCAATAATACAGCACAAATCGGCGATGTTTTGATTTTAACAAAACCACTTGGCACGGGGATAATATCGACTGCGATTAAAGCTGATTTTTTGGAATTTAGCGAATTTAAGGAAGCATTAGAACAGATTAAAATGCTAAATTTATATGCAACCAGAGCTGTGCGTGATTTACAAATTCACGCAGCCACCGATATAACAGGCTTTGGGCTTTTAGGACATGCTAGTGAGATGATAAATGATAGCATTTCGTTTAAATTTTATGCAGATAAAATTCCATTTTTCGAAAATGTGCAAAAATGCGTTGATAACGGGTTTATTCCTGCTGGAAGCTATAAGAATTTGGAATTTACGAAAAAAAATGTAAATATAATGCCTGATATTAAATTTTGCGATGCACAAACCAACGGCGGACTTCTTTTATCCGTTAGCGAAAAAGATGCTGATATTGCCATAACTCGCTTAAAAGATGCAGGTTATAAACACGCTAGTATCATCGCAGAAGTCATAAAAAAAGATGAGTTTAAAATTTATATTTAGCAAATTTGTTAATTTTAATAGTATTTTGATACAATACAGAGTTTGGAGAGTATGACGACTTGGTAGCGTCCGCGGACTTCAAATCCGATGAAAGTGCGATTGATCGTGCTTTGGAAGGTTCGATTCCTTCACTCTCTCGCCATAAAATTAAAAGGACTTAGTTAAAGTCAAACGCAAAGGTATAAAATGGAAATCTCTTTACCAAAAATCGATAAAATCGCAAATTTGAAAGAATTTGCTAGTTGCAATAAAAACAAAATTTTATCACTTGCAAAAGAAATTATCGCAAAAGAGCGAAGAAAAGCTATGCAAAACAAGCCATATTTGGGCGAAAATGAGATTATTCAAAAAATCAAAAATGAGTATGAAAAATTTGAAAATCTTGCCTTAAAACCACTTATAAATGCAACAGGCGTGGTGATTCACACAAATCTTGGCAGAAGCGTGATTTCGGCTGAAATTTTAAAACGAAGTGAAAAAAATATCACAAATTATTCGAATTTAGAATTTGATTTAAACACAGGCAAACGGGGTAATCGCTACGATTTCATCGGGGCAAGATTAGCAAATTTTTTTGGATTTGAAGATGCGCTTGTAGTAAATAATAACGCAAGTGCCGTATTTTTGGTCTTTAACACTTTTGCAAAAGGATTTGAAGCCATTGTTAGCAGGGGCGAACTAGTCGAAATCGGTGGTAGTTTTAGAGTGCCGGAAGTCATGGCTAGTTCTGGTGCGATTTTAAGGGAAGTTGGTACTACAAATAAAACAAAAATTTCAGATTACGAAGCAAATTTGAACGAAAATACAAAAATGCTTGTCAAAATTCATCGTTCAAATTTCGATATTGTCGGATTTAGCGAAGAAACGGACATTTTTGAAATTTCAAATTTGGCTAAAAAACACAAGTTGATTGATTATTTTGATTTAGGAAGTGCAGCTGCGCTAAATTTAGGCAAATTTAGCAAAAACGAAGTAAATATCAAAAAACTAGCTAAAAGTGGGGTTTCGCTTATTAGTTTTAGTGGCGATAAGCTTTTTGGCTCGGTTCAGTGTGGCATCATTTTAGGCAAAAAAAAGTTGATTTCGCAACTTCGCAAAAATCAGCTTCTTAGAATGCTAAGGGTTGATAAAATCACCATTTCACTGTTAGATGAGTGTATAAATGCTTATGAAAATGGCGAAATAAGTCTAATACCAACTGTTTTTCAAATTCAAAAAAGTATAAATGAGCTTAAAAAAAGTGCCGAATTTGTTCAAAAAAATATCAAATTTAAAACGCAAATTTTGCCTTCGAAATCTTTTGTCGGCGGCGGGAGTTTGCCAAATGTAAGCTACGATACAGTAGTTTTGGCTTTTTGCATTGATAAAAGGGCTACTATTTTGCAAAGCGAATTTAGAAAATTAGGAATTATCGGTCGCATTGAAGATGATAAATTTTGTCTTGATTTTCGCTCGATTTTTGATAAAGATTTGCAAATTTTAGTTGAAAAAATCAACTCTTTACAAGGATAAGCATTGCAAACTGTTATAATAGGCACCTCTGGACACATAGATCACGGAAAAACAGCGTTAATAAGGGCGTTAAACGGCTTTGAAGGCGACGAACTGCAAGATGAAAAAGAACGGGGCATTACCATAAATTTAAGTTTTTCAAATTTAAAGGGTGGCGAAAACAATATCGCATTTATCGATGTTCCGGGTCATGAAAATCTCGTTAAAACGATGATTAGCGGGGCGTATGGTTTTGATGTTTGTATGCTTG
This sequence comes from Campylobacter sp. CN_NE2, assembly GCF_027797465.1. Taxonomy (NCBI): domain Bacteria; kingdom Pseudomonadati; phylum Campylobacterota; class Epsilonproteobacteria; order Campylobacterales; family Campylobacteraceae; genus Campylobacter; species Campylobacter sp. CN_NE2. The sequence goes on along the minus strand of NZ_CP115608.1, from coordinate 727,209 downwards.
TTGTAAGTTGTGATGACGGACTTATGCCACAGAGTAAAGAGCATATTGCGATTTTGTCGCTTCTTAGTATTAAAAGCATTATTTTGTGTATCACAAAGTGCGATTTATGCGATACTGCACGAGCAAATGAAGTTTTAAAAGAGTGCGAAAATTTCATCAAAAATTTCTCAAATTTGCAAATTTTGAACTCATTTTTTCTAAGTATAAAAGATCAAAACAGCATAAATGAGCTAAAAAACTACCTTTTTACACTAAATCCAAAACCAAGAAATGCCGATGGAATTTTTCGTTATTATATCGATAGGGTTTTTTCTATTGACGGGGCAGGAACTATCGTAACTGGGAGCTTAATCAGTGGTCAAATCGCAAAAAACGATAAGATTTATAACTGCGATTTGGACGAAATTTACGGCGTCAAAAATATCCAAATTCACGATGAAAATGCCGAATTTGCAACCTCTCCAAATAGAGTAGCGCTAAATTTAAGCGGTGCAGATAAAGCTAGGCTAAAATCCGGGCAAATTTTAACTAAAAAAGGTTTTTTTAGGGGATTTAATAGCATTGATTGCAAATTTTTTGGTGATATTTCGCATAACGAAAATGTCCTATTTTGCGTAGGTTCAAAGCAAATTTCGGCAAAATGTTTGATTTTAAAAGATAATAAAGCCAAATTTGAAGAAAATTTTGATTTTTCAACCCCAAAAATTGTTTCTTTTAAATTTGAAAAACCTGTGTTTTTGATGTTTGATGAGCCTTTTGTTGTGCTTAAAAATTCCCGTTTGTGTGGTGGCGGAACCATCTTAAACTCAGTTAGCGAACCATTAAAAAAAGAGCCAAAACTCTCTCTTTTAAAATCGCTTTTAAATGGTGATTTTTTGGAAGCATTTAAAATTTTAAGCTCATTTCATAAACACGGATTTGGGCTTTATTCGTCTTATCAAAGATTTGGAATTTCGTGTGAAGCTGCCCTGCAAATAGCACGAAATTTAAAAGGCGTTTTTTTGGACGAAGAGAATTTTTGCGTTTATGATTTAGGGGCTATTAGCGACATAAAAGAATTTGTTAAATTTATTATTTCTAAAAACAATCTTGCCGTATTTTCCGGCGCAAGTATCGCTTTAAAACTTCCTTGGGCAAGTGAAAATTTGGCAAATTTTGCGCTAAATGAGTTAGCAAATGACGGTATTATTGCTAAATTTGGCGGGGTTTATATCAAAAACGGGATTGATTACGAGCAGTTGTCGCAAAATTTAGAAAATCGAATTTTTGAAATTTTGCAAAAAGGTGGCATTGCGCCGCTTGCGCCGTATAACATTTATGACGAGCTTGAAATCGATCGCAGTAGTGGCGATAGTGCGCTAAAAAAACTTACAAAGGCAAAAAAGGTTATTCGCTTAGAGCATAATCTTTTTATAACTTCATTTAACCTTGATTTGGTTGTAAAAAAGTTTTATGAAATGATTAAAAATGACGGATTTATCGATGTCGCAAGTGTAAAAAATCATTTTGGATTAAGCCGTAAATTTGCCGTTTGTTACCTTGAATATTTGGATAAATTTGGCGATATTGAAAATATCGAAAATAAAAGATTTTTGAAAAAATAATCGGCGTTAAATTTGAACTAAATTTAACGCCAAAATTTGTTAAGCTTTTCGTTGTTTAAGCCCTACAAAAACACAGAAAATAAAGCCCAAAGCAAGAGCATAAGGTGCGTAAGGCGTTATGCCTTTTGCCGAACTTGCTAGTAAAAAGTTATGTGCTATGGCTGCACCACACGCCATGCCCATGACAAAAATGGCTGAGCTTAAATTTCCTGCACCTGTTTGGATTAGGTGTTTTCCAGGACAACCCTCAGCTAACGAAAAACAAAAGCCAGAAAGTGCCATGCCAAGGAAATTCCAAAGCATTTGATTGTGAGCGATTGGTTGATTTTCAAAGCCGAAGTTGTATTGAGAAAATGCCAAATTTGCGATAGTTGCACTTGCTACGACTGCAACTATACCAAAAAACATAGTAAAATCTTTATCCAAAATTCGGCTCAAAGCTCCGACTGAGCAGAATTTTGAGCGTTGCATAGCGATGCCTATGATGATTGCTAGTCCAAGCGAGATAAAGATATTTGCGTGTTTTGAACCCGGACCATCAGTCGAGCTAAACAAAGGCGCATTTTCGCCAAGTTTAAGCCCAAAAATCAAAGCACATAAAAGCAAAATAGCGATGATTAAAGGTAGGGCTGAAATTGCCTTATTTACGCTTTTTACTTCTTCAAGCGCATAACCTTTTGATTTAAAAAATCTACCACAAAGCACACCAGCAAAAAGTCCTAAAACGCCAAGAAGTGCCGTCATATCGCCACCGCCTAGTCGTAAAAACGCACGCCACGGACAACCCAAAAACACCAAAGCCCCAATCATAGCAAAAATTCCTAAGAAAAATCGCACAAACGGCGATGAACCGCTAGTTGGTTTGTATTCTTTTGCAAATAAAGAAGCGATAAATCCGCCGATAATCAAACCGATGATTTCAGGGCGGACATACTGCACAATTGCAGCCCTATGAAAGCCAAGCGCTCCGACCGTATCACGCAAAAAACAAGCAGCGCAAACGCCCATATTTGCAGGATTTCCAAAATAAACCAAAACGGCACCAAAAAGCCCCAGACAAACGCCTGAGATGATATTTAATGTAAGTTTAGACATAAAATTTCCTAAATTTCGTAATAATCCACACGGGATTCTAAAAAACGAGCGAAATTCTAGCAAAAAAATTTTTTAAATTTGCTAAATTCCGGCTTTAAATTTAGCAAATTTATATATTTTTATTAGGCAGAAAATTTTCTTTTAAAAAGCCCAAATTTAGGTTAAATTTGCATTTTTATCAAATCTTAATGCGAAAAATACTAAAATCCTTAAATTTTATTTTTTTAAAAATCACAAGGAGATAAAAAAATGGGTAAATTTGTTAGCGGTGTTGATGAATTTTTCAAATTTTGCGATGAACACGAAGTTGCGTTTGTGGATTTTAGATTTACGGATTTAAAAGGCACTTGGCACCACATGTCTTATAACTACAAAAGACTTGATAGAAATTTTGCAGACGGAATTCCATTTGACGGCAGTAGCGTCGATGCGTGGCAGCCGATCGATAAATCAGATATGATGTTAAAGCCTGATGTCGATACGACTTTCTTAGACCCATTTACAGCTGATGTTACGGCTGTGGTGATTTGCGATGTTTATGACATTTACAAAAACGAACTTTACGAAAAATGCCCTAGATCGATAGCAAAAAAAGCAGAAGCTTTCTTAAAAACAACAGGTCTAGGTGATACCTGCTATTTTGGCGCAGAGAACGAATTTTTCGTATTTGACGATGTTAAAATCGTCGATAGTATGAACTGCGCTATGTATGATGTCGATACGGAAGAAGGCTCATGGAATAGTGGTAAAAAATACAAAGACGGCTTTAACTCGGGTCATCGCCCTGGCATAAAAGGCGGTTATTTCCCTGTTGCGCCGATTGATACTATGGTTGATTTAAGGGCTGAAATGCTTCAAGTTTTAGAGCAAGTTGGCTTGGAAACTTTCATTTGCCACCACGAAGTAGGTCAAGGTCAGGGCGAAATCGGCGTGAAATTTGGCACTTTGGTCGAAGCAGCCGATAATGTGCAAATTTACAAATATGTCGTAAAAATGGTCGCTCACCTAAACGGCAAAACGGCTACTTTCATGCCAAAACCGCTTTACGGCGAAAACGGAAGCGGTATGCATGTGCATCAATCAATCTGGAAAAACGGCAAAAATATATTTTACGGCAAGGGCGGTTACGCGAATTTAAGCGATGAAGCTAGATGGTATATCGGCGGCGTTTTAAAACACGCTAGAAGCGTTGCCGCTTTTACAAACCCAAGCACAAACTCATACAAACGCTTGATTCCGGGCTTTGAAGCGCCAAGCATTTTAACTTATTCGAGCCAAAATCGCTCAGCTTCTATCCGTATCCCTTACGGAAGCGGCGAAAAATCAGTTAGGGCTGAAATGCGCTTCCCTGATAGCACAGCTTGTCCATATTTAGCGTTTGCAGCTATGTTAATGGCAGGGATCGATGGTATAAAAAATAAATTTGAACCGGTCGGACCAATGGATGAAGATTTGTTTAAGCTTCATTTGGACGAAATTAGAGAGCGTGGTATAGAGCAGCTTCCGCACACTTTGCGTGGTTCGCTTGAAGCGGTCATTCGCGATAATGCTTACTTGAAGCCGATTATGACTGACGAATTTATACAAACTTATCAACATTTTAAATTTGAAACGCAGGTGTGGCCGTATGAGTGCAGACCGACGCCGTTTGAATTTGCTACTTGTTATTCTTGTTAGGCGTGTTTAACTGAGCCTAGCTTTTGCGTGATTCGTCGCACTCATTAAGCTCGACGCACAGCAAGTGCAGTCTCGCTTATTCGTGCTCGAAAACACGCAAAATCGTCGGCATTTGCAGTTCAAATTTACGAAATTAAAAATTTAAAGTGAGAAAATTTGAATATTAACGAGTTAGAAAATTTGCGACTTGGGATTTTAAAAGAAGTTGATAAAGCAAAGCCTTTGGCTATGCTATCTACTTTTTTTATCCCAATTTCATCATTTTTGGCTTTTTATTATTCTGGCTACGATTTAGATATAAGTATGATTTATATTATTGCCATCTGCTTAATGCCGATATTTCTTTCAATATACGAAATATTTGAAATGGAAAAAATTCCGCAAATCAAATATGATGTTTTTGCTAGATTTGCGATAATGCTTCCTGTCTTTTTTTTGATAAATTTCGTTGAAAAATATAAAACGCTTGGTTTTATTGGAACTCTTTTTTTGATAAGTTTTTCTATGTTTTTTGCTTATAAATTGATTGTAAAAGAAATAAAAATAAAAAAAGCAAAAAAATATAAAATAGAATTCAAAAATCAAGCTTTGACACCGTATATATCGAGTCTTGGTTACAAATACTCGCCTAATGGCAGGTTAGAATCAATGTATATAAAGCATAGCAAATTATTTAGAGAAGATATAAATTTTGATTATGACTATACAAAAAACGGCGATGATAAAATTTGGGGCAATTTTGACGGCGTGAAATTTACATTTACGGATATTTTGCTTGTTGATAATATTAAAAATTATGCAATTTATGGTATATTTTTTCACGCAACTTTTAATAAAAATATTAAATCTACAACCTTTGTCGTATCAAAGGACGCTGTTTGTGATAATACCAAAAAACTAAAACAAATCACAATGGACGACACCAAATTTAACGCTACTTTTAATGTTTATTGCGATGATGTGCAAAATGCAATGTATATTTTAAGTCCTGCTTTTATGAAGCGACTTTTGGATTTAAAAAGACGACTAAATTTCCCAATCAGCGTTAGTTTTGTGGGAGATAAAATTTATATATTTTTAGATACAGGAAAAGATAATTTCGAGCCAGACATCGATAAAAGCGTTTTACACGCAAACCCTGCATTTACCATAAAACTGGAACTTTCGCAGTTTTTATCAATCATAAAAACGCTAAATTTAAACACAAGAATTTGGAAAATTTAAAATTTTAAATTTGCAAACTATTGCAAATTTAAAAACCGAATGCCGACGATTTTTCGTGTGGCAAACACAAGATAAGACTTGTTTTGTCTATCGGTGTTTGCCACACGGAAAAGCTAGGCTCATTTCAACTTATTAATAAACTCAATACAAATTCCTTCTCTAAGTCCGTCATCAACTACGATAAATTCGGTTTTCGCAAAATCCTGCAAAAGCGATTTTAAAAGCATAATCCCCGCAATCATCAAATCTTTTCGATTTTCGCCAAGCTTCAAAATGGCTTCTTTGTCGCTAAAATTTAAAATCCTTTCAAGCCAAAAATCAAATTCGCCAAACTCCAAATTCTCGCCATTAATCAAATCGCTTTGATAGCTTTCATACGAGAGATTTTTTCGCAGAGCAACCATCGTCGTCGGCACTCCCGAAGTCAGCACGATTTTATCAAATTTAAGCGAATTTATAAAATTTCTAGCTTCGCTCACAATCAAATTTGCATTTTTAATTTTATCGTTAAATTCGCTAAATTCGTTACAAAATCTCACAATGCCAAATTTAAAACTTTTTGAGCGTTCATTATTTGAAATCTCGGTGCTAGCCCCGCCAAGATCGATACAAAGCGGATTTTTCGCATTTAAATTTAAAAGTTTTAAACGATTTAAAATCCCCAAACGCACAAATTTCGCTTCATCATCTCCGTCTATGATTTTAAATTCTACGCCAAATTCACGCCAAATTTCATCAAAAAATTCAGCCGAATTTTTTGCCATACGAAAGGCTTCTGTCGCCACGCACACGGAATTTTCACACGATTTAAAATCAAAAATTTTATCCATTTTTTTTAATGCCGATTTTATGCGTAAAATCGCGTCAATGTCAAGGTCGCCACCAGCTTGCAAATTTCTAGCACTTCCTACGATAAATTCGGCGCTTTTAAGGATTTTGCCATTTTTGTTCATCAAAACGCCACGCAAGGTATTTGAACCAAGGTCAATCCCAAAAATCATATTTTTTCCTTTGCTAAATTTAGCTATAATTTTACCAAAAAATTCTAAGGAGAGAAAATGTTACTTGGCGTAAATATCGACCATATCGCTGTTTTAAGGGAAGCTAGAAGAGTAAATGACCCTGACATTTTATTTGCAATGTATGAAGCTATTTCAGCAGGAGCCGATCAAATCACAATCCATTTGCGAGAAGATCGCCGTCATATCAACGAAAACGATGCAAAAGACATTATCGCTCACTCGAAAGTGCCTGTAAATTTGGAGTGTTCGATAGATGAAGAGATAATCGACTTAGTTTGCAAATTTAAACCATCTCGCGCCACGCTCGTGCCTGAAAAAAGGGAAGAGCTGACAACCGAAGGGGGGTTAAATTTAGAAAACGAAGGTGTAAAAAATGCTATCGAAAAGCTTCAAGACAGCGGGATTGCCGTTTCGCTTTTTATCGATCCAAGTAGAGAAAATATCGATTTAAGCGCAAAACTTGGGGCGAAATTCGTCGAGCTTCACACGGGGGCGTATTCGAATATGTTTGCAATGCTAAATTCGAATTTAGCCAAAACCTGCTACGCTGTGAAAGAATTTGACAAACCGCAGGAAAAACTAAGCGCAATGCTAAAAGATGAAATCACGCGAATTCGACACACAAGTGCCTATGCAAAGGGGCTTGGACTAGCCGTTGCAGCAGGGCATGGGCTAAACTATCAAAATGTCTCAGCCGTCATTAAAAATTCAGAAATTTTTGAGCTAAATATCGGGCAAAGTATCGTTGCAAGAGCCGTTTTTGTCGGGCTTAAAAATGCTATTAAAGAAATGAAAGAGCTAATAAATTTATAAATTTAAGGCGTAAAAATGGGTAAAAAAAATAGAAAAAATTTGCAACACCAAAGCGTAAAAGAAAATCAAAATTCAGGCGAAAAAAGTGCCGAAAATAAACCCAAAATCGCCGTTAGTATCGGTGATATAAACGGAGTAGGGCTTGAAATCGCCATAAAATCGCACGAGCAAATTTGCAAAATCTGTGAGCCAATTTATTTTATTGGCGGAGAGCTTTTAAAGCAGGGCGCAAATTTGCTAAATTTGAGTGTTCCAAAGGATTTTAAGTGTGTAAGCGTTGGTGAGAGTTTTGAAATTCGTCCCGGAAAAGTCGGCAAAAAAAGCGGTAAATTTTCGTTTTTATCCTTTGTAAATGCCCTAAATTTCGTCGCTGCCAAAAAAGCCGTCGCGGTCGTAACGCTACCTGTAAATAAAGAAGCGTGGAAGAAAGCTAAAATTAAATATGTCGGTCATACCGAAGTTTTAAGTGATTTTTTCAAAAAAAAGGCGATTATGATGCTAGGTTGCGAAAAGCTTTTTGTCGCACTTTTTACCGATCATATCGCACTTAGCAAGGTCAGCAAAAAAATAAAATCAAAGCCTTTGAGCGAATTTTTGCAAAATTTGCATAAAAGTTCAGGTTTTTCTCGTGTCGGCGTTTTGGGCTTTAACCCACATGCTAGTGATAACGGCGTCATCGGCGGAAGCGAAGAAAAGCAGATAAAAAAGGCGATAAATTTGGCAAATTTGGCTTTGAAAAAAGAAGTTTTCTTTGGACCTTTGGTGCCCGATGTCGCATTTAACCCTATCTCGCTAAAAAACTGCAACAGGCTTGTTGCGATGAACCATGACGCGGGACTTGCGCCTTTAAAAGCGTTATATTTTGATGAGAGCATAAATGTAAGCCTAAATTTGCCGATAGTCCGCACAAGCGTAGATCACGGCACGGCGTATGACATCGCCTACAAGGGCGTTGCAGAAACAAAAAGCTATATAAATGCCGTTAAATCGGCACTTGAATTTGCAAGTGTTAAATTTGGTAAAAATTTAGAAACCAAAAAATGATTTTACATATTGATTTGGATTGCTTTTTTGTCGCGGCGGCTAGGATAAAAAATCCTAGCCTAAACGGCAAAAAAGTCGCCGTCGTGGGTGGCGGAAATGGGACTATTTTTGATGAAGTAAATTCGCAAAAAAATTCAAATTTGTTAAAAAATCCAAATTCGCAAAATCAATCAAATTTGCAAAATAGTCTGAATTCGCAAAATCAATCAAATTTGCAAAAAAATCAACCAAATTCACAAAAAGGCGTGATTTTAAGCGCAAGTTATGAAGCAAGAAAATTTGGCGTCAAATCTGCAATGCCCGTAAAAACGGCATTGGAGCTTTGTCCTGATTTAACGCTTGTGCCTAGTGACCATAGATTTTACTCTGAGCTTTCAAACTCGCTTTATAAATTTTTATATACTTTTACGCCAAGCATTGAAAGATTTAGCATTGATGAGTTTTTTTTGGATTTAAAAGGGACGAAATTTGATGAAAATCCGTTTGAATTTGCTAAATTTTTGCAAAGCGAAGTTTTAAAAAGATTAAATTTGCCGTGCAGTATCGGAATTTGCAAAGCTAAATTTATCGCAAAACTTGCAACAGATTTGGCAAAACCATTTGGAATTCGCCAGATTTGCGACATTAAAAATGAGCTAAAAAGCGTTGAAATTTCTAAATTTGCAGGAATTGGTAAATCTACACAAAAAACGCTTGAAAAATACGCTATTTTCACTATCGGCGATGCATTAAAACATAAAGAAATTTTTGAAAAACTCGGCAAAAACGGCGAAAAACTTTTTGCAAGATTAAGCGGCGAAGCAGATGATAAAGTCGAAATAACTAGCAAACGCAAGAGTATCGGCTTTGGACGGACATTTTCGCCATGTGCAAACAGAGACGAGATAAAACGAAAAGTTTTGATAATGTGTCGCCATTTGACACACGATACACTAAATTTAGGACTAAATCCGACAAGCTATGAGCTAAAAATTCGCTACCGAACAAGAGCCGAGAGTTCTAAAAGAAAAACGCTAGATAGGGATTTTTCTTTAAATTTGCTAAGCGAAGTTATGGCAGAGCTTTTTGAGAATTGCGATATTCATAAGGATTTTGAGATTATTCATATTAGCCTAAATTTGACGAATTTCAAAGACGGAAAAGAGTGTGAAAATTCGCTTTTTTCCTTAAATGAAGATAAAAAACAACATAAACTTGATAAAACAATCAATAAAATTTGGGAAAAATTTGGACTAGATAAACTAAAAAAAGCAACAGAGATTTAGATATTTGGAAATCGAATTTGCAAATTTTGCAAATTCAATTTTTTATAATTCAGGTGCATTTTCCGGGACGATAACCGGCTATTCATTTGGCAAGGGCGAAGTGCGCGTGTAATATTCGCTTTTTCCTGCGTAATTACGCGTATAAACTCCGCTTGGAACGCTAAATGTGCGTTTTGTTTGCGGGTATTCTTCGATATAGCTTTCTAAAAATTTAGCAAACACAGGTGCAGCCGTTCGTCCGCCTTGCTCAACACTTCGCATAGGCTTATAATCGTCATTTCCATACCAAACAATCGCTTGAATTTCAGGCGTAAAGCCGCAAAACCAAACATCAATGCTATCATTTGAAGTGCCTGTTTTACCCGCGATTTCTATGCCTTTTACGCGCGCTCTTGTGCCGGTTCCAGCACTTACGATATTTTTCATAAGTGTTGTCATAAGATAGGCTTGTTCAGGCTGTAAAATGCGTTTTCGTTGAGGTTGGAAAACAAGCGTTTTGCCGTTTTTATCTGTGATTGAGTTTATAAATTTAGACTTTGTGCTAACTCCAAGTCCTGCAAAAACAGAATAAATACTAGAATATTCAAGCGGCGAAATACCATAGCTTCCAACCGCGATTGAAAGCGCAGGCGGGACATCTTTAAATCCAAATTCGTTTAATTTATTTAATGCTCTTTGAAGTCCGATTGCGTGTAAAAGGTTGATTGAAGCGAGATTTCGCGATTTTTGCAAGGCTTCTTTTAAGGTTATGTAGCCTGTAAAAGTTTTATCAAAATTCTTTGGCGTCCATGATTTGTTGCTTCCGTCATCAAATTCTCTTGCGACATCTGGAATTTCGCTCATAGTCGAATATCCCATATCAAGGGCGATTTGATAGATAAATGGCTTAAAACTAGATCCCGTTTGGCGTTTTGATTGTGTGGCTCTGTTAAAGTTGCTTTTAGAGTAATCAACCCCGCCAACGAGAGCTAAAATTTCGCCGTTGGTTGGATTTGTAACGATTATAGCGCCATTTACATTACTAGCATTTGCGTCTTTATCTCGTTTTAAAATTTCGTTGTAGCCAAACGAAAGAGCCTCTTCTGCTAAGCTTTGAGTTTTTAAATCCACGCTAGTTTCGATCGTATAACCGCCTGTTTTTATATCTGGAAAAATTTTTGTAGCTTCTTTGACGACTTCATCGACGACATAAGGGGCTTTATTTTGCGTTAGTGTTTCGTTATAAATGGCAGGAGTTTCTGCCATTGCGATTTCATATTCGCCTTTATTTATCCAGCCAAGTTCATACATTCTAGATACGACATTGTTTGCACGGCTTAATGACAAATTTAGATTGCGCGTAGGATCAAACTGGCTTGGAGCTTTTGGCAAACCAACCAAAATCGCCGTTTCTTTTAAGCTTAGCTCGTCTAATTCTTTTTTGAAATAACCCATAGCGGCGGTTTTTATGCCGTAGTATTGGTGTCCAAAATATACTTCATTAAAATACCTTTCCAAAATTTGCTCTTTGGTGAGTGCATTTTCGATTTTTAATGCCATAATCATCTCTTTGATTTTTCGATCTATCTTTTTTTCACTCGTTAAAATCATATTTTTGATAAGTTGTTGAGTTATGGTAGAAGCACCTTCGACAAATGCCATAGCCTTTATATCTTTTACCAAAGCCCTAAAAATAGCTTCTAAATTTATCCCGTCATGCTCGAAAAATGCAGTATCTTCGATAGCTACAAGTGCTTCGATGATACGACCCGGAATATCTTCATATTTAACAAAAACTCTGTTTTCTTCATCAAAAATATTTGCGACTAAATTTCCGTTTCTATCGTAAATTCTAGTGGTTAATTTTGGTTTATATTCGATAATGCTGTTAGATTCTATTCTAACTTGCGAATAAAAATATAAAAAAACTCCACCTGCTGCAAAAATGCAAAGTGTCAAAAAGCTAAATAAAACTCTTACCATAAATACCTCTTTAAAATTTCAACGCTTAGTCCCATAGCAGTGCTGGTTAGACCACTTTGAGAGATGATATATTTTTTATTAAAACCTTCTATCGTCATAGCTCCTGCTTTGCCGACATAATCTTTTTTTGCGATGTATTCACGCAAATCATCATCGCTAAATTTAGCAAATTTATATGTTGTAATAGCTGAATTTACAAAATTTATCTTTTTTGAAACAAAAATCATCGCCGTAACAACGCTTGAAAAGTTATCGCTTTGTGCTTTTAGCATAGTATAAGCCTCATCATCACTACTAGCTTTACCAAAAATTTGGTTATTTACCACGACCGAGCTGTCGGCAAAAAGCACTCTGTCAATATCTTTGTAAATTTTAAAAAATTGCTCTTTTTTTGCATTTGCCACTTTATAAGCATAGGTATAAGGGTCGCTAAAATCAATGCCACTTTCATCAAATTTAGTGCAAATTTGCTCAAATTTAATGCCGTGATTTTTCAAAATAAGCGCTCTTGTGGGTGAAGATGAAGCTAGATAAATCATCAAAACTCACTTATAGTAACGCCTAAATAAACGCAAATCAGCGATATTGCGATATTTAGCGGAATAAAATATTTTAAAATTATGATTAAATGCTCGTTTGCTTCGATTTCGTTTTTAGCCAAAACCGCCTTTTGAAACGATAAAATTTTGTAGTGAATATAGACAAAATTTAGCAAAATAAACATCGAAGCAGCCCAAAGTGTCGTTATGATGCCTGTTATCATAGGATCTGCAAATTTATAGTCATTTCCGATAGAAATAAGATAACCGCTAATGATAATAACGGCAAAATATAACAAAAAAAAGCGTTCGTATCTGCTAAAATGCGACTTTATTTTATCGCAGTTTTCGCAAATATTTTCGCTTTTTTTGTAAATTCTAATGATATAAACACAGCAAATTTGAGCATTTATAAAAAAAATAACTGCCAAAATGTGAAGTAAGGGCAAAATTTGTGTTGCCCTTGCAAAACCAAATTCGTTCAAATTTCGCTCCTAAATTTGCAAATTTTACTTTTCGAATTTGTTTGTTTTATCATCAAATTTTCGCCTTTATAAATTCATTTGCAAATGCAATCGCTTGGCTGATTTTGCTTATATCTTTTCCGCCGGCTGTGGCAAAGTCATCTCTACCGCCGCCTCCGCCGCCAAGAATTTTTGCTACTTCTTTGACGATTTCTCCTGCTTTTGCGTTTGCACCTTTTACGCCACAAGCGATTTGGACTTTTTCGTTTTCTGGTTTGAAAAATAGGGCGATGATTTTTTCATTTTGATTTTTTAGCTCGTCGATTTTGGCTTTTATATCGCCGTCAAATTCGCTGATTGCGACTTTTACGCCATTAATTTCGTTTAATTCGATAGCTTTATTGCTACTAGCTTTGCTAAGCTCGGTTTTTAGTGATTTTATCTCGTCTTTTAGCTTTTTAATCGCCGCTATCGGTTCATTTGTTTTGAGATTTTCATTTATTTGTGCAAGTTGCAAACGTAAATTTTTAGCATAATTTAACGCAGATTTTGAGCAAATAGCTTCGATTCTACGCACTCCTGCGCTTACGCCACTTTCTTTTACGATAAAAAAGCTTCCGATTTCGCCTGTATTTTTGACATGTGTCCCGCCACAAAGCTCTTTGCTATCGCCTATGCTTACCACTCGGACATTATCGGCATATTTTTCGCCAAAAAGTGCCACAGCACCGCTATTTTTGGCATCATCAATATTCATAATATCGGTTTTTGTGGAATTTGCGCGAGAGATTTGATCATTTACAAAATTTTCTACTTTTTCGATTTGTTCGCTACTCATCGCCTTTGGATATGTAAAGTCAAATCGCAAACGAGTGGCTTCCACAAGGCTTCCTGCTTGACTTACCATATCGCCCAAAATTGTGCGAAGTCCTAAATGAAGTAGGTGAGTCGCACTATGGTGTCTTGCGATTTCGCTTCGCTCGCTACTTACTTCGCACTCCACTTCATCGCCGATTTTCAAATCCAAACTAGCTTCAACTTGGCTTAAATTTAGCCCAAAAAACTTTTGCGTATCTAAAACGCTACTAGTTTTATTTATCACGCCTGTGTCGTTGCATTGACCACCGCTTGTAGCGTAAAATGGAGTTTTATCAAGTAAAATCCAGCCGATATTTCCTGCTTTTAATTCTGAAATTTCTTTAAATTCATCGTTTAAAATGGCTAAAATTTTGCTTTTGCTTTGCGTAAATTCATATCCGATAAACTCATTTTCGCCAAATTTTTCAAGCAAAGCCTTAAAATCGCCGATAGCAGTGGCTTTATCGCCACTTCCTTTCCATGCGGCTTTGGCTCTTTGGCGTTGTTCGCTCATAAGTTCGTCAAATTTTTTCTCATCGATTTTGATATTTTTTTCACGCAACATATCAGCAGTCAGATCAAGCGGAAAGCCGTAAGTATCGTATAATTTAAACGCAACTTCGCCGCTAAAAATATCTTTTGTTTTTTCTAGTTCGTCGTTGAATAAATTTAGACCTGCCGAAATAGTCGCAAAAAAGCGTTCTTCTTCAAGTTTGATTAGCTCTTTTATATTTTCTTTTTTCTCGTTTAAATAGCTATAATGTCCGCCCATGACTTCGCACAATACTTCCACAAGTTTGTGCATAAACGGCTCTTTTATGCCTAGCAAATATCCGTGTCTGACGGCTCTGCGGAGAATCCTGCGTAAAACATAGCCTCTGCCTTCTTTGTCAAAATTTACGCCCTGAGCCAATAAAAACGAAACCGATCTTATATGATCTGCGATTACTCGGTAACTTGCTCCGCTTTCATAAACATAAGTTTTGCCACATAATTTTGCAACTTCGCCAATAATTGGCATAAAAAGCGAACTATCGTAATTGCTAAATTTGCCTTCTTTTATCGCTACAACGCGCTCCAAGCCCATGCCCGTGTCGATTGATGGCTTTGGAAGCGGGGTTAGTTTGCCGTCAATTGATCGTTCGTATTGCATAAAAACTAAATTCCAAATTTCTAAAAATCGATCGCCGTCTCCGCCCATATAGTCTTCTTCGCCACTAAAATGCTCTTGCCCTTGATCGTAAAAAATCTCGCTACACGGCCCACAAGGTCCCGTATCGCCCATAGCCCAAAAGTTATCTTTATCGCCAAAGCGATAAATTCGCTCTTTTGAGATATGTTGCTGCCAAATCTCATACGCTTCATCGTCGCTTGTATGAACCGTAACATAGAGTTTTTCTTTTGGAAGTTTTAAAATTTCGGTTACAAACTCCCACGCATACGCAATTGCTTCTTTTTTGAAATATTCGCCAAAGCTGAAATTTCCAAGCATTTCAAAAAATGTGTGGTGGCGTGCTGTGTAGCCGACATTGTCTAAGTCGTTGTGTTTGCCGCCTGCTCTTATGCAGGTTTGACAACTAGTGCGAATCGGCGGATTTGGGCGTGGCACCGCACCTGTGAAAATGCTTTTAAACGGCACCATTCCTGCGTTTGTAAATAAAAGTGTCGCATCATCAGGCACTAAGGGTGATGAAGCGATAATCTCATGACCTTTTGAAGCAAAAAAATCCAAATAGGCTTGTCTAATATCCATTTTTGTTTTCCTAAAATTTCGTAAATTTAAGGGTTGATTTTATCCAAAATTTTGTTTAAAACTTCTGAATTTTTGCAAATTTATAGATTTTGAAAATAAATTTGTAAAGAATTTTTAACAATATCTAGCATTTCAAAGCGTTTTTTATACATTGAGCGTTTTTTGCTTTGAATTTCTTCTAAACTTTTTCGTTCGATATTAAGCGGAATTTCGTAGTATTTTTCGCCAAATTTCCCGCCGTTTTCACGCCAAAATTCATCATAATCAAAAAGTAATCGCGAGTGATCGTTTCGCCTAAATTTGGCTTGATTTTCTTTTGGAATTCCAAGTAGCGAAAAATTTTTAATCTCGCAAATCATCTTAAAAACATTAACAATCATAAAAGCTGGGCGAATTCCATGCATTTGTTTTGTGGCTTGTTTGATGAGATCCGGCGTGTTTGGTTCGTTTGAGCCCTGCATAGAAGAGATCAAAAGCGAATTTGGGGTAATAAAGCTAAACGAAGCATCATAAATTTTTTCATCTTCGGTTTGTATATTTATCGAAAAAAAACCTTCTAGCGGGTCGATATTGTTTATATTTAGATAAAGAAACAAATTTTCGTCAAATTTAAAAAGCAAAATTTTCTTTTTTTCTAGCAGTTCATTAAGTTTTTTTTCGCCTAAAAAAGTTTTTGCTAAATTGAAATTTTGAATTATCATTTCTAGGCGTTCTTTTTCGTTTAGTCGATTGTCGCAGTATCTGTATAAAATCGTATTTGCGCGGTAAAAATTCGAGCTAAATAATTTTTCCCAAATAGGATTTTTATTTATAAAATTTTCAAATTCTTTAATCTCGTTTTTGCATATATTTGTCGCAAGATGATAACGAAAATACTGACGAAATCGCTTTAATGTGCGGATTTCATCTTTATACATTTGCTTAAAAGACGGAAATTTAAACAAAACGAAAGACCTCTTAAATTTGAAATTTGGCGTAATTTTATCTAAAATATTTTTGAAAATATATAAATTTTGGATAAAAAATAACTGAAAAATAACTTTCAGCATATATTTGCTATAATGGCGACGATTAATTAAATTTTTAAGGTTCGTTTATGTTTTCTGAGAAGAAAAAGATTGCGATTATCGGTATGAGTGAGCTTGGGCACAAGCATTTTAGCGAATTACGAAGAAGCGATTTTTTTGAATTAGTAGGAATTTATGATGAAAAAAGTAACGAAAATTTCGGTAAAGTAGAACTTTATAGAGATTTAGAAGAGCTTTTTGATAAAGCTAAACCGCAAGCTGTTGTTATCACAAGTTCGCAAAAAAATCATAAAAATCTTATTTTAAAAGCTTCAAAATATGTTCAAAATATCCTTATAGACGCACCTCTTGCTCTAAATCTTGAAGAAAGTAGAGAGATAAGATATAGCCTTGCCAATAACGATACAAATTTAGCGATTTTTTATAAAAATAGATTTAATGCAACTATAAATTCGTTATTACGGGAGTTTTCAAAAGGCGATCAAATTTATACTATGAATTTCATAAACGGCAAAAATAGTGAAAATAGTTGCGATATAATGCAAAATTTACTTTTAAAAGAGCTTGATTTAGCAAGAATTTTGTGTGGTAGCGAGATTTCGTCATTTTCTAGCAAAACCGTAACTGCCCCAAACAGCAAAGAGATAATCGCACTTTCGGCTCTTGGCAAAAGTAAAAATGATATTTTGCTAACTTTTGTTTGTTCAAATGTTTATCCGACATTGCGACATACGATACAAATATCCACAAGTAGCGGTGTTTATATAGCAGATCTTTTAAATTTCACTCTTCATAAAATCGCTCCAAGCGGCAATATAAATCTAAAAGTTGATAATGAAGATTATTGTTGTAGAAACGGATATAAAGAATTTGCCGAATTTTGTAGTGGCGGTATGCTAAAACGCCTTGCAAGTATCGATGAATCCATAAAAATAAGAGAAATTTTACAATGAGTTACGATAATAAAAATTCTAGCCAAAATTTGGCTAAAAAAGTTATTTTGCTTTTGAATATGGGCGGACCAAATGATTTAAGCGAAGTTAGTGTTTTTTTAAAAAATATGTTTAACGATCCTTATATTTTGAGCGTAAAGTTGGATTTTTTGCGAAAAATTTTAGCAAATTTGATAACAAAAATGCGAACAAATTCGGCAACGCAAAACTATATCAAACTTGGCG
Organism: Campylobacter sp. CN_NE2; assembly: GCF_027797465.1. Lineage (NCBI taxonomy): Bacteria > Pseudomonadati > Campylobacterota > Epsilonproteobacteria > Campylobacterales > Campylobacteraceae > Campylobacter > Campylobacter sp. CN_NE2. The sequence continues at coordinate 709,683 of NZ_CP115608.1, read as the reverse complement.
GAAAATCGCCTATAAATGATATTACAAAATCTTTGTGTGAAAAAACTAGAAAATTTGCTAACGAGCAAATTTGCGTCGATTTTATTATGAATTATACTCCGCCTTTTGCCGATGAAGTGGTGCAAAAATATGCCAAATTTGATGAGATTTTTTTGCTTCCGCTGTATCCGCATTATTCGCAAACGACGGTTAAATCGAGCTTGGAAAGCACCGAAATCGCCCTAAAAAAACACGGCATAAAAAATTATAAAATTTTGGATATTTTCTATCAAAACGGGCAATATAATGAGATTATTTTAAATTTAATTAAAGAAAAAATTGCAAATTTAAACAAAGATGAAATTTCGCAGATTTCTTTGATTTTTTCGGCTCACTCACTTCCACAAAAAATCATCGATAATGGCGATCCTTACGAAGCGCAAATGAAAGAACACGCGCAAATTTTATCAAATTTACTCGAACAAAACGGCATTAAATTTAAAGAGATTATTTTAGCGTATCAATCCCGTTTGGGACCTGTAAAGTGGCTTGGACCAAATACGGCAGAAGTTTTGGAAAATTTAAGTGGCAAAAAAGCGCTTATTTTTCCGATTGCATTTTGTGTGGATAACTCTGAAACTGACTTCGAACTTAGCATTTTATATAAAGAGTTAGCACAAGAAAAAGGATTTGAGTATTACGAAGTTTGCCGTTGTCCAAACGATAGCGACGAGTTTGCTAAATTTATTTTGGATTACGCAAAATAGGGTAGAGTTTTTAAATTTGCTCTAAAAATTTTTAATCCTTAATCTCGTCTAATTTTTCATCTTTGATGACGACTTTTTCTTCGCTATTTGGCGTTAGATAGCCGTTTTCTACCAAAATATCAACTACTTTTTTAAAAACAGGCAAGGCGTTTTGTGCGGCATAAAAACTGCCTTGTTTTGGCTCTCTAACAAAAACGCCGATTGTGTAGCTATTTTTTTCATCATTTGCAAAACCAAAAAACGAGCTATTATACGCTTCGACATAAACTCCTTTTTTGGCGATTCTAGCCGTTCCTGTTTTGCCGCCTACTTCTAGACCAGCAGTTCTAGCTTTTTTCCCTGTGCCGTTTTCGACCGTTTGGATTAAAATTTCTTTCATTATATCTGCTGCTTCTTTGCTTATGACGCTTTTTGCTTCGCTTTGGCTTGTTTTATAAAATTTTCCGTTAAGCTCTAAATTTTGCAAAATTTTTGGTTGAAGCATTATTCCGTCGTTATTAAATACGCTGTAAGCACTTAACATCTGAATAAAAGTGGCTTGAAAGCCGTATCCGTAGCTCAAAACGGCCTTATTTGTCGGATTTGCCAAAGTGCGGGTATTAGGCAAATTTCCCTTTTGCTCGTAAGGTAAATCAATACCTGTTGGTTGGGCTAGTCCAAATTTTAGCAAACCTTCACGCAATAAATTTGCTTCTAAATTTTTTGAAATTTCTATCATGCCGATATTTGAAGAATGCATTATAACTTCTGTTGCGCTCATTGAAGCTGCCGGGTGGGTATCTTTTATGGTTCTACTAGCAAGTTTGTATGCGCCGTTATGTGTGTTTATTATATCTTTTGGTTTGACTTTTCCGGCCTCATAAGCCACAGACCAAACAAGCGGTTTTATGATAGAGCCCGTTTCATAGGCATACTCGGTAGCACTTAAATTTAAATTTGAAAAATCTTTTTTTCTTATTTCGTTTGGATTGTATCTTGCATTTGTCACCAAAGAGAGAATTTGCCCTGTTTTTGAGTTCATTATCCCTACGACAATCTCTTTTGCATCATAGGCTTTGGCGCGTTCATCAACCATTGTTTCTATCGTTTTTTGAAGTCTTAAAGGGATACTGATGTGCAGGTTGTATCCGTCTGTGCGAACGCTTTTTTTGCTAGTTTTTTCTAAAATTATATTTCCGCCGATGTCGCGAGAGCCTTTTATCATCTCGTCATTTACGGGATTTAGGTAGTATTCATAAAATTTTTCCACGCCCTTTACGCCGCTTACCCTTGTGATGCCATTTACTTCATTTTTTTTGATATAACCGATTATCGGAGTTAGTGAATTTTCTGCTGAATATGTGCGTTTTTCGCCACTTTGAGTTACGCTCATACGAATCGGCGGATTTGATTTGCCGTTTGGGCTTTTAAAAGATATAAAAACTTTTTTCAAATTTAGTTTTCTTGATAGCTCTTTTAGATGAACGGCAGTTTTGGCATCTATGTTGTATGATAAAACAATCGTTCCTTTTTCATCTTTCATAGCTTCTTTGATACTTGCTTTTACTCTTTTTTCGCTATCGCCTGTGTAAATGCAGTAAAGTTTAACAAAAAGATCAAGTTTGTGCTTGTCAATGCTTCTTGAATCAATACTTACTTTATAAAGTTTGGTTGAATTTGATACGATATATTCATCTTGTGTGATGATTGCGCCACGGATTGCGCTGTTTGTCTCTACGGTGTGAAGTCTAGGCAGCTTTCTATCGGTATTTGCCCAGTGATACACGGCGCCCAAAAATATAGCTAACAAAATAGGTGCAAAAATAAAAATAATAAAAATTGAGCTTATTTTTGTATCTTTTTTCTTGTTTTTCATTATTTTATTAAATCCTTAAATTTGCTAAAACCGCTATTTTGTGCCGATAAATTCGCAAACATTTGCAAGAAATTATCTCGCGAAATCTCTTTTGCACCCATAAATTTCAAATGATCGTTGAAAACTTGACAATCAATCAAAAAGCCAAATTTATCTAAAACTTCGCAAAGCCTGATTAAAGCGACTTTTGAGGCGTTTGGTTTCATGCTAATCATACTTTCGCCACAAAAAACTTTTCCAAAAATCAGCCCGTAAAGTCCGCCGATAAGCTCGTCATTTTCATAGACTTCCACGCTATGAGCTATGCCAAGATCGGCCAAATTTGTATAGGCTTCTACGATTTCATCGCTTAGCCATGAGCCTTCTTTTTGGCGTTCAATTTTACATAAATTTATTAAATTTTTAAAATTTACATCAAATTTTACGCAATATCTGCGTAAAAACGGCTTTATGCTTTTGTGAATTTTGATTTCATTTGGAAATAAAACAGCGCGTGGGTTTGGCGACCACCATAAAATGGGCTCGTTCGCCATAAACCAAGGAAAAATCCCCTTTTTATACGCACTTATTAGGCACTCCACGCTTAAATCACCGCCCATACAAAGCGGTGCAAAATCGGGTGCGTGGCGTGGGTCAGGGAATTTATATAACATTATTTTTTCATCTTAAAATTTTCAAATTTTTCGTTTGAATTTTTTAAATTTGAAATTTGTGAATTATTGTTTTTCGAATTTAAATTTATAAATTCAAATTTCAAATTTTCACCATCAAATTCAACATTTACAACTCCGCCGTTTTTGAGTTTGCCAAAAAGTATCTCGCTACTTAGGTTGTCTGAAATTTCAGAATTTATCACTCGTTTTAAATTTCTTGCGCCAAATTCGGCACTATAACCTTTTTTTATCAAAAATTCTTTTGCGTTTTTGCTTAAATTTATAGTTATGTTTTCTAGTTTATTCTGCAATTCACTCACGCTTTTATCCACGATTTTTTCTAAAATTTCGTTATTTAGTGGGTTAAAATTTATGATTTTGTCAAGGCGATTTCTAAATTCTGGTGCAAAAAAGCTTTTGACGGCGTTATCGATTTTATAGCTTTCATCTTTTTGAAAGCCGATTTGTGGGGCTTCTTTTGTGCCTAAATTTGATGTCATTATGATGATTGTATTTTTAAAATCCGCACTTTGCCCTGTGTTGTCGCTTAGAGTTGCGTTATCAAAAATGCCTAAAAATATATTCATCAAATTTTTGTTTGCTTTTTCGATTTCATCAAATAAAATCACGCTATAAGGGTGTTTGCGAACGCTATTTGTTAAAATTCCGCCGTTTTCAAAGCCGACATATCCGGGCGCTGAGCCGATTAGCTTTGAGACGCTGTATTCTTCCATATATTCGCTCATATCGTATCTATCAAAATACACGCCAAGATTTTTTGCTAAAACTTTGGCAAGTTCGGTTTTGCCCACGCCGCTACTGCCGGTAAATAAAAACACGCCGATTGGGCTGGTGTCATTTTTAAGTCCTGCATAAGAGCGAAATAACGCTTTGCAAAGGCTTTTAACGGCTTCGTCTTGCCCGAAAATTTCTTTTTTTATGTTGGCTTCTAAATTTAAAAGCAAAGTTTGATTATCTTCATTTTGAGCTAAATTTGAGATATTTGCGATTTCGCCAAGCGTGTTTAAAAGGTCATCTTTGCTTACTTCGACCCGTTTTTCATTTTTTATCCAAAAACTAGCTCCCGTTTCATCAATCAAATCAATCGCGCTATCTGGTAAAAATTTATCGCTAATGTAACGTTTTGCTAAAACCACAGCTTCATGCAAAATTTCATCGCTAAATTTAACGGCGTGAAAATCTTCATAATGCCCTGCAACTCCTTTTAAAATTTCAACACTCTCTTCAATGCTAGGTTCGGAAATATCGACTTTTGAAAAGCGTCGCATTAGGGCTTTGTCTTTTTCAAATTTGCGAAACTCAGCGTAAGTGGTTGCGCCTATGCAAGAAATTTCGCCATTTGCAAGAGCGGGTTTTATTATACTAGCTAAATCACTAGCGCCGCCCTCGCTATCTCCTAGTCCCATTATGGTGTGAATTTCATCGATAAAAACGATTGCGTTATCTTGATTTTTTAGCCAATCAATCGCAGCTTTTGCTCGCTCTTCAAACATTCCCCTTAGCGTAGTTCCTGCTATGAGCGCTCCCGTATCAAGAGCGTAAATAACCTTGCCTTGCAGCTTTGCCGGGACTTTATTTTCTACTAATTTTAGAGCTAGTCCTTCGACGATAGCGGTTTTTCCTACACCTGCTTCGCCAAGGAGCATAGGATTATTTTTCTTTCTACGACAAAGTGTTTGAAGTATTTTTGCGGTCTCTTTTTCGCGTCCGATTAACTTATCAAATTTGCCTTTTTTAGCCTTTTCGTTTAAATTTATCAAATATTCATTTGGATTTATTGCGCCTTGTTGTTCATTCTGTGTTTTTTCGTCATCAAATATATTATCTGTAAATTCTTCCATTACTTCATAGTTTTGGTTTGGATTGTATAGATATGTCTGTTTATTTTGCGTTTCAAGTGGCGGTATTCGCTCATAAGTAGCAATAAATTCTTTCCTAGTAATGCCATTTTTTTTAAAAATCATAACATAATCTTCTAGCGAAAGGGTTCCAAATGGCTTAATATCGACATTTTTGCCGGTTCTGTTGGCAAAAATTGTGCGACAAAGTAAATCGGAAGCATTTAAAACAAACATACCGTTGTCTAAATATCTTTTTATATTTTCCATATCATCGCTAAATTTAGGTATGTAGCATTCCAACATAGTTTCGGTAAATTCTTCAATACTATCAAATTTCAAATCTTCTAAATCAGTTACAAATATGCCGTCTTCTCCTTGGTGTAATGTCGTGTAATCCGGTGTAAAATTTCCGGCACATTGCGTAACATAGTCTTTTAAATCTTTTATAACTCCGTCAAGTTCAACTTTTTCAATTTTCCAATATTTAGTAATATTTCCGTCAAATCTCGTAAAATGGTTAAAAATACAAAGCACGCCTTCATCTTTTTGCAAAATTTCGATTAGTAAATGTCCGAAAATAAAGTATGCATTTTTGTAATTTCTTGCCAAATCTATCGCGTTAAAAAAATGCCTTTTAAGTGCTTCATCAACCATAATTTATTCCTCTTCTAATATGCATTGTAGCGGAAAACCTGCTTCTTTTGCTGCATTTATAACAGCATTTTGCTTTGTTTTTGCGATTTCTTTTATGTAAATTCCAGCAACCCCGCTTCCTGTTTTATGAATTTTAAACATTATATCTACTGCATCTTGAACTGATTTTTCAAAAATTTTAACTAAAATAGCAACGACAAAATCCATCGTCGTAACATCGTCATTTAATAAAATAACCTTATAAAACTTCGGGCGAAACGGCTCTTTTTTGATCTCGGTTTTGATTTGGGTCTTAGTTGCCATTTTGAATCCTATCAAAATCTTTTGTGATAACGGCGGTAGAAACCTGTCCTAGATAGTATTTTACACCTTTTGGATCATTGTCATTTATGTCGGTTAAAGTTTGATAAACTCCGTCTTTAAAAACCACTTTAAAGGGAATAGACAAGGCTCTTTTGTAATCAATATCGCTTAGAATTTGCTTTACAATGCGTTCGTTACTAGGCGAATTCGCGATGAAATAATAAGCGTTATATTTTTTTACGAAATTTTCTATTATCTCTTTATCGGTGATATTTTCAAAGTGAATTAGCCCTACAAGCATAAAATTTTCACTATTTTTCATACTAAAATCCATAAGGTGTGGTGCTTCTGCTTTGCACGGTTCGCAGTAAGTGCCAAAAATATCAAGCATTAAAATTTTATTACTTCCGTCAAGCTTAAAGCCTTTTTCGGTGCGAACTAGCGTGATTTCATTTCCGACAACGCTTTTTAAAACGATTTTTTCGCCTGTTTTAAAAGGCTCAAATTTAGCCGATTCTACGACACTTTTTTGTTCATCGCCACAACCAACTACAAAAAAACTTAAAACAACTGCTAAAATAAATTTAATAAATTTCATATTTTTTCCTTTAATTTTTTTATTATACAAAAACTTTGTCATTCTGAGCGAAACAAAGTGTAGCGAAGAATCTAAAATTTCATCAATTTATTATGAGATTCTTCGCTACGCTCAGAATGACAAGTTGCAGAGTAAATTCTGCAACTAAAAATTATACATACTTTTTCATTGCGCTTCTAGCTTCTCTGTCGGCATCTTTGCGTTTTAGGGCTTCCCTTTTGTCGTGCAAATTTTTACCCTTTGCCAAAGCGATATTTGCTTTTACGATATTTTTATCGTTTAGATAAAGCGATAAAACCACGAGCGTAAGCCCTTCTTTGGTTACGCTTCCAAGAAGCTTATCTATCTGTTTTCGGTGCATTAAAAGTTTTCGCGCAGCTCGTTCATTTGGACGAAAGTGCGAATTTGTCGTCTCCAAATAGCTAATGTGCGCATTTAGCAAAAAAAGCTCACCTTTAATCACACGGCAAAAGCTATCTTTTAAATTCGCTCTTCCGGCGCGAAGCGACTTTACTTCGCTACCTTTTAGCACGATTCCTGCTTCAAATTTTTCTAAAATCGTAAAATCGTGATAAGCTTTTTTATTTCTAGCTAACTCTTTCATTTTGCCACCTTAAAACACGAGCTTCCGCTTCCGCTTAAAAACTCGTCTTTGCAAATTTGCAAATTTGGATACAAGCTCAAACACGGACGAAGCAGGTCGTTTAACTCATAATTTTCAAACTCGTTTAGAATATCGCAACTTTTTAAATTTAAAAGCGAATTTGCAAATTTTGTATCGAATTTTAAGAAATTTGCCCTAAATTCGCCATAAACTTTTGCCGTATCGCAAGAGATATTTTTAAGCGAAAGCTTAAAATTTGGAACTTCATCATCGAATTCAGTGATTTTTTCGCCGATTCCTGCGACATTTGCAGCTTTAAATTCGCTTAAAAAAAACGGCACATCCGCACCGATTTTAGCTCCGATTTTAGCTAAATTTTGGCTGTTTATTTTTAAATTTGCTTTTTCGTTTATCATTTTTAAAAACGCAGCCCCGTTTGAGCTACCGCCACCCAAACCGCCACCCATAGGGATATTTTTTTCTAAATTCACAAAATGGTTTGCAAAAAATTCTTTTAACTCGTTTTTAAAACCTGCTTCGCAAAGCATATCGTAAGCTTTTTCGATTATATTTTTGCCTTTAATCTCTTTGTTTGAGCGAATTTGCAAATTTCCGTCGCCGTTAAATTTAACAAATTCAATCTCATCATAAATATTTTCTAGCAAAACAAAACGAGAAGCCAGTTCGTGGTAATTTCCCCTAAGTCCGGTGATTTTTAAAAATACATTTATTTTTGCAAAACTTTTCAAACTCTAACCTTGTTTAAAAGATATTTTACGCCACTTTCGTCAAATTCTAAAATAGCAAATTCATTTTCCAAATGCACGATATAGCGTCCAAATTCGCTAAATTTAAAATCGTGTGAATTTAATTTTTTGCCAAGTTTTATATCGTTAATTTCGCCGTTATAAAAATTTTCTTTCAAATTTAGATAAATAAGCGGATTTAAGGCTTTTTCGTTTTGGAATTTAAACTCGCCTTCGCTTAAACGCTCTAACGCCGAAAGTGTCGCATTTACGCCTAAATTTTTGGCTAAAATTTGCCCAAAAGAGCGGATATATCCGCCTTCGCTAACGGCGATTTCAAAGGTTAAAAACGGGTGCATATAGCTTAAAATTTCACACGAAAAAACCTGCATTTTTTGCGTTTTTAGCTCGAATTCCACGCCGTTTCGTGCCATTTCGTAAGCTCTTTTTCCGTTAATTTTTTTTGCGCTAAATTTTGGCGGCGTGTAGGTTATCTCGCCAACTAAATTTGAAATTTGTTCTTTTAAAAAACTCTCGTCAAATTTACTTAAAACTTCCACATTATCGATATTTTCGTTATCTTGGCTAATGCAACTTGCCCCTAGCCACAAAGTCGCCCTATAAACCTTTGGTTCTTTTTTAAAAAAGCGAAAGAAACGCGTAAAGCTTCCAAAAGCCACAACCAAAACACCACTTGCAAAAGGATCAAGTGTGCCACTAAAACCGGCACTTTTAATGCCGTATTTGCGTTTTAATTTTCCTAAAAATTGATTTGAGCTAATACCGCTTGGCTTATATGCGACAAAAAGTCTATTTGAATTTTCGCCTAAATTTGCCGAATTTTTCGAATTTGCTAAATTTACAGAATTTTCGCCGTCCAAAACAACGCCCCTTAAACGGCTTTGGAAACAAAATTTGACATAATCTCGCGTTCGATTCCGCCAAAATTTATTTTTAGCTTCTGCTCGTTTCGCACCTTTGTAACGCTTATGACGCGTCCGATACCAAAAAGCTTATGTTTGATTAAATCGCCTTTTTTGTATTCGCTTTTGCTTTGGATAACCAAAGCGCCGTCGCTCACGCCGATTTCGTTTAAAAATCTACTTTTTTCAAGCCGTTCTCTTTTGCCTTTGTAAAATCTGCTTTCTACTCTGCTTAAACTCAGGCTTTTTTTGGCTCTTGTGAGTGCTACATACGCTAATCTGCGTTCTTCTTCTATGTCGGTGCCGTCTCCGATGAGTGGAAAAAAGCCCTCTTCAAGTCCGATGACAAAAAGGTGTTCAAACTCCAAGCCCTTACTCGCATGAACGCTCATTATGGAGATACTTTCGCCACTTATGCCGTCTTGTTCGCTAAGTAGCGTGGTTTCGTTTAAAAATTCTTCTAAGTCAAAATTTTCTTTATTTAAAGCTTCGTCTTTTAAAAGTGCGTAAAATTCGTTAAGGTTTGCGATTCTTTCGCTTCCGTCAGGCAAACTTTCGTAATAATCTTTCAAGCCAAAAGCCTTGTCAAATTCGTTTAAAATATTATAAATTCCGTCCATTTGCCTAGTTTCTTTTAATGAATTTGCAAATTTTAAAAGCTCAGCGTGGCTTTTTTTACTAACATCGCCGCTACTTAGCAAATTTATGGCATTAACTAAGCTGATTTTGTTATCATAGGCGATTTTTTCTAGTTTGGCTAGACCTACTTTACCTAAGCCCCTTTTTGGGCGATTTATAATGCGACGAAGCGAAAAATCGTCATTTTCGTTTAATATTAAACGCAAATATGCAATCGCATCTTTGATTTCGGCTCGTTCGTAGAATTTTACTCCGCCGACCATTTTGTATGGAATTTTGGCTTTATTTAGTCCTTCTTCGATACTGCGTGAGAGCGCATTTACGCGGTATAAAATGGCGATTTCGCTAGGATTTACCCCTTGCGAGATAAGAAGCTGAATTTTGGCTGAAATTTTATTTGCTTCATAAGTTTCATCGCCTGATTCCATTAGCTCTATCTCGTCGCCGCCTCCTTTAACGCTTTTTAGATTTTTACCTAAGCGATTTCGGTTGTGATCGATTAGCTCGTTTGCGGCGGCTAAAATTTGAGTTGTCGAGCGATAATTTTCTTCAAGGCGAATTACCTTTACGCTTTCAAACTGATCTTTGAAATTTAAGATATTTTCCACTTTTGCGCCACGCCAACCATAAATACTTTGATCATCATCGCCGACAACGACCAAATTTTCGTGGCATTTGCAAAGAAGTTTTAAAATTTTAAACTGAATATCGTTTGTATCTTGATATTCATCGACCGTGATATATTGATAACGGCGTGAAATTTCATCGCATAAAGCTTCATTTTTTTCTAAAATTTTATAGGTTAAAACAAGCAAATCATCAAAATCGACTAGATTATTTGTTTTTAGATATTCTTCGTATTTTTTGTAAATTTCAGCCGTTTTTAGGTAAAAGCCTTGCGAAATTTTGCCGATTTCTTCTGCGATTAAATTTGCATTTTGCAAGACATCTTCGTAATCTAGGAGCGAATTTTTGTATTTTGAGATTTCATTTGCGAGTGTGGAAGTAGGCAAATCGCTCTCAAATGACTTTATAATGCGTTTTTTATCATCTGTATCGATGACAGAGAAGTTATTTTTGCGACCAAGTTCGTTAATGTGAAATTTTAAAAATAAAAGCCCAAATTTGTGAAATGTGCATAAAAGCGGCGTTGTGTTAAGTTTTAAATTTTTTATCAAATTTAAGGCTCTTTGACGCATTTCGTTTGCGGCTTTATTTGTAAAAGTGAGCGTCAAAGTCGAAGCCGGATCAATGCCGTTTGCTAGTAAATATGCAAGGCGAGTTGTGATGGTTTTGGTTTTTCCGCTACCGGCTCCTGCTAAAATCAGCATCGCTCCGTCTATGTGCGTGGCGGCTTTTTTTTGACTGGGATTTAAATCGTTTAAAATTTCCATGTTCTCTCTTTGGCAAAATTTAAAGCTAGATTTTACCAAAATGGTTATAAAAATTTGATTAACGCCTAATTTTAGGGAGCAATGGAATATTTTTTTTGTAAATTTGCAGATTGAATTTTTTTTAAATTTAATTATTCAGAAAGTTGCCTTTTAAGGGGGAAGGGGGCTGACTTGCGAAGCGCCCCCTTCCCCCTTAACAACCCCCAACCCCTGCACGCTAGAAGTGGCAAATTTAAAAAACTTTCGTTTTTTAAATTTGCGAATTTTTTTATTATTTACTAAAAATATTTTTCGATTTTTCTCTTTTCATTTTTTCGGTATCAGGGATACTAAAATTTATTAAAATCGGCATATTTTCAAGTGTTATTTGAATTATCGCAAAAAGCGGAATACTAACGGTTGAAGGAAAATTTTCTTCACCAAAACCAGCTTCAAAGCAAAGTGCGTTATTTTCGATTTTTGCACTTTGAAGCGTGTAATTTGCAAGTTCAAATAAAATCACTTCGCTTTTAAAATTTTGGGTTATATGTTCCGGTAGGGCAGGGTTAAATTCGGTAAATTTCAAATTTGATAAAATGCCAAATTCAACACCTTTTTCAAATAAAAAATTTATGCACTCATTGATATTTTTTATCATCATTTTATTAAAATTTTCATCTTTTAAAATCGAATCTTTCATATTTAATCCTTTAAAAATTCATCTACAAGAGTGCGAATTTCATCTATGCCGATTTGCCAAAATTCGCTATTTTCTATATCAAGTCCAAATTTAGCTACCATTTTTTTTGGTTCCATGCTTCCGCCAAGGCTTAAAAATTCAGTATAAATTTGCACGAAATTTTCGCATTTCCCGCTTTTATAAAGCCCGTATAAAGCCAAAACCAAAAGCTGAGCATACCCGTAAGAGTAGCAGTAAAACGGGCTATGTATGAAATGCGGTATATAGCTCCACCAAATTTTGTAATAATCGTTTAAAATGAGCTTTCCGTCAAACATTTTTGCCGATTCTTCTAGCCAAATTTTATTTATTTCTTCTACGCCTAGTTCGTCTTTTGCGGCGTGAATTCGGCGTTCAAAGGTTGTGAAATTTATCTGGCGATAAAGCGTGGCAAAAATGTCTTCGATTTTGGCTGCAAGCATTGGTTTTAAGTCGCCGTCGCCGTTTTTTCGCATATAATCAAAAACTAACATTTCACAAAAAACAGAAGCCGTCTCAGCCGTCGTTAGCGGCGTAAATGAGTTAAAAAATCCTACGCCATAGGCTAAATACTGATGAATCGCATGACCTAATTCGTGCGCAAGAGTAAAAACATCTCTACGCCTTGAAGTGAAATTTAAAAGCACAAACGGGTGGGTGTCGCTACTAGCAGAGTGCGAAAATGCCCCACTTTGCTTATGTTCTGCCGGGAAAACATCAATCCAGTTTTGGCTAAAAGCTTTTGTGGCGATTTCGCCAAATTTAGGGCTAAACTCATAAAATGCTTTTAGCACGATTTGCTTTGCTTCATCAAAACTAAACTCGCTATTATCGGCATTTAATGGGGCGTATCTATCATAATCATAAAGTTTTTCGTAACCTAAAATTTCTCGCTTTTTCTCATAAAATTTGCCGACAATGTCAAAATTCTGTTCGGTTGCTTTAATCAACGCATCGATGCTGGATTTTGAAATTTGATTATTTTGGTGCATTATCTCTTCGCCAAGCTCGTAATTTCGCAGTTCGCACGAAATTCGCAAATCGGTTTTAATCATATTGTAAATAAATCCAAGCAAGTGCAGATTTTTTTCAAGCGTAGCACTTAGGCTAAGAGCTGCTTTTTTACGCACTTCACGGTCGCTGTCGTGGAGTTTGCTTAAAATTTGTTCTTCGCTTAAAAACTCGCCGTCAAATTCAAATTTTAAATTTGCCATAGTTTCATCAAATAGCCTTGAAAAGGCACTTCCGCTTACAGGTGAAGTTTTTAGCAAAATTCGTTCTTCTAAAAAACTTAGCTGATGAGATTTTTGTTTTTTAAGTTGTGTTAAATAATACTCAAATTCGTGTGAATTTGCGATAAATTCGTCTTGTTTTGCACTTTCAAGCTCATTAAATTCAAGTTCAAAAAATAGCAAATTTTCTGAAATTTCGTTGCAAAGAAGTTCTATTTTGGCTAAATTTGCCCCTTTTGTCGTATCTTTTGCAAAATCTAAATGCGTAAAAGATAAAATTTTTGAAATTTGCTCGTTGATTTTTTCGTAAGTTTTTAGGCTCTGCAAAAATTCGTCCGCATTTAAATTTGCTAGCTTGCCCTTGAATTTAGCGTTAAATTCGATACTTTGTTTTTTTGTTTTTTCGCAAAATTCGTTAAATTCTGCTTCATTTTTAAAAAATTCATTTAAATTCCAAGTCATAGTTTTCCTTTTATTTTTTGGCGTAAGTGTAGCAAAAAATATTAAAACGCAGTTAAATTTGGTTTTTAGACATTAAATTCGTTTCCATTGTCATTGCGAGAAGGCAACGCCGTCGAAGCAATCTAGTGAATTTAAATAATGTTTGATTAAAATGCCTATTGGCGTTTGCTGGATTGCTTCGTCGCTTCGCTTTCTCGCAATGACAAAAAATAATTCAATTCAAATTTGATATGTGTATGCCGACGATTTTACGCCGAATTTGCATAAGATAAGACTTGTTTTGTCTATCGTTGCAAATTCGGCGTAAAAGCTAGGCTGAGTTCAACTTAAAATTTTACTTTAATAATTTTTTAAATGTAGCCACTCCATCAAGCTTTTCCCACGGATAACTTGGATTTCCCACTTGCCCAAGGGCTGCGACATTTGCATACAAAAATGTATCAGCACTAGGTTTGTCTAAGCCAAATTTTTCAGTTATCCAGCGAGGCGTGAGAGCGAAATTTTCCATTACGAAATTTGATAACATTTCATCATCTATCCCGTCGCTGTATGTCCCCATGGTATCGACGCTCACAGAGGTTGGTTTTGCGACGCCTATTGCATAGCTTAGCTGAACTACGCATTTTTTAGCAAGTCCTGCTGCGACTATATTTTTGGCTATCCAACGCCCCGCATAAAGCCCAGAGCGATCTACCTTTGTGTAGTCTTTGCTTGATTGTGCGCCGCCACCTATCGGAGAGTATCCGCCAAAACTATCGACGATTAGTTTGCGTCCAGTTAAACCGCTATCGTGCAGTGAGCTGTGATTTACATAGCGACCTGTCGGATTGATATAAATTATCGTTTTTTCTTTGTTGTATAAATTTGCAGGAAGTCCCGCTTCATCGATTAATCTGCCGATTAGTGCGCGAACTGTATTTATATCCATGCTCTCCACGCAAGGTGCGCTAACTACGATAGTGTGTATGCTTTGTGGGAGGCAATTTTCGAAGTTGTCTTTCGTGCCGTAATCAATCGTAACTTGCGTTTTAATATCTACGCCAAGTTCGTGCGGATTTGCCTTAGCGTAGGCATAAACTTTATCGCAAAGAAGCCTTGCGTAAGTAATGGCAGCCGGCATTAAATTTTCGCATTCGCAGCTTGCAAAACCAAACATTATACCTTGATCACCTGCGCCGATTTCGCCGCTTTCTTGATCTACGCCTTGATTAATATCAGGGCTTTGTTGATTTACGAAGACATCAACTTGCAAGTCTTGCGGGTGCAAGCATTGCTCTCTTGTGAAATATGGATTGTCAAAATAGCCGATTTCAGCGAGTGCGTTTTTGACGATATGGCGATAATCATCATGTGTAAAATCGACTTTGGCATTGACTTCGCCGCCGATGACGACATGTTTTCCTGCTACGAAAACTTCTGTGGCAACTCTGCCGTTAGGATCTTGCATTAAAATTTTATCGACTATGCTATCTGCGATAATGTCGGCACATTTATCAGGATGTCCCGGGCTTACAACTTCGCTTGTAAATAAATACATAAATTTTTCCTTTGTTTTTTAAAAATTCTTTGCAATTTTAGCATTTAACTTTTAAATTCGGATAAAATTTAAAAGCAAATTTTAAAAATTTAATGTCAAATTTAAATAAAACTTTAACCAAATTTTGATATATTTCAAACCGAATTTTTTCTAAATAAGGATGCATTATGAATATGAAAAAAATGTTCGATAGCTATAAGGATAAAAGCCTTATAATGCGTATTATCGTCGGTTTGGTTTTAGGTGCTATTCTTGGCGTTGTGGCACAAGGTGCTAGTAGTTCGTTTTTAAACGCCCTTGTAGGTTTTGCAGGGCTTTTAGGAAATCTATTTGTAGGTGCATTAAAAGCCGTTGCACCGATTTTAGTTTTTATCTTAATTTTAAGTGCGATTATAAATAAAGAATTTAGTTCAGGTGCAACAGGGCTTAAAAAAGTAGTTGTTTTATATATCGTAGGAACTCTTTTAGCTTCTGCTACGGGCGTTGCATTTAGTTTTATATTTCCAACCGAACTTGCACTTAGTGGTATCGAAGGGGCAGATAGACCTGCGCCTGTGAGCGTTTTGGTTGTGCTTAAAGATTTGCTTTTTAAAATCGTTGATAATCCTTTAAATGCGATTGTAACGGGAAATTATATCGGCATTATCGCTTGGGCTGTGGGACTTGGGGTTACATTAAGATATGCAAAAGGCGAAACAAAAAAATTCTTTGGCGATATAAGCGAAGCACTTACAAAAATCGTGCAATTTATAATCCAACTTGCTCCGTTTGGAATTTTTGGTTTGGTTGCTACTACTGTGTATGAAACAGGTTTGCAAGCCCTAGCGGGATACGCTAGAATCGTAGTTGTTTTGGTTGCTGCTATGGCTTTTGTAGCTTTGGTTATAAATCCGCTCATAGTATTTGTAATGACAAAGAAAAATCCTTATCCATTGGTTTTAACCTGCCTTAAAGAAAGCGGAATTACGGCATTTTTCACTAGAAGTTCGGCTGCAAATATACCTGTAAATTTAAACCTTTGTAAAAAACTAGGCATTAATGAAGAGCTTTATCCGATTTCTATACCTTTGGGTGCGACTATAAATATGGGTGGAGCTGCGGTTGTTATCGCTATAATGGCACTAGCTGCTGCAAATACTCTTGGCATTACGCCTGATTTTGGCACGGCACTTTTGCTTTGTGTTGTAGGAGCATTAGGAGCTTGTGGAGCTAGTGGAGTGCCCGGCGGTTCGCTTTTGCTTATTCCATTAGCGTGTGGGCTTTTTGGAATTTCAAATGATATTGCTATGCAAGTTGTTGCGATTGGCTTTATTATCGGTGTTATTCAAGATTCAGTCGAAACTGCGATAAATAGCTCAACCGATGTTGTATTTAGCGCTGTTGCGTCAGGGGTTAGTGAACCGAATTTAGAAAAATAAAACGAGCCTAGTTTTCGCACTAAATCGCAACGATAATAAATTTATGCGAATTTGGTGCGAAATCGTCGGTATTTGATTGGCAAATTTAAGTTGAATTTATGAATATAATTTTTTAAGTTTAGTTTGAAATATATTAAGGAATTTTATGAATATTGCGATTGCTACGGATAATTTTAAGCCATCAGGTGGAATGGAACGCTATGTTTTTGATTTGGTGCAAGGTTTTTTAGCCAAACAAATCACGCCAAGCGTTTTTAGTATGAAAATTTCGCCAGAATTTGCTAAGTTATGTCCTACGCATAAAATTTCACAATTTCCAATTTCGCAACTAAGATATGCTGTTTTTAACGCTATTTTGCAAAAAAAATTACCAAAAAATCATAAATTAATCGCCACAAGTTTAGTTGATAATGCAGATATTTTATTTTGTGGCGGAAATCATTTAGGCTTTTTAAAAGGCATTAAGCGACAGGCTACGATAAAAGATAAAATGACGATTAAACGCGGATTTTCTGCTTATAAAAGTGCAAAAAAAATCGTCGCTCACTCGCAAAAAATGACAGATGAGTTGGTAGAATTTTATGGCGTAGAAAAGGATAAAATTTTTACGATTTACCCACCTGTGGATACTGAAAAATTTTATCCAATGCCAGATGAAAAACGAGCAAAATTGCGTAAAAAATTTGGCTTTAACGAAAATGAAAACATATTATTATTTCCTTCTGGTGACCACCAAAGAAAGGGTTTGCCGTTTATTTTAGAAGCTGTTAAAATCGTCAATTTAAAGCTAAATTACAAGATAAAAATCGCTGTTTGTGGAAATAAAAAAGTGCAAAATGATAGCATTATAAATTTGGGCTTTATAAAAAATATGCCAGATCTTTACAATGCTGTTGATTTTTCTATTTTAGCTTCTCTTTATGAGCCTTTTGGGTTAGTTGGTGTTGAAAGCATTTTGTGTGGAACAAAAATTATTTTTGCAAATAGCTGTGGTTGTTGCGAGATTATTAAAGATAGCGATGGTCTATTTTTTGATAAAAATAATTTAGAAAGCCTTATAAATTCGCTTATTTTAGCCGATCAAATGAAATCAAGTAATCAACATAAAATCAATAACCCACAAGAATATATTGCATATAATCCAAAACTTGCTTATCATATCGATGAGTTATTAAAATTATTAGACTAATTTTTACCCTGTTTTAGCTCATAAAACCGTGCGTATTTTGTCATCGTATAAAGATAATGATTTACCGATAAAATCCAGCCGATTTTGCCGTCTAAAAATCCTAGTTGAATAACATAAACCTTAAAAAACGCCCAAATAGGACGGATAATAATATCTCTAAAAAAATTAACCGATTTGTTTTCATCTTTATATCTAATAGCTGATAATTTAGTATATTTATCAAATTTACGCCAATATGCGTCCCAGTTATCGTAAGTATAGTGAAGCATATAGTTTTTGAGATTTTGCTCAGGGTATGGATAATGTAGTTTTGGATGAACTTGCCCTGTAAGATAAAAATCTTTTTTTGGTAAAAGTCTAGTTACGAAATCTGGGTGCAACACTCCAAAACGCACTATTTTGCGATTAAAGTGATTAAGGCGTTTTATGCGATAAGCGATTAATTCATCGCTTTGAAGCTTTTGCTTAATTTCTTGCGCGAGTTCTGGCGTGATTCTTTCATCAGCATCTATCAGTAAAATCCAATCATGCGTAGCTTTTTCGATAGAGAAATTTTGTTGCGCACTCCAATCTCCGTTCATCGCTCTTTGAAATACTTTTGCACCCAAAGAAGTGGCTATTTCTACGGTTTTATCAGTAGAATAATCATCAATCACAATAATTTCATCGGAAAATTCAACGCTTTTTATGCACTCTTTGATATTTTTTTCTTCATTTTTTGCGACAATCAAAGTAGATAATTTATTCATTTTAGTCCTTTTTTACTACTTTGTTTATTTACTTACAAACTGATTTATCCATACTAAACTGAAAATATTTACTGCCGTTTCGAAGTTCAAAATTATAGTTAAATGTAGCTCCTGCATTTAGTAAATCTCGGCTCATTTCAGAAGCACAAAGCGAATTTTTGACATTTGTTTTAATGTCATTTAAAAATTTATCCTTGCGATCTTTTTTAAATTTGCTAAGCACAAAATCTTCATCATCGTTTAAAATATAATAATATTTTAGAATATTTCCCTTAGAAGTGGCTCTATCAAAAATAGTTACAAAATCCAAGCGTTGTGGTAGTGTCGAATTTGTCGCCATTGCGAGTTGAGCAAGTGCGATATGGATATTTTCAGGAGTTATCGGAACACTTTGTGTGGCATTGGTTTGATTTTGGTTATTATTTATGGTTACGGTTTGGCTAGGTGTTTGTGCCAACAAAAGTGCTACTCCGATACATAAAACTGAGATTACCTTTTTCATTATTTAATCCTTAAAATAAAAATTTGACTTCAAATTCTATCTGAATTTAGCTAATGCTTTGCTTATCCAAAACTCTTTTGGCGTGATTATCTCGCTTTTGCTTCCATTTACGGCGTGATATATCGTAGCTCCGCTAAGCGTGGCGTAGTATCGCATTAAAAGTCTTTGCAAATTTGGCTCGTGCGAAGGCATAAACCAGCCGTTATTTGAAATAGCTACCACGATTTTTGGAGCGTTTTTGTAAATTTCAGGACGAGTTGCTTCGTAGCAGATTGCATTTACGATTTTTACGCCGTTAATTTCATATTCGCTGTAATTTTGGGCTTTTGAAAAATCTTTTGCGCCACCTAAAAATGTGTTATTTATAAAATCTTTTGCGAAATTTGGAAGTGGAACTTCTTCGCCAAAAGGAACTAAAATAAATTTATCAAATCTTTGCATTTCTCCGTTTTTAAAAAGATACGCCGAGTTATAAAATTCGCCATTTTCTTGGGCTTCTGAGCCTAGCAAAATAGTGATTTTTTGCGATTTTTCTTTTAGATGATTTATCAAATTTGGCTGTAAATTTAATCTTAGCGCAAACGCGCTTTCCGGGAAGATTATAAATTTTTTATTTTCGGCTATGGCTGTGTCGATTTTTTCTAAATTTGCATTTATTTGCGAAAATATTTTTTCTTTTTCCCAAACATCGTGTTGTGAAATTTGCGAATTTACAATTTCGGTTTCAAAAGGCAAAAAATTTGGCTCATTTTGCGAAAACTGCAAACCAAAAATCAAAAATATAAAAAAGAAAGCTTTTTTGTAATATTCCAAATGATAATATGCCAAAATTCCTGCCATTACGGCTAATAATGCCCGTAAATTCGGCTCAAAAATGCCGTAAGAAAAAATCAAATTTAAATTTAGCCAGTTAAACGAAAACGGGTGGATAAAATTTATAAAAATCAAAAAAAACGCTTTTAAAAATTTATTATCGCTGATAGCACAAATTCGAAATAAAATTCCATAAAAAAATGCAATTCCTAAAATTTCAAACGGAATTAAATAACTTAAATCAAAATAAATAAGGCTAAAACTTATCCAGTAAAACCAAAATAATCCTACAAAAAATCCGCACCAAAAAAACACCTGTTTGTTTTCTTTTATCAATAAAAAAAGTCCGTAAATAGCCACAAACGGCGAGATAAATTCTAAAAATAAATTTGGCGCAAACGATACAAAAATAAAATTTGATAAAAAAAACGCACAACAAAAGCCTTTATTTATATAATTTAAGGTAAAATACTCGTTTGTTAAATTTTTTACAAAGGATTTACATGGAACAAAGTGCTTTTGGAACATTACTACCCCTTATCGTTATGATTGCGATTTTTTATTTTTTACTTATAAGACCGCAACAAAAACAAGCAAAAGAGCATAAAGCTATGGTCGATGCACTTGCAAAAGGCGATGTTATAGTTACCAACGGTGGCTTAAAATGCACAGTTGTAAAATCAAACGATGATTTTATCACAGTTAAGCTTAATGATGAGACTTTGGTCGAGCTAGATAAAAGATTTGTGGCTAGAAAATTAGATGCGTAGTAAAATTTCATTTAAGCTTATTGCTTTTATTATTGCTGCGGTGTTTGGGCTTATTTTTTCTGCGCCGTCACTTTTTCAGAGCGAAAGCGGAAGTAAGATAAATTTAGGACTTGACTTACAAGGTGGTCTTCACATGCTACTTGAAGTCGAAAGTGATGAGGCTATCGCTTCGAAAATCAAATCGATTGCTTCAAGTGTGAATTATTCGGCAAAAAAAGATGATTTGTTTGTAGAAAAATTTAGAATAGAAAAAAATCATTTCGAATTTAGCATACTTGACCCTGACGAGGCGCCTAAATTTGACGCTATTTTAAATGCGATTCCGGGAATTGAGATAAAAAAAGATGCTCAACAATATAGTGTAAATTTAACAGCCGAAGAAGAAGCTTCAACAAAAGAGTATGCCATTTCTCAGGCGGTTGAGACCATTAGAAACCGTCTTGATCAGTTTGGTTTAGCAGAGCCAACCGTGGCTAGACAAGGAAAAGAGTATATTTTGGTTGAGCTTCCGGGCGTTAAAAGTCAAGAAGATGAGCAAAGAGCCAAAGATTTGATTGCAAAGGCTGCTCATTTGCAACTTATGGCACTTGATGAGGTTAGACAAGATAGGGCTCAGATTATGAGTGAAGCCGAAGCTAAAAGCTACGGCGATGTTATTTACCCTGATGTAAAACAGCCTGAATTTAAGTATTTAATCAATGAAATTCCGGTGCTTGACGGCAGTATGCTAATCGACGCGAAAGTTGCATTTGATCAAAATACAAATCAACCAATAATAAATTTCACGCTAAATTCAGAAGGTGCGAAAATTTTTGGCGATTTTACAGGCGAAAATGTCGGCAAACGCCTTGCTATCGTGCTTGACGGACAGGTTTATTCGGCTCCGAGAATAAATGAGCGAATCGGTGGTGGAAGCGGACAAATCAGCGGTGGATTTAGCTTAAATGAAGCCCACGATGTGGCTATTGCTCTAAGAAGTGGTGCGTTGCTAGCACCTGTAAAAATGTCAGAAACTAGAAGCATAGGACCAAGTTTGGGACAAGATAGTATCGACAAAAGTATGAAGGCTTTGATTGCTTCTGCTATTGCGATACTTATTTTTATGGTATTTTACTACGGCATGGCAGGTGTTTTTGCGGATTTAGCTCTAATCGTAAATATTTTGTTTTTGATAGCTTGTATGGCACTTTTTGGTGCTACTTTGACACTTCCGGGTATGGCTGGAATCGTCCTAACCGTCGGTATGGCAGTCGATGCAAATGTTATTATAAATGAACGGATTAGGGAAGTTTTGCGAACGGGCGCTAGTATAAAGCAGAGTATCCAAAAAGGCTATGATAACGCTATGAGTGCTATTATCGATGCAAACATAACTACGCTTATAACTTCGGCGGCACTCTATGCTTATGGAACAGGTCCTGTTAAAGGCTTTGCCGTAACTATGAGTATCGGCATTATCGCTTCGATGATAACGGCGATTTTAGGCACACACGGAATGTTTGAACTTTTTGTAGATAAAATCGAAAAGAGCAAAAATACGCCGTTTTGGTTTGGTTATAAAGTAAGAAAGGGCAAATAATGCAAATTTTTGATAAAGATAAAATTTATGAATTTATGAAATTTAGGTATATTGCATTTGCCGTTTCGCTTATTTTGGTGGTTGGTTCTTTGTTTTTGTTTTTTTACAAAGGGTTTAATTACGGCATTGATTTTAGTGGCGGAACGCTTATTCAGGTTAAATATGACCAAAAAGCACCGCTTGATGTAATTAGAGCTAAATTTAACGAAACCGGTAAATTTACGGGCGTAAATGTAACCGAATTTGGAAGCGATAGCGAAGTTACCATTAGATATGCTAGTGCAACTAGCTCACTTGGCGAAAGTCCGGGTCTAATGGCACAAGAAATTTTAAAAGGCACGGGAAATTTTGAAATTCGAAAAGTCGATATTGTCGGACCAAAAGTCGGCGACGAACTTCGCCAAAAGGGCATTATGGCAGTAACCATTTCGTTTATTTTGATTTTGATTTATATCGCCATTCGCTTTGAGTGGAGATTTGCCTTAGCTGCTATTGTCTCAGAATTTCACGATATTATCATCGCTGTTGGAGCTATAATTTTATTTCAAATCGATTTTAACCTTGAAATTTTAGCGGCACTTCTTACGATTTTGGGTTATTCGCTAAATGATACCATTGTCGTATTTGATAGAATTCGCGAAGGTGTTCGCACTTCAAAGGCAACCGATGTAGCAAAAGTAATCGATGAATCTATCTCACATACTCTTTCAAGGACGCTTCTTACATCTTTTACAACTTTAATGGTTGTTATAATTTTGTTTGTTTGGGGTGGTGAGATGATACACGGATTTAGCCTTGTTATGCTTGTTGGTGTAATTATAGGAACTTATAGTTCTATTTTTATCGCTGCACCTATGCTAATTTTCTTTAAATTCGATGTGGTAAAATATAGAAATTTCTTAGCCGAAAAACAAAGACGGGTAAGAGAAAAAGAAAAAATTCGCGCTATGTATGAAAAGGGCGCAGTATAAGGAGCAAATATGAACTGGGGAAAGGTTGTTTATATATTTTTCGCTCTTATGAGTTTGACTACGATTGCAGGGTTTTTATACGAAAGAAGCGAAATTTTGCTTTTTGTAGCGGCTAGTGTAAATGCGATTTCAACTCTTTTAAAAGTAGGCGTGCGAAATTTGCTCTCAGCCGAACTTTTTGCAAGTTCTTTGGTGGCAGATTTGCACTTGATTCCTGCTTTTATTTTTATGCTCGTAAAACCGGGTGATCTTTCAATCATAACTTCACTTGCAATCGGAGCAGCCATTGCAAATGTATTTTCACTTGTTTTGATTGTGGTTGAATCAGCAAAAAGCAAAGATGAATTTTAAGGAAATTTAAATGTCTTATGATAGTAAGGAAATAGAACTAAAATGGCAAAAAAATTG
Source organism: Campylobacter sp. CN_NE2 (assembly GCF_027797465.1). Taxonomy (NCBI): domain Bacteria; kingdom Pseudomonadati; phylum Campylobacterota; class Epsilonproteobacteria; order Campylobacterales; family Campylobacteraceae; genus Campylobacter; species Campylobacter sp. CN_NE2. The sequence continues at coordinate 686,379 of NZ_CP115608.1, read as the reverse complement.
GGATAATGAAAACGCTTACGAGCCAAAAGATGACTATTCTTTGCCAAAAAAATATATTTTATCAATGTTTCCATATCCTAGTGGGCGAATTCACATGGGGCATGTGCGAAACTACGCTATTAGCGACGCATTAGCTAGATATTATAGAAAAGAAAATTTTAATGTCCTACACCCAATCGGCTTTGATAGCTTTGGAATGCCAGCTGAAAACGCTGCGATTAAGCATAAAACTCACCCAAAAAGCTGGACTTATGAAAATATCGATTATATGACAAATGAACTTTATCGCTTAGGATTTTCATTTTCACGCCGTAGAATGCTAGCAACCTCCGATCCGCTTTATACAAAATGGGAGCAGGAATTTTTCATCAAAATGTATGAAAAAGGCTTGATTTACCGAAAATCTGCGATTGTGAATTGGTGCGAACATGACGGCACGGTTTTAGCTAACGAGCAGGTTGAAGAGGGTAAGTGTTGGCGTTGCGGCAATGAAGTCGTGCAAAAAGAAATGCCCGGATATTACCTAAAAATCACAGCTTACGCACAGGAACTTCTTGATTGTCTAAAAGATTTAGAAGGCAATTGGCCAAATCAAGTCTTAACCATGCAAGAAAACTGGATTGGGCGAAGCGAAGGTTTGGAATTTGGCTTTAAATTTGACGAGCATAGCAAAATTTTACTTGACGGCATGGACGGATTTAGCGTATTTACCACTCGCCCTGATACGATTTATGGTATGAGCTATGCAGCCGTTGCACCAGAACACGCAGTCGTCAAAAAACTTTTAGAAAAAAATTTACTTGATAGTAAAACCACAGAAAAAATCAAAGAAATACTAAATCAAAGCCCAAGAGAACGCCAAGCAAAAGACAAAGAAGGCGTTAATTTAGGCGTTTTTGTTTTGCACCCATTAACGGGTGAGAAAATTCCTGTTTGGATGGCAAATTTTGTCTTAGCTGAATACGGAGGCGGCGCTGTTATGGCGGTCCCTGCGCATGATGAAAGAGATTATGAATTTGCTAAAAAATTTGGTCTTAGCATTAAACAAAGTATCGCACCAAAAGACGGCAATGCAAATTTAGAAAATTCCGCCTACACAGAAGGCGGAATTTTAGTAAATTCGCACGAATTTAACGGGCTTGATAACGAAATAGCAAAAACTAAAATCATTGAAAAATTTGAAAATGAAAAAATCGGCAAAAGAGTTGTAAATTTCAAACTTCGCGACTGGGGAGTTTCACGCCAACGCTACTGGGGAGCGCCGATTCCTATGGTGCATTGCGATAGTTGCGGTTTGGTTTGTGAAAATTTATCAAATTTGCCTGTGGCTTTGCCTGATGATGTTGAAATCACAGGTCTTGGAAATCCGCTTGATAAACACCCAAGCTGGAAGCACTGCAAATGCCCAAAATGTGGTAAAAATGCCGTGCGTGAAACAGATACGCTTGATACATTTTTTGAAAGTAGTTGGTATTTTGCAAGATATGCAAGTGATGAAAAATCGTGGCAAGAAAAAGCATTTGATAAGACAAGTGTGAATTACTGGATGAGCGTAGATCAGTATATCGGCGGTATCGAACACGCCATTTTGCACCTACTTTACGCTAGATTTTTCCAAAAGGCGCTAAGAGATTTGGGTTATTTGCGCGATAACGAGCCATTTGCTAGACTTTTGACACAAGGCATGGTCTTAAAAGACGGCGCAAAAATGAGCAAATCAAAAGGCAACACGGTCGATCCTGATGATATTATCGCTAAATACGGCGCCGATACGGCTAGACTTTTTATTTTATTTGCTGCACCACCGCAAAAAGAATTAGAGTGGAACGATAGCGCAGTCGAGGGCGCTTATAAATTTTTAAATCGTCTTTATGATAGAAGCGAAAGTGTTGTTAAAACTACGCAAATTCCGCAAATTTCGCACGAAAATTTGAATAAAGATGAAAAATATGCAAGACTTAAAGTTTATGAAGCGCTTAAAAAATCGCACGAAGTTTATACAAAAACTTTTGCTTTTAATACCTTAATAGCTGCGTGTATGGAAGCCTTAAATGCGCTAAATTCGCAAAATAACAAAGAAGTTTTTACCGAGGGCTATTTTGTGATTTTAAATTTGCTTGAACCAATCGTGCCGCACATTGCTAGTGAATTAAGCGAAAATTTATTCAAAAGAGCAAATTTTACAAAAATTAAAATTTGCGAAGAAGTTTTTGTAAAAGATAGCATCGTCCTAGCCGTTACGGTTAATGGCAAAAAACGCTCTGAAATCGAAGTTGGAGCTGATTTAAGCGAAGATGAAATTTTAAAAACTGCCAAAGAAAGCGTAGCAAAATGGCTTGAAGATAAGAGCATAATAAAAGAAATTTATGTCAAAAATAAACTTGTAAATTTGGTTATCAAGTAGGAAAAAATGAGAAAAATTTTAACTATTTTTTGTTTGGTTTTCGTTGTAGGTTGCGGTTATAAGCCGACTTCAAAGATAGTTAATGACATTATGCCAAATTCCGTTTTTGTCGATGTTGTTATGAGTAAAACCGATCCGCAAAATACGGTTGCGATTAAAGATGCCGTTAAAACTGGTATCGTGCAACGACTAGAGCGAAATTTGGCTGATAAAAAAAGTGCCGATACGCAAATCATAGCTAGTATTAAAAAGCTCTCTTTTTCTGCTTTGGCTTACGATCAATTTGGCTATATTACGACATTTCGCACAAATTTAACGCTAAATTTTAAAACAACGCTATCTAATGGCGAAATTTTTAGCAAAGATTGCGTAGGGGATTACGATTTTAAGGTTAGCAAACTTGTAAAATCCTCACGCGATACGATGAGCGTTATTAGCGATAAAGATCGCTATGAAGCGATTGAAAATTCATCTCGCCAAGCATTTGACGAGTTTATTTCGGCTTTGGCGGTAAAGGGCTTAAATATTGCAAAAACTAGATAACTATCTAAAAAACAAACCGATTTTTTACAAAAAGATTGATTATGCTAGGTTTCCAAGAGCTTTTGAAAGCGTAAAAGAGTATTTGGGTTTAAAAAATGTCGTGCAGGTTATAGGAACTAACGGTAAAGGAAGCACGGGCAGGTTTTTAGCGCAAATTTTAGAAACCACCGGTGCAAAAGTAGGGCATTATACAAGTCCGCACATTTTTAAATTTAACGAGCGATTTTATTTAAATGGTTGCGATGCGACAGATGCCGAGCTAGAAAACGCTCACGAAGTTTTGCAAGAAATTTTAAGCGATGAATTTAAAACTAGTTTGTCGTATTTCGAGTATGCTACTTTGTTAGCAGGAATTTTGTTTAAAGAGTGCGATTATTGCATATTTGAAGCAGGTATGGGAGCAGAATTTGACGCCACTTCGCAGTATGAAAAAGTCTTATCGCTTTTTACGCCGATCGGCACCGATCATATTCCAATGCTTGGGTCAAATTTAGAAGAAATCTCACACACAAAACTTATAAATATGGCAAAAAACGCCATTTTAAACGACGATATGAACGAAGTTTCAGTTAAAATAGCAAAACAAATCGCCGAAAAAAACGGAGCAAATTTGAAATTTGCTAATGAATTTTTAAGCGAATTTGATAAAAATGAAGTTAAAAAATATATCAAAAAACAAGGATATGCCGATTTTCAAATTTCAAATTTAACCCTTGCTTACGCAGGAGCAAAATTTTTTAATAAAAATATAAATTTAGCAAATTTAGAAAAACTAAAAATGCACGGCAGACTTGAAAAAATCACGCCAAATTTAACTATCGATGTAGGGCATAATGAGCTAGCTGCCGAAGCGATTTTAAAGGAGTTTGCAGGGCAAAAAGTAGTGCTAATCTACAACGCTTTTGCAGATAAAGATATAAGGGCGATTTTTGAGATTTTAAAACCTATCGTAAAAAGGGTTGAAATTTTTGATTATGATAGCGATGAGCGCGAACTTGGCGGCGAAAAAATCACGCAGGTTTTGGATGAATTTAAAATTCAGCACACAAAATTTACAAATTTGCAAAAAGATGAAAATTATCTCGTTTTTGGCTCGTTTTATCTAGTAGAAAATTTTTTAAAATTCTATAAAAAAGGTAAATTTTGAAAAAAACAAAGATAACTTTTAGCGGAGTAGGCGGCAAAAAAACTTATAGTTTTTCCGAAAATTTCGGCTTTCAGATTAAAATTTTGATTGCTTTTTTTGTCTTTTTTTTGATAATTTTAATCTATGCGATTTTTAATTTATATTCAAAAAACAAAGAACTTTCAGAACTAGCAAAAACTTTATTTGCCCAAAATACCGAGCTTTCGGCACAAAATTTAAAACTTCAAAGCGAAGGTAGTGAAATCATAAAATCGCTTGATGAAAATAATGAAAAAATAGCAAATTTGCAGATTATGGCGGCTTTAAATGAAGCCAAAAACGAACTTGCAGCTAAAAAAACAGCGAATTTAAATATAGCCACAAATCAAATCGATTTTATTTTAAGTGCCGTTCCTAACGGGCTTCCGATAAAATATAAAGGTGTTACAAGCCAATACGGAAATAGAATTCACCCAATCAGCAAAACCGAAAAAATGCACCACGGCATTGATTTAAGGGCTAGTGTGGGGACTGAAATTTACGCAACCGCCGACGGATTTGTCGAATTTGCAGGAAATTCAGGCACGGGATACGGACATTTGGTCATTATTTCGCACAACTACGGCTTTAAGACTTATTACGGGCATTTATACGCTCAAAGCGTCGTAAGTGCAGGAAAATGGGTCAGAAAGGGCGAGATTATCGGTTTTAGCGGAAATACAGGTTATAGCACGGGACCGCATTTGCACTATGAAGTAAGATTTTTAGGTCGCACGGTAAATCCTGCAAATTTTATGGCGTGGAATAAAAATAATTTTAGCACAATCTCATCTCTTGAACCGACCGTCTCATGGCAAGAACTAGCCAACGCAACGGCTAAAATAGGCAGATAATGCAAGATAAAGTTTTTGAATATTTTAGTTTAAATTCCAAACAAATTTTGGTTTGCGATGATGACAAAGAAGCCTTTTTATGTGGAGAAGTTACCAAATTTTTAGGCTTTAATACCTATATTTTGCCCGATTTTCGTGCAAATTTTGGCGACGATTTGCGAAGTTTTTATGACGAATTGGTTCAAATCAGCAGTGTATTATCTAGCTTTTACAAAGATAAAAGCGATAAAAAAATCATCATTTCTCCCATTAGAACGCTTTTAAACAAGCTTCCAAGCGCACAGCATTTAAAATCATTTAGCATAAAATTTGGCGATGAAATCGAGCTAAATGCAGTGCAAGATGAGATTTTACGGCTTGGTTATAGTATCGTTGAAATCACTAGCACAAAAGGCGAAGCAAGTTTTCGTGGCGAAATCATCGATATTTTTCCTTTAAATTCGGAATTCGGCGTGAGAATTTTGCTCGATGATAATTTGGTTGAAAGTATTAGATATTTTGATCCGCTAACTCAAAAAAGCGAAAAAGATGAGCTAGAAAGTATCGAAATAACGCCGTTTTTGGCGAATTTAAACTGGAGCGAATTTGAAAAAGTCGGCGAGAAAATCGCAAATTTTAAAAGCGATAATCTAATAAATGATTTAAATTCACTCGGCTTTTGGTTTATTGACGGATTTATCGATTATTTCGAAGTTTTTGAGTGCATTTTAACTCGCAAATTTGACGAAAACGAGATTTTTACCGAGAGAAATTTAGATTTTTTAAAAAGCTTAGCGATACTGCCCGAAGCTAAAAAATATAAAAATTTAAGCATTACGCCAAGCAATGAATTTTTTGAATTTCACAAAAATACAAAAATCAAACTAATCGCTCGAAATCAGGCACTAATAGAACCTTTTGAAATCAAAAAATATGAAAATATCGAGATTATAAACGCTGAGTATATAATAAATTTAATCTCGTCTGATGAAATCATCATTTCACTAAACAAACAGGGTGCTAAAAAGCGAATTCGCAAGTCGAATTTAGCCGTCGATGAGCTTAATATCGGCGATTTTGTCGTGCATGAAGACTATGGTATCGGCAAATTTGCAGGACTTGAACTAATCACCGTGCTAGGGCGAAGTAGGGAGTTTGTAAGCATTATTTACCAAAATGACGATAAGCTTTTATTGCCTGTCGAACACCTTGATAAGATAGACCGCTATATCGCCAGTGGTGGTGTTATAAGCGTAGATAGGCTCGGCAAGGCAAGTTTTGCAAAAATCAAAGAAAAAGTGCGTGAAAAACTTTTTGTAATCGCTTCAAAAATTATCCAAATGGCGGCAAAACGCGAGCTAGTTAAGGGCGTGGTTATAAAAAATAGTGATGAAAATTACGCAAATTTTATTGCCAAAAGCGGTTTTGAATACACAAAAGACCAAGAAAAAGCCGTTAGCGAGATTTTTGCCGATTTAAAAAGCGGAAAGGTTATGGATAGACTGCTTAGCGGCGATGTCGGTTTTGGCAAAACAGAAGTTGCCATGAACGCCATTTTTGCCACCATTAAAAGTGGCTATTCTGCGTTATTTTTCGTGCCGACGACTTTGCTTAGTTCGCAACACTACGCGACACTAAGCGCTAGATTTAAAGAATTTGATATTCCTGTTTTTAAACTTGATCGCTTCACAACCACAAAACAAAAAAGCGAAATTTTAAAAAAAATTAGCGAAAAAACTCCGCTCGTTTGCGTAGGAACGCACTCGCTTTTAAATTTAAACCCAAAGAATTTAGGACTTATTATCATCGACGAAGAGCATAAATTTGGCGTTAAACAAAAAGAAAAATTAAAAGAAAAATCGCTAAATTCGCACCTTTTATCAATGTCGGCAACCCCGATTCCAAGAAGCCTAAATATGGCTTTGAGTAAGATTAAAACTTATAGCACACTTCTTACACCACCGCTTGATAGGGTTGATGTTAGAACTCTTGTTAAAGAATATGACGAAAAAATCATCAAAGAAGCGATTTTAAGGGAGCTTCGTCGTGGCGGTCAGGTCTTTTTCGTGCATAATCACATAGCAACGATTGAAAAAACAAAAAAAGAGCTTTTAAAAATTTTGCCGAATTTGCGAATTTTGGTGCTTCACTCAAAAATAGATCCAAAAACAACAGAAGATGAAATTATAAATTTCATGGATAAAAAATATGATCTAATGCTTTGCACCAGTATCGTAGAAAGCGGAATTCACATGCCAAGCGTTAATACGATTATCATCGAAAGTGCGAATAAATTTGGCATTGCCGACTTGCACCAGCTTCGTGGCAGGGTCGGACGAAGCGACAAACAGGGCTTTTGCTACTTTTTGATTGATGATAAATCTGAGCTTAGCTCGGACGCGCTTAAACGCCTTGTGGCATTAGAGAGCAACTCATTTTTAGGAAGCGGTTCGGTTCTAGCCTACCACGACCTTGAAATCAGGGGTGGCGGAAACCTAGTAGGCGAAGCGCAAAGCGGACATATCGAAGCTATCGGATATAGCTTGTATCTAAAAATGCTCGAAGATGAGATAAATAAGCTAATGAACCAAAAAAATGTGGCTAGTGAAGTTGAGCTTAAAATTTCGGTAAATGCCTTTTTAAATTCGGACTTTATCCCGCATGATAGGCTTCGCCTTGACATTTATCGTCGTCTTAGCAAGTGCGAAGATACGGCTGGTGTGTATGAAATTTTTGGCGAGATTGAAGATAGATTTGGTAGGGCTGATACTTATACTAAACAATTTATAGATTTGATGGTGATTAAAGTTTTAGCTCAAAACTGCGGTATAAAGGCGATTTCAAGTATTGACGAAAATATTTTAATCACGCAAAGTAACGGCGAGAAAATTCGCTTAAAGGCTAGGACGCGCGATGATGATGATGTGCTGGACGAGACCCTTAGTTATCTGCGAAAGTGTGAAAAAAGTGTTTTGAATAAAATTTAGATTTTGGTTTTCTTTTTGTAGATTGAAATGAGCCTAGCTTTCGCACCAAATTTGCAACGATAGACGAAATAAGTCTTATCTTATGCAAATTTGGTGCGAAATCGTCGGCATAAGTCGTTCAAATTTAGGTTTAATTGTTTTGTAAATTCAAATTTGCTCCCATTGTCATTGCGAGAATTTTTGCGATAGCAAAAATTCGTGGCAATCGCCAGTGATTAAATTTACGATATAGCTTAATTTGTTATCTCAAAAATTCGCAAATTTTAAAAATTTATGATTATAATGCTAAAATGCGTAAATTTAAAACAAAAAAGGCAAAAAATGTTAAATTTAAAAATCGATTGGGAAAATACCAAAGCAGCGGCATTTCGCTCGAATTCAAATTCGCTAAAAGCTATTAGCGACATTGATTTTGTTGCTCTAAATTCGCTAGTTGGCATTGATTTTCAAAAAAACGCACTTTTGAAAAACACAGAGAATTTTTTGGCTGATAAAGGCGGAAACCACGCACTTTTGTGGGGCGAGAGAGGGTGTGGGAAATCTAGCCTTTGCAAGGCGATTTTCACCGAATTTTTTGATAAAAATTTGCGTGTGATTGAGATTTCAAAAGGCGATTTGCAGTTTTTGGTCGATATACTTGACGAAATTCGCAAAATTCCGTTTAAATTTATCATTTTTTGCGATGATTTGAGCTTCGAAAACGGCGATGACAGCTATAAATATCTAAAACCAATGCTAGAAGGAAGCCTAGAAAAAGCCCCTACAAACGCGCTTATGTATGCCACTTCAAACCGCCGTCATCTGCTAAGCGAATATGTCAAAGACAACCAAGAAGTAAGTATCACGCAAGATGAAATTCACTACGGCGATGCCGTAAATGAGCGAATTTCGCTAAGCGATCGCTTTGGGCTTCAACTTAGTTTTTATCAGGGCAATTTTGATGATTATTTGCAAATTGTGGATAATTATTTTAGCGAATTTAAAGGCGATCGGACTGCCCTGCACGAGAGCGCAAAGCAGTTTTCTATGCTTCGCGCAAGTAGAAGCGGTCGGGTCGCAAAGCAGTTTTATCTAGCCTATAAAAGCGAGTTTTTGTGATGACTAGCACCGAGCTTTTTGGGGCACTTTTTGATTGCACCGAATTTAGCGATTTTCGCTGGTGGAAAGGTTTTGGCGAATTTAAAGTCGTTGTCGGAGCGATTTTGATCCAAAACACAAACTGGAAAAATGCCGAACTCGCACTTGAAAATTTAAGGAAATTTGGGCTTTTGGATTTGCAAAAAATCGCAAATTTAGAAGTGGCAAATTTGGCAGAAATTATCAAATCAAGCGGATTTTATAATCAAAAAGCAAAACGGCTAAACTCGCTTTGCAAGGCGATTTTAGATGAATTTGGCGACTTTGAGAGCTTTAAATTTGGTGTTAGTAGAGAGTGGCTGATACGCCAAAAAGGCATAGGCGCAGAAACTTGCGATGATATTTTGTGCTATGCGTGTGAAAAACCCGTAATGGTCGTCGATAGCTACACGCTTCGAATTTTAGGGTATTTTGACTATGAATTTGAGTGTTATGACGAGTGCAAAGAGTGGTTGGAAAGCCTAAATTTTGGCGAAGTTTTTGAACTAGCAAATTCTCGCTATGATAATTTTTCAAACGACGAAAACGGCGCATTTGCACTATTTCACGGACTGATAGTCGAATTTTGCAAAGCACACTTAAAAGGCAAAAAATTCGATGAATTTGCGATAAATTTGTTTGAGAAGTTGAAGTAAGTTTTATTTGTGATTATTTTTTAATCTTTTTTATCAAATTTTTTAGCGATTTTGCAGAGTTCGTCGTGGTTTTGTTTGCTTTTAGCGATAATATCATCAATCGCCAGTCCTTGCATAATAATTCGGTATAAATTCGGTCTAGTCTTTTTCCAGTTTCGCAAAGTCTGCACATTTACACCAAGAAAACCAGCAATATCTCGTTTTGTCATTTTTCACCTACTTTTTTTGCGAAAAGCTTATAAAAAATGTTTTTAAAATCTAACAGCATAATATTTAGCTATTTTTATTTTAAAAAGCATAAATATTATGTTTTTTAAAATATTTGTTGTATAATAATTAAAAATTTCTATAAGGGAGCAATAACAATGGAGTGTGATAAATTTTATCCGTATGAAAATAGCGATGATTTTTACTCGTTATATAAAAGTAGTGAATTTTATGTTGTTTGTGGAGTGGCGGAAGGGCAAATGCCAGAAGATGAAAAACATTCTGTTGGTATTCATTGGTGCATTACAAAAAAAGGCAATCCTAGTAAAGTAGGCTATCCAAGCAAAAGATATGTCAGAATTCCTGATATTTTTGCAATAGATTTTTTGAAATCTTTGCTGAAAAACGATAAAAAGCATTGTGATGAAGTGAAAATAAACAAAGTTATTAAAATTTTAGAAAAACAAAATTTAAGGTGATAATTTATGGAAGATTTTGATAGTTTTTTATTCACTGGGGCTAGTAATCTTATAAAAATAATTGAAGAAACAGACAAACATTTAGCCGAAGACATTCTTCCGTCTGATATAGTTGATATTGTTAAATTTCACGCCAAAGGTGCAACTGCTGCTAGCGTAGCTAGTGGTTGGATACCCGGTGTCGGTGGTGCTGCGCTTGTGGTAACCTGTGTTGGGTTTATTTGGAGCATGTATGCAAGAATAAATGATAAATTAGGTTTGAAATTGTCAGATAATATCTTAAAAACATTGGCTTCCGGAGTAGCCACAAATATAGCTGGATATGCCGTGGGTAGTGTAATTGTAACTGGCGCACTTTCTTTTATACCATTTATTGGTTCGGTTGGTGCAAGTGTAATAGCTGGTGCAGTTGCATATGCTTTAACATTAGTTAGTGGATATGTTTATTTGCAAATTATGACAAAAATTTTTAGAAGCGGTAGAAAATTGAATAGCTACAAAACCAAAGAATTAAAAGATTTGGCAGATAATGTTATCAAAAATGAAAATATAGACAAAATGTTAAAAAAGGCAAAAAAGGGATATAACAAAGAGAGAAATGTTAAAAATGCAAAAGAAAAGGTCAAGAAAGAGACCTTAAAACTTGATAAAGCAAAATCAAATGCCCAAAACAGCAAACCTGTAAAGAAAATCAAAAAAGTAAAAGATAAAGCAACAGAATAATCCATCGCAATACTGCACTGAGAATTTACTAAATTTATAAATTCTCGCTTGGCAGAGTCTTTGGTAAAACCACCGACTTTGCCGTTTTGCTAAATTGGATTAAATCGGTAGTGGTTTGCACGCTCCACGGGATTTGCGTTAGGGCGTGTTTGAAAATTTCATAGCACGAAACGGCGTCGCTGTAAGCCCTGTGGTGCGTATTTTGAACGCCCAAAAGCTCTTTTAACGCACTTAGTCCGTATCTCTGTGACGGAATCGTCCGTCTAGCTAAATCAATCGTGCAAATTCGTAAATTTAGAAGCATTCCAAAGCCCAATTTTTCAAGGCTGTGGCTAATAAATCCGTAATCAAATTTTGCATTGTGTGCTACGAAAACTGCTTCGCCCAAAAACAGCCTAAAACTCTCCAAAACACTTGCCAAATTCGGTGCGCCTGCTACATCTTCAAGCGTAATGCCCGTTAGCTCGGTTATGTTTTGGGGTATCGCTTCGGCTTTCACAAAAGTTTCGAATTTGCCGATTATATCGCCGCCACGCACTTTTAAAGCACCGATTTCGATGATTTGCCCGTCTTTTGTGCCGCCCGTGGTCTCAATATCGACAAAACAAAATGTCTCATCGCAAATGTCCGTTTCACGGCTTTTTAGCGTGATTTTGCCGTTATCAAGCTTCATCACAGGAAGCCCTAGCGTGTGCCACATAGAAAAATCTTTTGGGTCAAAAAGGTTTTTTATATCATCAATGCCGTTTGCAATGCCGATAAAATCGTGATAATTTATGCTTTTTGAAGCGATTAAATTTATCAAATTTTCTATTTTTTGGTTCAAATTTGCTCTTTCGCTCAAATTTTTAACGCTTTTATCGCTTCGGCGTAGTCATTTGATGAGAAAATGTAGTTTCCTGCCACCACGATGTCGGCTCCTGCTTCATCGATTTCAGCGATATTTAAGCCGGTTACTCCACCATCAACTTCGATCATACATTTTGAATTTGTTTTTTCTATCAAATTTCTAAGTTCTGAAATTTTTCGCAAGACCGACGGGATAAATTTTTGCCCCCCAAAGCCCGGATTTACGCTCATTAAAAGCACCATATCGACTTCGTTTATGATGTATTCTAGGCTAGAAACGCTCGTGTGCGGATTTAGCACGATGGCTGGACTTACCCCGTTTTTACGAATATAGTCAATCAAGCGAAGCGGGTGTTTTTCTTCTTCGATATGAAAGCTTAAAAATTTAGGTTTTAACGGCAAAAAAAGGTCGGCAAAAAAAGTGTTATTTTGCACCATTAAGTGAATATCAAGTGGCTTGGTTGCGACTTTGGCGACGGATTTTACAACAAGCGGTCCGATTGTGAGATTTGGCACAAAATGTCCGTCCATGACATCGACATGGATAAGGTCGGCTCCTGCTTCGCAAACTTTTGTAATCTCTTCGTTTAATCTCCCAAAATCAGCCGATAAAATGCTAGGAGCTACATACATAAAATTTCCTTATTTTTAAATTTTTGCGTAATTTTACCTTTACAAGGCATAAAATTCAATAAAATTTAAAATTTGCGAATTTAAAATCGCAATTGTTTTTAAATTTGCAAATTTACTACGGCTTTGTTTAAGTAAATTTTGAACTTTTTTTGGCTATAATCCCCGTTTAACTTAAATTCAAAAGGAAAATATCATGGCAAGAAGATGTGCTATCACAGGAAAAGGCGCGCAAGTAGGCAACAGCGTAAGCCACGCAAACAATAGAACAAAAAAGAAATTCCAAGTAAATTTACGCACAATCCGCGTAACTTTGGAAGACGGAACAACAAAAAGAATTAAAGTTGCTGCATCGACTTTAAGAACGATGAAAAAACAATCTAAATAGTGCAAAAAAGAGGAAACTATGTCTTTTGCAGACAAAGTTAAAAAATTCCTCAACTGGTCCGGCTCTACTAAGCCGGACATTGACTTAAATTCAGAAATTTACGACCAATTAAAAGCTTTTAGACTACCTTTAATCCTTATAATCTTAATGATGTTAATCGGAACTTTGGGTTATATTTTTATCGCAGGGTTTTCGTTAGCAGACGCTTTTTATCAAGCAGGTATGACATTTACAACCGTTGGTTTTACCGAAGTCGCTCCGATTTCAAATGCAGGGCGAATTTTTACCATAGTTTTTATTTTAATGGGCTTTGGGACTTTTACATTTTGTCTGGGTGTCGTTGTTGAGGTTATCCAAAAGGGAATACTTTTAAACTTAATTAGGGAGAGAAATATGATAAATAATATCGCAAGGCTAAAAAATCATTTTATCATCTGCTATGACAATATTTATTCTGCTGAGCTTGCAAAAGAATTTAGAGCAAATCATATTCCTTTTGTGGTAATCGACAATAATCCAAATTTGGCGCAAATCGCCGAAGAAAACAGCTATCCGTATTTTATCATCGGCGAACCACACATGGAAAATACGCTTTTAAAAGCTCACCTTTCAAGTGCAAAATGCGTTATAACTCTAAGTCCAAATTTAGCCGATAATATCGCTATAATCTCGGTTGTTAGGCTTTATGAAAAAGAGCTTGGCAGGACGCCATATTTCATAATGACTAGTGCAGATACGCAAAATGATATAGAAAAACTTAAAAAACTTGGTGCAAATTCAGTCGTATCGCCGTCAAAACTAGCCGCACAACGCCTTTCAGCTGTTAGCGTTCGCCCGGATATGGAAAATATTTTGGAGAGATTTTTGTATCAAAAAGATTCGCCGATTGACATTGAAGAGATCGAAATTCCTGAATATTCGTGGATTCGTTTTAAACGCCTAAAAGAAACAAAACTTAGAGAGATGACAAATGCCGATGTCGTGGGAATCAAAGAGCCAAATAATAAATTTACGCCTATGCCAAACGGGGATTACTTGATAGGAACGGGCGTGAAGTTTTTAGTTATCGGTACGGCTGAGGGCATTATGGCGACAAAAAAACTCATAAACAGCAAGTATAAACCGCAGGAGATGAAATATGTTTGATATAATTTCGCTAAAAGGGGGGCTTGAAAATGTGCAGGGCTTCTTTTTTGACGGCGTAAATTCAGGCTTTAAAAAAGAAGGAAACGATTTAGGATTTATTCGCTCTGACGAGCCTTTTAGCGTGAGCGCGATTTTTACGAGCAATAAATTTGCCGCTGCGCCAATCAAACATTTTAGAAAATATCCAAAAAATTTCAAATCAAATTTTATTTTACTAAATTCAAAAAATGCAAACGCAATGACAGGCGAAAACGGAGTTAGCGACATTGACGAGCTTTTTGCAAATTTGGGAAAAAAGATAAATTTAAACAATCCGATTATGAGTTCAACGGGCGTTATCGGTTATAGACTAAAAAAAGATAAAATCATCGCTGCGTTTGATAAATTCGATTTTAACGCACGAAATTCGCATAATGTCGCCACTGCAATAATGACAACCGACACTTTCAAAAAAGAACTCGCTTTTAGCGTGGAGCTTGAAAACAAAGAGAAATTTTGCATAGCAGGAATTTGTAAAGGAGCAGGTATGATAAACCCGGCTCTTGCTACAATGCTTTGCTATATCACAACAGACGCTAAAATTCCGCAAAGCGATATGGACGAGCTTTTGCGTGAAGCAGTTGAGCAAAGCTTTAACTGCGTAAGTGTCGATGGCGATACTAGCACAAACGACACTGTTATGCTACTTTCAAGCGGGCTCAAAAGTTACGACAAAACGGCGTTTAAAACAGCTTTAAATATGATTACAAAAGAGCTTTCTTTGATGTTAGTCAAAGACGGTGAAGGGGCAAATAAAGTCGTTTGCTTTGAAGTAAGTGGTGCAAAAGATGACAATGAAGCAAGAATTGCTGCAAAAGCGTTATCAAATTCGCCGCTTGTTAAAACTGCGATTTTTGGCGAAGATCCAAACTGGGGGCGAATCGCTTCTACTATCGGAGCCAGTGGTGTAGAGTGCGATGAGTTAAAACTGGTTATAAAATACGACGATGTGCTAGTTTATGATAAATTTAATACCGAGCTTACGGCTGAAAGGGAAGAACAAGCACACAAAGTTATGCAAAAAGATAGTTTTAAAATAAGCTGTGATTTGGGCGTAGGGCAGGGCAAATTTAGTGCTTACGGGTGCGATTTGAGCTATGATTATGTAAAAATCAACGCAGATTACCGCTCATAACTATCTTTTAAGTGCAAATTGGATAAAATAAGTCAAATTTAATGAAAGGATAAAAAATGTTACACGAATACAGAGATTTAATCACTGAACTAAAAGGCAAAGATGCGCACTTTGACGCACTTTTTAAAAGACACGACGAGCTTGATCATAAAGTTGCTGACATAGCAGAAGGAAGACTTCATGTTAGCGATTTTGAATATGATTCGTTAAAAAAAGAAAAATTGCGTGTAAAAGATGAAATTCATGCATATTTAGCTAAATACAGAGCTGAAAATAGCAAATAAATTTACAAATTCTAAAAACAAAAAAAGGCGAAGTGAATTTAAATTTATCACTTCGCCTTTTTTAAATTTTTTAAATAATAAAATCAACCTTGAAATTTATCCACATCTAGACTGTGAAGTCTTTGAAGTCCTATTTTTAGGTATTCGTTCATTTTGTCATTTATGGTTGTCAAATCTTTATAATAAGACTTTGCTTTTTCTAAATCGACTTGGCTCGGTTCAATAAATTTGATTTTTTTGCCAAAAAGTCCGCTACTTACTACAAAAAAAGTATCGTAAATTCTTTGACATTTTGATAAGCCGTCTTGTGCGTAGCTTAAAATACTATTATAGGTTAAAGTTCCAAGCAGATTTAAAAGATTGTTTTCCGGTGATTTTAAAAATTCAATAAATTGTTCAAACGGCACTAAAATTTGATCCAAGTTTTTTGCTCCGTCATCAAAAACTCCTTTTTTAATGCGAAGCATAAGCATATCTTGCGAATTCATAAATTTTTCAACCGTTCGTATCGTCGTATCTTTTGTCAAAGCGGGCCTCCTCTTACGACTGATAAAAGTATCCTTGAATTTTAGCATACTTTTATAAAAATATGCTAAAATTGCGACGAAAAATTTATTTACATCATAAAAATTACAAGGAGTTTTTTATGGTAAGACCGCAGCCTAAAAATGAAGAGATTAAACTTGATCCAAAAAAGATTATTATCTCCAAAACTGACGATAAAGGCATTATCACATATGCAAATGACTATTTTAGCGAAGTTTGTGGCTATTCAAATGAAGAGTTAATGAATCAGCCACATAATATAGTTCGCCATCCAGATATGCCAAAAATCGCATTTAAGCTGATGTGGGATCGCATAAGCGATGGAAATAATTTTAAAGCCGTTGTGAAAAATTTGGCAAAAGACGGCAGATATTACTGGGTTATTACCGATTTTGAGCCACATTATGACCGTGCAACAGGCAAAATCATAGAGCATACTGCATATCGTATGCCAGCTCCTAGAAAAGCAATAGAAGCAATGGAGCCAATCTATGCAAAACTGCTTGAAATCGAAAAAGAACAAGGTATGGACGCTAGTTTGGTATATTTAAAAGGGTTTCTTGAAGCAAATAACATTACTTACGATGAATTTGTGCAAAAACTTTACGAAAGTGCAGGAGTTTGGACTAAAATTTACCAAGCACTTAAAAAAGTTTTTGGTAAAAAAATATTCTAAATTATATTTTAATTAAAAAATACGCTCTTAAACAAGAGCGTATTTTAATACATCTTCGATTTTTTCTACCGGGTAAATTTTCATTTCATCTTTTACTTCGCTTGGAATTTCGTCCAAATCTCGCTCGAAATTTTTCCTTGGGATTAAAACTTCTTTAATTTTAGCTTTGTGTGCCGCAATCAGTTTTTCTTTTAAACCGCCTATGGCTAAGACTTTTCCGCTAAGTGTGATTTCGCCGGTCATGGCTAAATTTGCTTTTACTTTTCGTCCGGTTAAAATGGACGCAATCGCCGTTGTCATGGTGATACCTGCGCTTGGTCCGTCTTTTGGCGTGGCACCTTCTGGGACATGCAAATGTATATCAAATTCATTGTAAATTTGCTCTTTTTTATCTTGCGAATTTGCAAATTTGATTTTTTTGTTATCAAGCAAAACCTTTGTTACGCTAAATGCGATTTGGGCTGATTCTTTCATAACATCGCCTAAATGCCCTGTTAGCGTTAAGCTTCCTTTGCCTTTGATTTTTATTGCTTCGATTTTTAGGACATCGCCACCGACACTTGTCCATGCCAAGCCGTTTGCGATACCGATTTCATCGTGTTTTGACACTTCATCGATCTCAAAAACTTTTTTATCTAAAAATTCGCTCAAATTTTTAGTTGTAACCGTAAATTTTATAAATTCCTTTTCTTTTAGAATTTTTACGGCGATTTTACGGAAAATATTTGCGATTTGGCGTCGCAAATTTCGCACTCCGCTTTCGCGTGTATATTCTTGTATGATTAGTTGCAAGGCTGATGCGTTTATCGTAGCTTCGTTTGGTTTTAGTCCGTGTTTTTGCAACTCTTGTGGAATCAAATAGTTTTTTGCGATTTGAAATTTCTCTTGTGGCGTATAAGAACTAAGCTCGATAAATTCCATTCTATCGCGCAAAGCAGGTGGAATCGATGAAATATCATTTGCCGTTGCGATAAAAACGATTTTGCTTAAATCGATATTAAAATTCAAATAATAATCTCTAAAATTTGAGTTTTGCTCGGGATCTAAAATTTCAAGTAAAACTGCCGTCGGATCGCCTTTATATGAAGTTGAAACCTTATCGATTTCATCAAGCACCATAACAGGGTTCATCTGTTTTGCTTCGATTAGACCTTGCACTATGCGTCCTGGCATCGCACCTATGTAGGTTCGTCTGTGTCCCCGAAGTTCATTTACATCTTCAAGTCCCCCAAGAGCGATACGGATAAGCTCCCTTTTTAAGGCAACTGCGATCGAATTTGCTAGACTTGTTTTTCCCACGCCCGGTGGTCCATAAAAGCACAAAATCGCACCATTGTTGATTTTTTTATCTATTCCACGCATTTCAAGCAGTTCTTTTAAAGCAAAATACTCTTCAATGCGTTCTTTTGGCTTTTCAAGCGAATAGTGATCTTTATTTAGCTGTTTGCTAACATCTTCGATAGAAAGTTTTTTAGCTGAAAGCTTTTCAAACGGCACTTCAAGCGCCCAGTCAAGGTAGCTTTGCGAAACTCCCGCGTCAGCAGAATCGGGATGAACTCTTGCAAATTTATCGATTTGTTTTTTTATTTCTTTATAGGCTTCGTCGTTTAAAAATTTCTTTTTTGCTTCAAGTTTATTGCGATATTCTTCGATTTCGACTTCTCTATCGGCGTCTGAACCTAGCTCTTTTTGAATTTGCCTTAACTGCTCTTTTAAAAAATACTCTTTGTTGTTTTTGTCGATTTTAGAATGAACCTTGCTTTTTATCTCTTTTTCTAAGCGATGAGTTTCGATTTCATCGTTAATGTAGTCAATCAGGCTAAAAATTCGTTTATCTAAATCTTTTTCTACAAAAAAAGTGTAAGCAACTTGCTTTTTAAGGCGTAATGCACTGCAAATCAAATCGCAAATTCGCACAGCGTCGCTGCTTTCTTCAATAGTTTTAAGCAAATCATTTGGAAAAAAATGAGTAAGCGTTGATAGTGTTTTGGTTTTTTCTTTTAAAACGCTTAAAAGTGCGTCGATTTGCTGATCGCTTGGTCTTTTTTCGTGTATTATATCAACGGTTGCTATAAGCGGATTTATGCCGATAGGAGTTAGAATTCTACCTTTTGACGCCCCTTGAAATAAAATTTTAATTCTCCCGTCAGGTAGAGAAACTTTTCTTATGATATTTCCGATAACACCGGCATCATAAATTCCATCAAAGTTTCTTTGTCCCTTAAATTCGGATTTTGAGCTAACTATCATAACCATAGTTTTGTTTGACATAGCATAATCAAGCGCATCTGCGTTTTTATCATCGCTGATAAAAATCGGTGCTATCATAAACGGATATAAAAAAATGTCATCTTCGACTATAATAGGCAAATCAGTCGGAAAACTTTGACTTGTTTTGATTTCCATTTAGGCTCCTACTCGAAAATTTCGCGATACCAAGGAAGTTTAGCACCAATCATATCGGTATCATCTAGACCTGAATTTTCAATTTTTTGAGCATAAATTTCAGCCGAATCGTCCCTGCCTGTGCGTTCGTAAAGCTCTTTTATCTCTTTATTTAGTTTGTGTTCTGCTAGTTTTAGTTTAACTAGCATAGTATCAGCTAATGGTCGATACTGCGATCTTGGATATTCAAAAATAAATTTTTGAAGCTCTCTTATGCTATTTTGCATAAGTTTTTGGTTGCGATTTGGTTTTGAAAATGAGTCAAAATTTGCTTTGATTTTTAAAAATTTAGCATATTCGATTTTTTCTTCGGTGCCGTATCGGCGAATATATTCGTCCAAATATAAATTTGCTTGTATATATTTTTCTTCATCGACATTTGCTTGTGCTAAAATCAGTGTGATTTCTTCTAAAAGTGGTGAAGCGATATGTTCGCTAGAAAACGAAATATAGTGTTTATCGGCTTCTTCTAGGTCAGCGTCTTTTATGTCTGCGATGATTTGTGAATACCACGCCTGTGGGCTAAGATTAAAAAGTTCGTCGCTTTTTTTTGTGCTACAACCACTAATCATCGCCGTAAATGCTAAAACTGCGATAAATTTATAAAATTTACTCATTTTTATTCCTTTAATTTTGATTTTTAAACCAAATATTTTATATGATTTTCGTAAATAAATGACAATTTTAACGCAAATTTGATTAAAACAAGCCAAAAAATGGTAAAATCATAGAAAAATTTAAAGGAAAAAAATGCAAATTTATATACTCGGAAACGGCGCAATGGCAAGTGCGATGGCGATTGGATTAAAAGATAAATTCGAAGTTATCGTCGTAGGACGAAGTGAGAAAAAGCTAGAAAATTTAGCAAATTTAGGTTTTAAAACTGAAATTTATGGCAGTTCGTATGACATAAGCAATAAAAATATAATTTTAGCTTTTAAGCCTTATGCTTTGGGCGATATGGCAAAAATTTTACGCGGAAAGGCACGAATTTGCATTAGCGTTTTAGCGATGAGTAATTTAGAAAAATTAAGCGTTATAAATAGTGAAAAAACCTGCGTTTGTATGCCAAATATCGCCGCTAAATTTAAAAGCTCTGTTACGCCGTATTTTAGCGAATGTAACGGCAAATTCGATGATGAAATTTATGAAATTTTAAGCACATTTGGAAAAGCCGTAAGAGTGGAAAACGAAAAAGATATGGCGTGTGCCGGGGTGCTAAGTGGCTGTGCGCCTGCGTTTTTGGCGATGGTGGCTGAAAGCTTGGGTAATGGCGGCGTAAAATGTGGATTAAAAAAAGAAATCGCTTCAAATTTGGTTAGTGGAGTTTTTGAAAGTTCGGCAAAGCTTTTGGAAAATATGCATCCAAGTTTGCTAAAAGAGAGTGTTTGCTCACCTGCCGGGACGACCATAGAAGGTGTTTTAGAGCTTGAAAAGCACGGCATTAGATCGGCTTTTGCTAGTGCCGTTGTAAAAAGTTTTGAAAAAAGTGTAAAATAAATTTTTAATTTAAGTTTAATAATAGTATAATTTAGCGAAGTAATGGCGTAAAATGAGTTTATGCCGTTAAAGAGATCAAGTTAAAGGAGAGCCTATGAAAAATGGTTTTACTATGATTGAGCTTATTTTTACCATAGTTATTCTGGCGATTACGACTATGGCGATACCCCGTATGGTGGCGCAAACAGCAGAGCTAAACATACTTGCTATACAGCAAGAGTTAGTTGCAAATGCAAAAACTGCTGTTGTTCAAGTAGCGAAAGCTCCTTGGGATAGTGCGTATGCGACAGTAGAAACTAGTTGCGCAAATATTGATTTAGATTGCAATGTGCCTATTAGAATTCATGAAGTGCCTACAACCAATGTAGGTGTTTTTGTTCCTACTAATAAGATTGCTATCGTAGATGAATCTGGAAATCAAAGAGCCACAACGTCAGCCCAGCCTACACCGAAAGCACGGTTTGGTTCTAGAGAGGATAATGCCAGTGCTACTTCGGTTGGCAGTGGCAAGTTTAATGATATTGATGACTATGATGTAAGTTTTGTCCAAACAGTCGGTCCTACAGAAGTAGGTGGTAATACAGGAGGCGATTTTATATTAAATACAAGGGTTAGTGTTTCTGTTAATTATATTAGCGAACCTAGTGTGAATTATGTAAATGGTAGCACTATCAATACAAATTTGGGCTTTGGAACAGCAAGTATAGCTGCAAATCCTACAAATATAAAGCTTGTTGAGATTACCGCGACTGATACAAATTCTACCGACCCTAACAGAAGTGTTGTATTGAGATACTATGCTTTTAATATAGGTATGCCTATAACAACTCTAAGATGAGGATTATAATATGAATAAAAATGGTTTTACACTTTTAGAGCTAATTTTCGTCATAGTTGTATTTGGTATTATATCTATGTTTGGGGCTGATTTATATACTAAAATTTACAGCTCTTACGCTCACACTAGGGCAGTTAATCAGCTTGAAGCAAGAACGATGAATGCCATTACCATTATATCATCACGATTAGAAGATCGCATAAAAGGGACGGTTATTGCTAGAAAATCGGATGATAATACATTTGTAGATATTAGATCTGCTACTCAAAATCATGACATAATAGAATGGATAGGTCAGAGCGTTGAGAGTAAAAATTTAGTGCCGACAGCAGCTAATAATCCAGCTAGTAGCGTAGGATGGAGTGGATTTGCAGATATTTATAATATGGATGCGCCTATACCTGCAGATTTTAATTTTACTTCGCAAGGTAGTCATTTTAATGGCGTAGGAACTGTAATTAGAAGCCTTAGAGGTAATGCAGATGCTAGTTTTGGTATAATATTTAAAGGCAGAATCGCAGTAGATGATGTAGCAAATGCGTATGGCTATGAATTGAGTGACTTTAACAATACCTTTATAGGAACAGCAAATGGAATAAATAATGAGACTGTAGAAATCAATTATCCAGTTAGAGCGTCAATATATGAACCTGGCATTTCAGAACAATACTATTTAGCACACTCTGCTTATGCTATTGTGCCTACAAATTTGAATGAACCTTACAATGGACCTAGCGGAAACCAAGTGGCAGAATGGAATTTTGACTTAGCGTTGCATTATAACTATGAGCCATGGAATGGTGAAGCATACAACAACGAAGCAAATACATCTATAATGGTAAGAGATGTAAGCTTGTTTAGGTTTAGAAATGATGATGGTGCGATAGCTTTAAAATTGTGTCTAAGAGATGCCGGTAGAAACTTTAACCCGGAAGAACTAGACCTTATAGTATGTAAATCACAGGTGGTGTATTGATGAAAAAGAGAGGATTTGCCTTAGTAGCAGCGATATTTTTTATAATTATAGTCGCAACGATAGCTGTTACTACACTATCTACTGCGACTATGACGGCTAGGGATACTGTAAATTTACATGCCAAAGAGCAAGCATTTCTTTTAGCTCAAAGTGCGACAGAATTTGCTATTATGGCTATGCAAACGCACCATTATCCAGACACTAATGTTTCTGTCCCTCAGATTGATGCTGCTACTGGATTGCCAGTTTTAGATCCTACTACTGGCAATCCGATTATGGTGAATAGGGCAGGTGCTGATTGTTTAGAACAGATAAATTTGACTTATCCTAATGCGGCTACCCCGTTATATAATATAAGAGTAGATTTATACTATGTAAATCGTCAATTGCGTTGCACTACTGCTAATAATATGATAGGCGCAACAAATTTAGTTGCTAATAGAACTCCTGGTGCTCATATGGCGTTAGTTGATGTTACTGTAACATCGACTCCTAACTTAGGTGGTATTCCTATTAGATATAATCGTAGAACTTTGCAAAAACCATAATTATGAAAGGAAAAATATGAACATAAGTATAGTCGGAAAGCAGTTTGAACTAACCGATCCTATCAAAAACTATATAGAAGAGGCGTTCGAGAATTTGAAAAAATACAATCTCGATTTAATCGCTGGTAGATGCGTAGTTTCAGCTGATGAAAAGCAGGGCAGAAAGGGCTTTGTGGTTGATTTTTCGCTAAATTTGGCTAAAAAAGATACGATTGTCATCAAGCATAAAGATAAAGATTTATATGCTGCGATTGATAGCATAGTAGATCGTGCGTCAAAAGTTTTGCGTAGATACCATGATAAAATGACTACGCACAAAAACAAAGATGACAAAAAACAAAATGCGCTTGATGATATTTTAGAAAGCGATTCGCCGAATTTAAACAGCGTAGATGAGATAGTCCCTACCGAGCTTGACATCTATAAGCCACTTGAAATCGATGAAGCTTTGGCGAAGTTAAAAGAAAGCACAGATCAGTTTTTGGTCTTTAACGATATGGACGCTAAAATGCGCGTTTTATATAAACGAAAAGACGGTAAATTTGGTTTGTTTTAGAATTTAATGTTTTTTATTTTGATTTTAACGAGTTAGAAATTTTCTAACTCGTTTTTTTATTACCATTTTAAACTTTCAACCAATAATAAGATTATTCCATAAGGCAAATTAGGTAAATCAATTAAACTGTCAAATCCTAAATTTGTAAATTTGGTATTTTTATAATTTAACCATCGATAAATATAGTGGAATTGATATATAATTTTATGATATTAAATAAAAGATAATTTTGATAACATTGATGTTAATTTTAGAAATAAAAAAGCCTATCTGATTTCTCAGATAGGCTAAATATGAAACTTTTACCAGTCCATACGACTACCGCTATTAAGATTTATATCCTTTGTATTTTTTCTTGGAGAAGTCCTATTTAAATCGTCGTCTGTAACAATAAAATTACCTACAACATCACCGTCGGATTTTCTTTTGCCGTGACCACCCCAATTACCTTGTATAGCAAATCTAAGTTTGAAATAGTTGTAGTATTGTGGTATTCCATTGGCATTAATACTATCTACAAATATTTGGGTATTAGAATCTGCCGGTGTATAAATCAGCCAAGGATTTGTTAAAACTCTAACTCTACCACTTACGACTTGTTGAGAGTTATAGCTTGTATTTTCAACACCACCTTGTGTAAATCCATCTCTAGCACTAGTTATAATACTAGATTCTGGATTATACGCAGAAACAAATTCACTAAGTATATTTGCAGCGGTATAATTATCATCTTCATTTATAACAAAGCCATTGGTATGACGGCTACCGTCAGTAAAGCCATTGAATAATGTTGTAACATTAACATCAGTGCAGTTATTGGCTTGACCGCAGTAAAGCATACTGTTAATAGGCATTGTTATAGCTGTGTTTATGAATGAACTATAAAGCGTCCCTCCGTCTGAAATTTCGTTTGCTTTACCATATACAAAATATGCACTAGAATTTGTAGCTCCTAAAATACCAATGCCATACTCATCTCTAACTTTTGCCATATATTTATTAGTTGTAAGCGTAACAGGATTTAGAGAATTTGTATGTGTTTCGCTATTTGTGGTATCTAGTAGATTATAAGTTGTATTGAAACTAGCAGGTGTTATAGTTTTATTGTTATCAGTGGCTTCTGTAACATTAAAGTCGGTACTAGCTATCACTAGCGGTCTATGTGGGCTCTTATGCATTCTGTCGAAATTTACATATATTCTCGCAGAATCACCAGCGATACCGGCAGAAGTATGAACAACGGTTCGACCTTGGTTAAATGCAGTAGCTAATAATTTAAAAGGATCTCTTTTTGGATTATAAAAACCACTTACGCTATCTTTCATATTTAACAAACCACTATTTTCGCTAATATCCGAGTATAGATTTAAGGCATGTTTAACCGGTAGAGGCAATTGAAACCCAGGACCAAGAGTAGCTTCTGCATTTAAACCTTTTGAATTTATTTTAAAACATCTACTATCAGAACCTATACTATTTTGATCACATTGCGCCTCGGTAAAGAACTGCGTAGTTGCCGGAATGTTGATACTAAAACGATCTAATGTGTCGTTGTTTTCTGCTCTTTTATTTTTAAAAGGCGTGTAATTATATGCTCCTCTATCATTAGCTAGCGTAGTAGGAACTACTGTAGCTGCTGCACACCTAGCGTCAGCAGGATTTGTTTGGCAATCAAAATTAAATGATATTTTTAAATCGAATTCGTTTGCAAAACCACATCTTGCCACACTTGTTCCATTTATATCTATTTTCTTGCCATCGTAAAGTGTAGCGATCACATTTGGATAGACTTTGCCTGATATATAGGCATCAGCACTGATATTTAAGTAAGCCAAATTTCGCAATTGAGCAGGAGCTAAAAGTGCTTGATTTATGGCGCCGTGAGAAGAATTTGCAACATCTGGTTGATTGAAATATGTAAATGAGAAAGCATTTCTGATATTTTCATCCGCTAGTATCGCTGTTCCATTCTCATCTGTATCAATTTGTTTTTTAGAATTATCTAGTCCGGCTATCGCAATTTCCATTTTCGCAGGCAAATATCTAAGGACAACATATTGATCATCTTTCATACCGACATCGCAACCGACTTTTCCAAATTCATCATGCTTGTTGCTTGTTGAGTTTATAACGCAAGTGCTACCCCAGTAGCCATCCGGTCCTTTTCGCTTATCAAAAGTTTGATCGCCATGCGCATCGGTCCAAGAGTTATCATATATACTTACTAATACATCGCCTACATTATAGTAGTTAAAAATTTCACCTTTAGGCTTATTATCACTACCAACTAATAATGCCGTATAAAGAGCTGCAGGTACTTTTTCTTTATCTTTTGGCTCTAAAAGACCTTGTGCTATTAACTCATTTTGAGAAAATCTCTTTAAGTTTGCAAATCCATCGCCTTGTATGTTTATATCTTTAAGACCAAAATCAGCAGTCAAGGTAACGGCAGTTTTATCCCAAATTTTTCTATAATACTCACCAAAAACTTGACCATTTATCTTACAACTTTCCATATATTTTCCAAATAAATCTCGTTTAGTTTTATTCCTGTCTTGTGTTATATCGTCAGTTTTATCTAATACATATCCGCCATTTTCGAATTTAAATCCATTATAAGGAGTAGGCGTATTTGCACAAGTTCCTAGTGTGCTATAAACTTTATCTGTTCGATTTTCTGGTTCTTTTTCTATATAGAAAGCGTGGTTATTTATACTGTTATAGCATTGATCTGATATAAAAGGTTTTAAATATGTTTTAACTTCCCTATATGCAGTTTCAACAATACTTGCATTGTTTTCTATACTTAAAGAATGCGAATCATAGCTATCTCTAATACGGAATCTAGAATATCCAGAATCCCTACCGATAACGGCATAGTAGTTAGGAACAGGGTTTCCTTGATTACTTGAAGCATAAAACATTTTACTTAAAACATCGATATTTTCGCTATAATCTCCGCCTACACGATAATTATGCTCGTGTTCAGTAGTATTTCCTTTGGTTAAATCATCTTTTGGATTAGCCTTGTTCATATCTATAAGTTTAGCATATTTATCAGCGGCACCCAAATCTGCTTTAAAATATGCCGGTCGCACAACAAAACTATCGCTATCGCAGACATGGAATGAGCCATCAGGCGACATTTCAACGCCAAAGAAAGCACTAGCATCATTGATTTCATCTTTTATAGTTTCTAATTCTTCGTCAAATTTCGCAATCTTGTCTGCATTGACAAAATTTCCGTCTTTGTCTTTTTTGAAGAATTCTCTGATAAGCTTTCTTTTATCATCTTCTGAAAGCGACATGCTATATCCCGGGATATATTTTTTATACAGCATCTGAGTTTGTAACCAAATATAATATTTTTCTATACTTTTTTCATCTTTTGGATCAAATTCTACTTCTACCCATGTATCGTTAGTTCTATTGTAATCGTAAGCTACCGTGCTATTCCAATCTCCTACAAACAAAGTGGTATTTGTATCAGGAGAACTTAGACCTCTTGGATAGTAGCTAAACATAAATGTTACGCCGCTAAATGCATCTTCAAATTCTACTTTTTCAATAGGCATAATTTTTTTCTTTTTACTTTCTTGATAACCCATAAAGCCTGTATCGTAATCTGTCATATATCGTGTGCCATTTATCTTAAACGGAAGTTTTAATCTATTATCTACATATTTACAACCACTACCGTTTCTAATAGCAGAAAGGTATAATTTACCAGGCAATGGAAAATTTTGAAGTGTGCCATCTAGTTCGCCTTCTTTGCCATAGTCTATTCCCCATGTTCCATCCGGTAGTTTTTTATATTTTTGTGCTCTACATTTAATTTCACCATCTATTTCAACCTTTTCAAAAATACCGGCATAGTTATCGCATATATCAAAGCTATCTGTGTGATAATTACTACATTTGCCTTCGCTATTTTCTTCTTTGCAGTATTTTTTAAATACATCGTTTATATCCGGTTTAAAAATAACATTTATATCAAACGGAAGCTCAGCAACCTGCGTATATAATCTATCATCTTGTGATAAGGTCTTGTTTTTATCGCTGGCAGTATCGCCGTAATCTTTAAAATTTTGATTTACTACTTTAAGACCGTTTAGAAGGGTGATTTTTACATTTTTTTCTTCTGTTTCGCAACGCTCCATTATACTAGTCGGTCCTTGTATTACTTTTCCAGCAAGATCCATAGCGTATCCGACAGTGTATTTAATAGGCGTGTAGGTAAATGTCCTACCTACTGTCGCATTAAATTCGATATATGCAGATTCGCCTTTGTCTAAATCACCGCCGATAGGTTCGCCACTACTTCCTATTTTTCCTGCGTCTTTGCCTACATAGAATTTTAAATCACGATCTTGGAAGGTGTTAAACTGTTTGCCCTTGTAAATTTCATCTACACCTACATCTTTATTTTCACCGTTTGCTCTATCAGCCTGTGTAGCAAAAACCCCTGGAGTATTATCTTGTAGATATACAAATTTGGCACTGTCTATACCGTCTAAGCCTGTTGATGTAAGGTTATTATCTATACCGGATGAATTTTCTACATAGTTATTGCTTTTGCCGGTATTTACTTTGACCCAAACCTTGCTTGCTTCTTCTCCAACATTTCCGTCTTTATCTATTTCTTGGTTTCTAATCTCCGTTCGATAATACAAATTTTCGCCGGTTACAACCTGAACATCTTCTACTTGTGCATGACCTGTGATAGGGGTTCCGTCTAGATTATAAAATCCTAGCCAACCTTGTGTATCATACATTTTTTGTTCGTAGCAGAGTTTTGGAATATAGATGTCGATTGAAACACCAAAAAATGGAACAAAAGCACGGTTAGATACCCATTGATTACTTGAATCTCTATACGGACTTGATTTTATTGCCATCGCTAACTGGGATTGTCCATTACCTAATTTATCCGATATATCAAACTCATCAAGGTCAAAACCTTGATGGTAACCACTTTTGCCTTCAAGTTCATATTTTCCATCATCATCTATTTCCAACCAACTTCTTGAGCCATTAAAGAAAGATCTATCCGCAGGATTATACTTATTGTTTGGTAATCTATTATTATTTACTTCTGCCATAGTTTTTGCCACAAATATACCATCGGTACTCATTATGTCTGCACCTTTAACATTACCTTTGTTGGCACCAAACGAAGCAAATATTAATTTACCTTGAGGTTTTTTGCTCTTAGGAGTAAAAAAACCTGTTATTTCGCGCTGAGCCTCGGCTGTTAAATCCGGCCTACTAGCTGTTGGTTCTAATGGCATATAGCCATCAAATAAAGTAATATTTTTTGGTTTAAATGCACTATCTATGTATTTATTAACAGCTTTTTTATCGCCCGATATGCCAGCACTTCTTGCTTTGGAGTATTTTACGCTATCTGGCACATTATCCGGGAAATCAAGTCCTTTAAGTTCAGCTTGTGAGCGCAAAGTTTTATCATAAACTAAAACTACATACCAACCACCAAATGGTAAAAGACGAGGATTGGTTTCCGAGCTAGCATCATAACCAGAATCTATATTTTTATCGGCACTAGCAGCACCTCTAGTCCATACAATATTACTACTAGTTGCAGCTTCTTTGGTAGCCTTTATGTCCCCTACGCCTATATCGATACTTTCATCGAAATCTTTAAATTTCTCTCGTACCTTATCGGTAATATCAGTAGAGCATACATATTTCATATTATATTTTTGGTTCATACCTCTTGTGGTTCCTTTGGCTGAGTTGTATGCAAGCTCACCTTCACAAATCTCTCTTTCTATCTCGTAACTAGTATCTCCTATTTTTAGTTTTACATTTTGATAGTTTTTGATATCTGGTATATTGAGTGTTGGGCTAAATCTTTTACAAGTAAGACTACCAGCTGCTCTTTTTTCTTCGGCACTACATATTTCTCGCAAAGAATCGCCCATTCCAGATTTGTCATACTTGTATAAATGACCAAACCAATAAACTCTTGCAAAAACTATGTCGTCTTTTGTTACACCTTTTGGGAGCCTGATTTGATCTACTGAACCATTAAAAGTTCCAACTCCACCATCGTTAATATAGCCACCGTTCCAAGATCCGCCAAGCGATTCGCCAAAGGTATCGCCAGACATAGGATTAATTATAGGTCCGCCCGCGGTCACTAAATCGCCAAATACATAGTAACCGTGTCCGCCAAGTCTCTCTCTAATACTTTTTGTGTTATCACTTAAATTTTTAGGATCATTATCATTAAAATTTATAAATTGTTTTTTTCCGTTTTCGCCATACCACCTACCATAACCATTTTCTTCGTGTGCGGCAAAATCCTTACTAAATGTTACTCCGTTTGTTCCGGTGCCACCGTACGATATATATCCTAAATAATCACCATGTATATTAGAAGGAATAATTCCACTATTTGGAATCTCGGCATCATCTACCCCTCTCTCACCATTAGTAGAGAGTCTTGGAGTTGATTTTTTAATCGACCCTACTATGGGATGCGAATTATCATAAGTACTAAGGTCAATACAGTCGTATTGAGATATATCACAAGCACCAGCTGCCCACGAAAATGTCCCTCCAAATAAAATCAAAACAGCAGATAAAACTCTGCAAAATAAATTTCTCCGTTTCATAATACGACCTCCGTCAAGTTATGATTACACAATTTTTCTCTATTTTATTATTAAATTGCTTAAAAGAAATATAAATTTAAATGAAAATTAAAAAGATTTTTTGTAAAAGTTAAAAAATTTACCAAATATATATCAAATTCCCAAAATTTGGAACTTATATAAAACTGAATTTTTTAATTTTTATATACACGAAATATTTAAGTTACTCAAAAATATACCTAAATTTAACAAAAATTTTATAAATTTTCTAAAAATTGAGCTTATGATTATGTTAATAAAATATAAAACTTTTGTTAATTTTTTATATTTTTATTGTTATTATGGGAGTTATAAAATAAAAATATATAAATCACAAAAAGCTAAATTTTCTGATTTTTTTGCAAATTTATAAATTTTTTTTAAAGCTTTTGAGATTTTTTATTTTTCAATGAAAAATCAAAATAAGAAAAATTTAGATGATGAACAAAATTTATAATTTTGTAATGATAAATTCTTAATTTTTTTGTCGCGTTGTGAGTATTGTCTGGTGGGCATCTCGCCCACCAAAGAGTATTTTGATTACATATTTTCAAAAGGGTTTGTAACTACATCTTTTCTATCAACGATGTAAGGGATAAGTGCTGCTTGGCGCGCTCTTTTGATAGCTTTTTCTACCATTTCTTGGTATTTTTTGCTAGTGCCTGTTAAGCGGCGTGGCATGATTTTAAATCTTTCACTTAGACAATTTTTCAAAAGTGCAGTGTCTTTGTAATCGATAAACTCTATTTTAGCTTCTGTAAATTTGCAGTATTTTCTTGAATATTTTCTTTTATCTGCCATAGTTTTTTCCTTTTAAATTTAAAATGGTATAGTTTCGTCGCCGTCGTATTTGTCGGCATCGACATCTACTTCTGGGATATTTTCACTATAATCTGCTTCTTTTGGCTTAGCATAATTATCATTTGGTTTTTGGCTTTGCGAATTTGCATTGCCGTATGAGCCGTAGCTATTTTGCGAATTTTGATTTCCGTAGGAATTATAGCTGTTTTGGTTGTAGCTATTTGCATAGCCATTTTGATTGTAACCACCGCCATTTCCGTAAGAATTTCCGCCGCCATTGTAGCCGTTTGAGCCATAGTTAGAATTTGGATTATTTTGATAATTTCCGCCTTGTTGTGAAGGAGAATTTAGCATTTCCATATTTTCTACGCTAATGCTATGTTTTGATCTGTTTTGTCCGTTTTGATCTTGCCATTGATCAAATTTTAATCTACCTTCAATAAGAACTTTTGAACCTTTGTGCAAATATTGATTTGCTACTTCTGCGGTTCTGCCAAAAAAATCAATGTCAATAAAGCATGTTTCTTCTTTTCTCTCGCCGTTTGCACCGCTATATTTTCTAGTAACAGCGATACCGCACTTGCCGATAGCTGTGCCACTTTGCAAATATCTTAACTCAATGTCTCTTGTTAAATTTCCTACCAAAACTACTTTATTAAACATTTTTTAGCCTTTTATTCTTGATTTTCTTCCTTAGCTTCTGTATTTTCTACTTCTGCAACTTTTTCTACTTTTTCAGCTTTTTCGCGTGGTTCTCGTGGCTCTCTTGGTTTTCTAGCAGGAGAAAGTTTCATGCCTTTGCTTAGTTTTTCCCAAGCACCAATCTCTTTTTTGTTTTCGTATTTAACTGTTAAAAATCTTATAATATCTTCGTTATATCGTAGATTTCTAACAAGTTCAGCGATTAAATTTGGCTCAGCTTTGAAATAGATTACAAAATAAACGCCTCTTTCGTATTTGTCGATTTTGTAAGCTAGTTTTCTAGCACCCATTTCAATAACAGAAGCGATCTCGCCGCCGTTTTTGGTAATGATTTCTTTAACGAAATCAACTTTTGTTTTGATTTCATCTTCTGTAAGCGTAGGCTTAACGATGAATAAAACCTCGTAATGTCTCATATAGTCTCCTTGTGGATTTATAGCTTGTAAGTAAAATTTTACAAGCAAGGATTTTGCATAAAAATGCAACTTGTGATTTTATTTAAAATTTACTTAATATTTGCTTTTATTCTTTTGCATATCGGCTAAAATTCGCTGAAATTTCAAAAGCGAAGCAAGTAAAAACTCTGTTTTTTCGATACTTTTTTTGGTTTTTAGTTCAAATTCGATTAAATTTAAATTTTTAAAAATTTCAAAAAATCCGTGCGTATCAAATGCTAATGCTAATGCCGACATTTTATTTTGCAAATTTATCGGCGGAGCGTAGCCGAAAATCTTTTTAAAATCTGGTGCGCCGTAATTTTTGATATAGCTGTGAATTTTAAAAATTCGATAAATATTTCTGTAAAAATTATTTATTAATTCGATTTCGTTATAAATTCCGTTTTGAGTGAGAGCAAAAAATTTAGCTTTAAAATTATCATTGTTGCGTTTTAGCGAAAAAACCTCGTCAAAAAGCTCGTCATAGCTTACTTCGCTAAGCCCTGTTACAAGGTTTTTTACATTATCTAAATTTAATTCGACCTGCAAATTTGCAAATTTTTCAATCTCATTTGCACTTAAATTTAAATTTTCGTTATGCAAACTATAAATTTTTTCAAGCGCAGCCGTATTTGGAAAAACTCCGCACATTTGGCATTTTTGCACGAGCAAATTTATAGCTTCGTTTGTGTTATTTGGTTTAAAAAATCTCACATCGTTTGAACCAAATGCGCTAGTAAAATCCTTTGCGGCAGATTTTTCTTCTTCGTTTAGTTCGTAAATTAGGCGATTTGCGCTATCTTTTTGGCACATTGAAATTAGCACTTTAAGCTCATCTTTTTTGATTTGCGAATTTGTTTTGATATATAGCGTGTTTTCGCCACCAAACAAAGACGGCTCGAAAAAGCTTTTTGCCACTTCAAAATCAAATTCGCTAAAATATAAACTCATAAAATTTTCGCTTTGCCAATACTCAATCAGCCTTTTTGCGTAAAGCTCATTTTGGAAATCGTCCTGTCCGCGAAGCAAGATGAAATTTGGAACTTTTTTGTTAAAAATTAGCGCATCTAAATCTTTTTTATACATCGAGTTTTTTTACCACTTTCCCTAAAATCGTGCCGCTTGCAATATTTGCTTCTATGATTTGCACTAAAACAGGCGTTAAAATCTCAGCCGTGAAGTTTAAAATGTAAATTTTTGCACCTTTAAATTTATCATCAAGCTTCGCAGTTACGGTGTTTGCGTTTTCATCTATATAGCAGCGAACCACTTTGCCTAAATTTTCCGCCGCCCACCTAGCAAATTTGCGATCCATAAAATCAAACGCGACTTTGTCGGCTTCTCGCTCTAAAACATTTAAATTTTCGCAAGTTTCTTCAATATTTAAAAGCAAATAGTTGTAAAATTTGGTGTCGCCTGACATATCGGCTTTTAAAAGTCTATGTAAAATCAAATCCGAATACCTTCTAATCGGACTTGTAAAATGCGTATAATGCTCAAATCCAAGCCCATAATGCCCCAAAGGTTCTACGCCGTATTCGGCGCGTTTTTGCGCTTTGATGATGAGTTTATCAACTTGCTCTCTAACGCCCAAATCATCAGCCAAAGCTTGAATTTTGCTAACCATTTTTGCTATATCGCTTTCATAAGCGACATCTATCCCAAAAAGTGCTAAATCATCAAGCAAATTTGCTATTTTTTTAAGATCTGCTGTGCCGTGATTTCTAAAAACGCCCTTGCTAATGCGTTTTGCGGCGGCTTTATTTGCTAGAAGCATACAATCTTCGATTAGCTTATGAGAGGGCGTATCGGTTTCAAATCTCGTGCTTTTTAAAAGTCCCATTTCATCGATACTCATACGCAGTTCTTGTGTGCGAAAATCAAAACCCTTTTTAAGGCGAATTTTGCGTAAATTTTGCGTTAGTTTATCTAACGGCAACAGCCACGATAAAATTTCATCTTCGCACTCTTGTTTGCCTTGTAGGATTTCATCGACTTCGTCGTAGTTAAAACGGCGCTTTGAAACGATTATGGCTTCAAAAAGCTCTTCATTTATGGCATCTAAATTTTCATCTAATGAAATTTTAAAAACAAACGCAAGTCGCGGTAAATTCGGCTTTAATGAGCAGATATTTTCGCTTAAAGCGCGTGGAAGCATAGGCACACTTTTGTGCGGAAAATATATGGAAAATCCACGAATTTTTGCTTCCTTATCTATGGGCGAATACTCGCTGACATACTCGCTGACATCGGCGATGGCGACATAGACTTCATTTTTTTCTTTGTCATAATAAACAGCATCGTCAAAGTCTTTTGCGTCGATTGGATCGATAGTAACAAATGGCAAATGGCTTAAATTTACGCGATTAGGATACATTGAAATATCAACGCTATCGCCAAAGCTTGTAGCTTGTTCCTCGCAAACATCGCTAAATTCGTCGTTTTTATTGTAGATTGCAAGTGAAATTTTCTCATCTACCCATGGGTCTTCAAGATTTCCTAAAACTTCCACAATTTCGTTTTTAAGGTTATCGATTTTTAAAAGTGTGTTTGGAAGTAGCTGTTTTAGGGACTTTTGCGTGGCTGCTAAATTTGACGCTAGACCTGTTTTAACATTTACGCCTAGTATTTCATTTCCAAATTTTTTGGTAAAAACAACGCTTGTTAAATTTGCAGGAACAACGCACATAAGCACTTTTGCGTGAATTCTTGCTTTTTTTGTGTTTATTATTTTTGCTAGGACTATATCGCCAAAGTGTGCTGCGTTTATATGCTTATTTTCGATAATCAAATCTTGTTTAAATTTTTCATCAAATGCCGATAAATAGCCGGTTCCGCCTTGCGAAATATCAAGTTTGCCAAATACAAAACTATCATTTAGATAAAATTTGCCTTTGTGGTTACTAATGGCGCCGATATTTTGCAAATTTCGCATTAACTCTTTTTGTTTTGAGTTTAAATTTTTTTCATCAACGCCTAAATTTAGGGATTTCAAAAATTCTTTCATTGTGCTATCTTTTTAACTGAATTTAAAAACGCTTCTTGTTCAAAACCAAACTCAACAAGCAAATTTAGCGTATGATCTGTGCTTGTTTCATCGACTCGGTGGTAGATATTTACGACCGTTTTGACGACTTTTATCATAGCGCACGGAATTTTTATATCAAAGTCCGCATCATCGATTAAGCTAGAAAATCTCGCTAAATACGCCATTTCATCAAGTCCTAAATATAAAAAAATCTTGCTTATAACGCTTTCTCTGTCGGCACTTGTGAATTCTTGCTCGACATCGGTGAAATCTTGCGGATACACGCAGGTTTTAACAAGAGATAAAAATTCATACTCTTTTTTATTTTTTTGCAAAAGCTCATCGATGAAAATTCGTCCAAATTCCATCAAAATAACAATGCTAAGTATGATTTTTGGGGAATTTGGATATGATTTTATCCACTCGTGCATTATTAAATTTCGCATAAGTGAAATCTCAATAAAGTGTTCGCTTGAAATTTTGTAACTTTTTAAACCTGTCGGCAGTATTTCGCAAAAAATGCAAAATAAAAAAAACGCCTTTATTTCGTCTTTTCCATAAAATTCAAAGGCTTCATTTAAATTTGAAAATTTTGTTTTTATAAATTTGTTGTTTGCGATTTTTAAAATTTTTTCATCGAATTTTTTATATGACAATTTTTTGCAAATTTTTTCATCATCAAATTTGTCAAAAGCTTCCAAAATTTCGACTATTTCATCATCAAATTTAGGCAAAGATTTTATTTTTTCGCTTATAGTTTTATTCATTTTTTTAAAATTCCTTGAAAAATTTTTGTATCATAGCAAATTTTGGCTTAACCTTAAAATTTTTCTTTTTTATCTAAGATTTATAAGAATTTAGCTAAAATCAGCAGAAATTTTTTCAAAAAGGACATAAAATGGCAATTACCGTTTATTATGACAAAGACTGCGATTTGAGCTTAATCAAATCAAAAAAAGTCGCTATGATCGGCTTTGGCTCACAAGGTCATGCTCACGCTGAAAATTTAAGAGATAGCGGAGTTGAAGTTATAGTAGGTCTTCGCAAAGGCGGAAGCAGCTGGAAAAAAGCCGAAGACAAAGGCTTTAAGGTTATGGAAGTAGGAGAAGCCACAAAAGCAGCAGATCTTATTATGATTTTAACACCAGATGAGCTTCAAAGCGAAATTTTTAAAGCTGAAATCGAGCCAAATTTAAGCGAAGGCAAAGCAATCGCTTTTGGTCACGGATTTAATATTCACTTCGGTCAAATCGTGCCTCCAAAAGGCGTGGATTGCATTATGATCGCTCCAAAGGCTCCGGGTCACACAGTTAGAAACGAATTTGTAAATGGCGGCGGGATTCCTGACTTAATCGCAGTCGCACAAGATGCCACAGGCAAAGCAAAAGATTTAGCTCTAAGCTATGCAAGTGCGATAGGCGGCGGTAGAAGCGGTATCATCGAAACTACTTTCAAAGCAGAAACCGAAACTGACCTTTTTGGCGAACAAGCTGTGCTATGTGGCGGTTTGTGTGCGCTTATCAATGCAGGATTTGAAACGCTAGTTGAAGCTGGATACGAGCCTGAAATGGCGTATTTTGAGTGCCAACACGAAATGAAACTAATCGTTGATTTGATTTTCCAAGGCGGAATGGCAGATATGAGATATTCTATTTCAAATACTGCTGAATTTGGCGATTATGTAAGCGGACCACGCGTCATCAACGAACAATCAAAAGCCGAAATGAAAAAAATCTTAAAAGAGATCCAAGACGGAACTTTTGCTAAAAATTTCATCTTGGAGCGAAAAGCAGGTTATGTCAAAATGAACGCAGAACGCAATATCACAGCAAATTCACTGCTTTCAAAAACAGGCGAAAAACTTCGCGCTATGATGCCTTGGATCGCAAAAGGCAAACTTGTAAATAAAGATAAAAACTAATCTTTAATGGCTACAAAAAAGACTACAAAGGGGCGCTCTAAAAAGCGTCCCGATTACGCTAAATTCGCTTTTATCGTTGTGCTTTGTTTTTTAAGCGGAGCTTTTTCGTATGGCGTTTTGGATTTGATTTTTTCAAAAAAACAGAATTTAGCCGAAGTTTCGATACCACAAGAAAAAGTGCAAAATTTGCCAAATTCGCAAAATAAAAACGAAAAAACTAAACAAATTTCACAAAAACCAAAGCAAAACGATACAAAAAGCGAAGCAAATTTGACATTTTTGACTTCAAATATACCAAATTTGCAGAACAAACCTTTAAATTCAGAAAATCATGCATTAAATTTAGAGCCAAAACAAGAAGAAATTTCAAATACTACTTTGCCGATAAAACCACCATTTGACGGGAAAAAACCAAAACTTGCGATCATAATGGACGATATTAGCGAAGCAGGTCAAATCGCAAAAATCAAAAAGTTACCCGTCGCCGTTACTCCGTCGATTTTCCCGCCAAGTGCAAAAAATCCGCACACTCCAAATCTAAGCAAAGGCTTTAAGAGCTTTTCTATACATTTGCCGCTTGAAGCGTTAAATTACACTGATAATCTAAAAACTATAAAAACAAATGCTAGTTATGATGAAATCGAACAAGCAGTCGCAAAATTAAGAGAAGATTTTCCAAATGCAAAATTTATAAATAATCACACAGGAAGCAAATTTACAGGCGATGAAAACGCTATGAATTTGCTAATTCGCGCACTTTTTAGATATGATTTTTATTTTGTGGATTCTCGCACGATAGGCAAAACCGCCGTCGGCGGGGCTGTGAGAAAATTTAATATGCGTTATGCTTACCGCGACATTTTTTTAGATAATATCGATAGCGTAGCAGAAGTGCGAATAAAACTAAAAGAAGCCGTGCAGGTCGCAAAGAAAAAAGGCTACGCAATCGCAATCGGACACCCAAAAAATGCAACATTTGGGGCATTGGCAAATTCAGGCGATATTTTGGACGAAGTCGAAGTTGTTTATTTGGACGAAATTTACGAGTATTACAAATGATAGAAAATTTGCTAAATTTAGATGAAATAATCGAATTTAAAAAATTAAAAAATTTGCCAAAAAAACTATATTTTAAGGGCGATTTATCGCTTTTGAAAAAACGAAAAATTTCAGTTGTTGGCTCACGCAAAATGAGTTTTTATACTAAAAATTTGATTTTAAATTTAACGCGTGAGATAACAAAAACTGGTAAGTTTTGCGTGGTTAGCGGGGCAGCACTTGGGTGCGATATAATCGCTCACACAGGAGCTTTTCCAAATACAATCGCTGTTTTTGGAAATGGACTAGATCAAATTTATCCAAAAGAAAATGAAAAAATGATAAGGCAAATTTATGAAAACGCTCTTGCCATAAGCGAATACGAACCTAATCAAATGCCTACAAAATGGAGCTTTTTAGAGCGAAATCGCCTTGTGGTGGCTCTTGGCGAAGCTTTGATTGTAGCTCAGGCTGATTTGCGTAGCGGTTCGCTTCAAAGTGCAAGACTGGCTAACGAACTTGGAATTCCCGTTTTCGTCTTTCCACAAAAAATAAACGAAAGCAAAGGAACAAATCTGCTTTTAGGGCAAAATAAGGCAAATTTGATTTATGATATAGATGAATTTTGTGCTAAATTTTTGAGCGAAAATGAAAAAAAATCGACAAATTTACAAAATGATGAAATTTTAAATTTTATTATGCAAAATGATGATTTTAACGCAGTTTTAGCCAAATTTGGCGATAGAGTTTATGAATACGAACTAGACGGCAAAATCGAAATTTTTGGCACGAAAGTGGTTGTAAAATGAGCGAAACGATAATCGCTATCGATGTTGGACTTAAACGCATAGGCGTAGCAATCTCACCTGATGCTAAAATCGCACTTCCTAGCACTCCCGTTTTGCGTAAAAATCGCAATCAGGCTGCAAACGAAATCTCGCAAATTTTAAAAACGCAAAACGCAAAAATTTTAGTCGTCGGTATCCCAAAAGGTGGCAGTAGCGAAGAAGAGATGAGCCGAAGAATTCGCCACTTTGTTTCGCTTTTGGAATTTGACGGCGAAATTTGTTACATTGACGAAAGCTTTTCAAGCTTCGAAGCTGATGAGTTGCGAGAATTTAGTACTCGCAAAAAAGACGGCAAACTTGATAGCCTTTCAGCGATGATAATCTTGCAAAGATATTTGGAAATTGTATAAAGCAAATTTAAAAAGCGTTATTGTTTAAATTTACAAATTTTTATGATTATTTTGTCGTCGCATTAATTTTTATGTAAAATTCTTAATCAAAATCGTTTAAATTTCCGCTTTGTTTAGCTCTTGAAATGATTTCGCAAAGTGCGTAAATATCGTCATAAAGATATGGCATTTTGAGTTTAAAGGCGTTAAAATTTATCCGTTTCATAAATTTAAAGTCCGATTTATTTCGCAAAATAAACACAAAAAATGCTTTTTTGTGTTTTTGAATATTGTTTAGATATTCGACATCTTTTTGATTTCTCAGGATTTCAGCGCTGATAAAAACAATGTCAGGCTTGTAGATAAAATCGTCCAAATGCTTTTTGATATTCGCCCAGGTCGAATTCGGTGCAACGGCACAGCCCATTTGAGCGAACAAAAGCGTCAAATCGTCAAAAATATTTGCGTTATTTTCGCAGATTAGGATATTGTAATCATATTTATTTTTGATAAAACCAAAGCGATTTGATTTATAAAAAACCAAATTTGAGCTAAAATCTATTGTAATTTTATTATTATCAGCTTCAAAATGCAAAAAAGCTCCGATTTTTTCGGCACTTTCTTTTGCTTTTATTAAATTTATATCATCGAAATTTTGTTTGTTGTCTAAAAAATTTTTAATTGAAAGAATTCTGCTTTGACTTAGAAATTTATCCGAATTTACCGATATATGCAAAAGAATTTTATTTTCGCTGACACGAAGCGATGAAAAATTTATACTTATGGTTGTTTTTTGGAATTCAAAAGCAAAAAATTTGCAAATATGATTTACGGTTTGCAAAACTCCGCTAACGGAGTTATCGTAAATTCTAGGCAACGATTTTGAAAAATTTACAAAAATCGTGTTATCAAATCTAGCACACTCTTCAAATAAAATTTCGCTTTGAAGCTTTAAAAGTTCAAACAAATCGATAATCCCTGCTTTTATCTCTTTTTGTTTTAGTTCTTTTTTTGGCGTGGGGGTTTGTGAAATTTGCGTGTTGTTTTCTTTTTTTGACTTAAAAAATAGCAGTGCCAAAACAGCCAAAACTATCGCT
Organism: Campylobacter sp. CN_NE2; assembly: GCF_027797465.1. Lineage (NCBI taxonomy): Bacteria > Pseudomonadati > Campylobacterota > Epsilonproteobacteria > Campylobacterales > Campylobacteraceae > Campylobacter > Campylobacter sp. CN_NE2. The sequence goes on along the minus strand of NZ_CP115608.1, from coordinate 645,850 downwards.
AAAATCGTTATCAAAGCAAAAATTGCATTCATATTATCAGCATTCCATCGCCGTAAGAGTAAAAGCGATATTTTTGTTCTACGGCGATTTTATAAATTTCAAGCGTCCTATCAAGTCCGATAAAACTCGCAACTAGCATTATTAGTGTTGATTTTGGCAAGTGAAAATTTGTAAGGAGATAATTTTGGCGAATTGGTTTATTATTTGGGTGCAAAAATAGTGTGCAAATTCCATCTCTCTCGCCGTTTCTAGCGTAGTTTTCAACCACCCTTGTAACCGTCGTTCCAACGCCCAAAATAGGCTTTTTGCTCTCCAAAAGCCCTGCCGTTTGGCTTGGGATAGAATAAATCTCTCCGTGCATTTTGTGATCATAGATGTTTTCGCACTCTACGCCTTTAAAAGTTCCTGCTCCCACATGAAGCGTAAGATAGTGAATTTTGTGCGATTTTTCTAACTCTTTTACCATTTTATCATCAAAATGCAAACTAGCAGTGGGAGCTGCAACCGCGCCTTGATATTTGGCAAAAATGCTTTGATACCAGCCTACATCTTCTCTCATATCGGCTCTTTTTATGTATGGCGGTAACGGCACATGCCCGATAGAGTTAAAAATATCAAAAATTTCATTTGTAGAGAGTTTTTTGCCGTTTTGGCTAAATTTAACCACTCTTAGCCCGTCGTCAAAAAGTTCGCAAACTTCGGCTTTCAAGCCGTTTGCAAATTCTAAATTTGTCCCTTTTTTAACGCTTCCTTTGATATAAACGCTAAATTTATTATCATTTAACGGCGAATTTAGTAAAAGCTCTATTTTTCCGCCACTATCTTTTTGTCCGTAAATTCGAGCCTTGACAACCTTTGTATCATTAAAAATAATATCACAAGGCGGTAAAATATCAGCCAAATTTGCAAATTTCAGGTGCGAAATTTTACCAGTATTTCGCTCATAAACTAACAATCTTGCGTTTTGTTTTGGCATGATTGGCGAATTTGCGATTAGTTCGCTAGGAAGCTCATAATCATAGCTTGAAACCAAATTTAGCTTATTCGTCGCCATTGCTTTCTTCTTTTTCGTCGTCGTCTTTTGTGGCAGGATTTACCATTTTTGCGATATAAATCGAAAATCCGTAAAGCACGATTAACGGCACGGCTAGTAAAAACTGACTTAATATATCAGGCGGTGTCATAACGGCTGCAAATATGAAAATAACGACGATTGCGTATCTAAAAAAGCCTTTTAAGCTTGCGTCCGTGACAAGACCGATTTTAGCTAGAAAAAATGTAACAATCGGAAGCTCAAAACTTATGCCAAAGGCTACAACTAGTTTTGTAAAAAATCCGACATATTCGCCGATTTTAGGCATCGCAACAAACTGCGAACCGCCGAAATTTATCAAAAAATTATAAGCAATCGGAATTACAAAAAAGTAGCAAAACGCAGCACCTAAAAAAAACATTACACTTGCACTTAGCACAAATGGAATTACATATTTTTTTTCGTTGTCATAAAGTCCGGGTGCCACAAAAAGCCATGCCTGCCAAAAAATAATCGGCATAGAAATCAAAAGTGAAGCGAAAAATGAAACTTTCATCGCCGTAAAAAAGGCTTCGGCGACTTGTGTAAAAATGACTTCGCTTCCTTGCGGCAGAACCTTTATGAGTGGTGCAGTCATAAAATTTAAGATAATTTCCCAAAATCCAAAGCAAATCACAAAAAGCACAAGTAGGCTCAAAACACAGATAATCAGGCGTTTTCGCAGTTCAGCAAGATGGGGTTTAAGTTCTTCAAACATCTTTTTTATCTTTCAAATTTGGATTTTCTTGCTCTTGCGAGAGTGTGTCGGCTTGAATTTCGGTTTGCGAATTTTGCGTTTCATCGTCAAAATTTGCCGAATTTAGCTTATCGATTGCGCTTTGATTTTGTGAAACTTCTTTTTTTTCTTGCGAATTTTGGCTAGTTTTATCTGAATTTGCTTTTTTATCGGTTGAAGTAGCCGCATTTAGGTCATTTTGCAGATCGCTTAGACCTTTATTTAGGCTATCTTTTGCTGAATTTAGATTTTTTTTGATTTCATCAAGCTCTTCAAATGTAAGCTTTTTGCGAACGCTATTTGTCGCGTTTTCGATACTATCTCTATATTTTTTCGCATCTTCTTTGAGTTCTGCGATTTTGACCTCTTGTTCGAAATTTGATTTTGCGTCATTGACTGCTTTTTTTATCACTTTAAAATATTTTGCTATCTCGACTAAGGCTTTTGGGAGTTTTTCAGGTCCCAACGCGATAACAGCGATAACCAAGATGAGAGTCATCTCGGGAAAACTAATGCCAAACATTAAAAATCCTAAAATAAAATTAAGGGATAATTTTAGCAAATTTAAATTTAACTTGTGATAAAAAGGGCGATTTCATCGGCAAGTAAATAGTTTTGATTGTAAAATATTTTTCCGTCAAATTTTAGTTTTTTATTTTTTGTTAGAACCCCAGCTTTTTCTAGTTCGTTTTGGTTTAAAATTTGCGAATTTATGCCTACGATTGATCTTGCGCCAAGAAATATCGCTTCATTTTTTTTATCAAATTTGCTTAAATTTTCAACTCTTTTTTCAAGTGGATTTTTGATATACTCGTTTAAATTTTGCGCTGAATAAAGCCTTTTTAAGCCGTTTGTGCCGACACTAAATGCGCCAAAACCTGCGTAATCTTTTCCTTGCCAATAAGCAAGATTGTGTTTGCAAATTTTATTTTTTTTGGCGAAATTTGAGATTTCGTATTGAAAAAAGCCTAAATTTTCTAATTTTTCAAAAAGAAAATTTGCCAAACGAACGCTATCTTTTTTGAAATTTTCTTTTCCAAAAAAGGGTGTTTTTTCTTCCAATGACAAAGAATACGCGCTCACATGCGAAATTTGCAGTTTTTCTAAATTTGAGATTTCAAATTCAATATTTTTTTTATCGTCAAATTTACTGCCGTAAATCAAATCTAAATTTATATTTTTAAACCCCGCTAAATTCGCATTTTGAACTGCTTTGTGAATTTGATTTGAGTTATGAACTCGCCCTAAAAATTTAAGTTTTTTTTCACTAAAACTTTGAGCGCCAAAACTTATGCGATTTAGCCCAAACTCACGCATTTGTTTAAGCCATTTTAAATTTGCCGAATTTGGATTTGCTTCGCTTGTGATTTCTGCAAATTTAGTGAATTTTGGTTTTAAAATTTCAAAAATCTTAGCGTAAAATTCGGCACCAACGCTACTTGGTGTTCCGCCGCCAAAAAAAAGAGTTGAAATTTTTAAATTCGGGTTATTTTGCAAAAAATTTGAAATTTCAAATTCCAAAGCGTTAAAATATTTTTGAACTAAGTCAAATTTATCGGTATATGAACCAAAGGCGCAATACGGACATTTGCTTTCGCAAAATGGAATATGAATATAAATATGCAACGCTTTTCCTTGCTTAAAATGTGATAAATTTAGCAAAAAATTCTAAAAATTTAGATAAAAATTTAACTCATTAATGTAGCTTTTAATTGTTTTTTGGTAGTATTTGCAGAATTTATTTAAAACAAAAAGCAAGGCAATGCAAGAAGAGAAAAAATATAGACCAAATGTCGCAGCTATCGTGCTTTCGCCGTCGTATCCTTTTAACTGCGAAGTCTTTATCGCTCAAAGAAGCGATATAAAAGGCGCTTGGCAGTTTCCACAAGGCGGAATCGACAAAGGCGAAACGCCCAGAGTTGCTATTTTAAGGGAATTAAAAGAAGAAATTGGAACCGATAAAGTAGAAATTATCGCCGAATGCCCACACTGGCATAGTTATGATTTCCCGCAAACGGTGGCAACGAAAATGAAGCCTTATGACGGACAGACGCAAAAATATTTTTTGGTGCGTCTAAAAAAGCTTGAAAATTTGGATATAAATACCAAAAAACCTGAATTTGATAGCTTTAAATTTGTTAATATTAACGAAGTTTTAAGCCATGTAAATCATTTCAAACGCCCGATTTACAGTGCTGTTATAAAATATTTTAAAGAGAAAGGATATATTTAATGCTAATCGTTCAAAAATACGGCGGAACAAGCGTAGGAACGCTTGAACGCATAGATAATGTCGCTGAACGCGTCATAAAAAGCAAAAAAGAAGGACACGATTTAGTTGTCATCGTTTCAGCTATGAGCGGTGTTACAAATAGACTTATCGAATATGCAGAGCATTTTTCTAAAAACCCTAGCACTCGTGAAATGGATTTGCTTTTAAGCTCCGGTGAGCGTGTAACAAGTGCGCTTTTGGCGATCGCTCTAACTGAAAAAGGCTATCCTGCGATTGCATTTTCAGGTCGCCAAGCAGGGCTTATAACCGACACTTTTCACACAAAAGCAAGAATAGCTTCGATTGAGCCAAAATTTATGCAAGATGCCTTAAAAGAAGGCAAAATCGTAGTTGTAGCAGGTTTTCAAGGTGTTGGTTTAGACGGAGATGTAACGACTTTGGGGCGAGGCGGAAGCGATTTAAGTGCCGTTGCTGTTGCAGGAGCATTGCAAGCTGATATTTGCGAAATTTATACAGATGTCGATGGCGTTTATACGACTGATCCACGCATTGAGCCAAAGGCGAAAAAACTAGATAAAATCAGCTATGATGAAATGCTAGAACTTGCCAGTATGGGGGCAAAAGTTTTACAAAATAGAAGCGTTGAGTTAGCCAAAAAATTAAATGTAAATTTGGTAACTAGAAGCAGTTTTAATTATAACGAAGGAACACTAATAACAGGAGAAGCAAATATGCAAGATATGGAACAAGCGTTAATCAGCGGTATAGCACTAGATAAAAATCAAGCAAGAGTAACTATTCGTGGCGTGGTTGATAAACCGGGCGTTGCGGCAAATATTTTTGGAAAACTAGCCGATGAAAATATAAATGTTGATATGATTATTCAAAACAACTCAAAAGAAGACGGCACTACAAGTATCGGTTTTACCGTTCCACAAAATGAAGCCGAAAAAGCAAAAAATGTAGTTTCATCTTTGGCAAAATCAGTCGATGTCGATAATGATGTAGTTAAAGTTAGCATCGTAGGTGTAGGTATGAAAAGCCACTCAGGAGTAGCAAGTCTAGCGTTTGCAACACTAGCAAATGAAGGAATTAATATCCAAATGATCTCAACAAGCGAGATTAAAATTTCAGTTATCGTCGAAGCAAAATACGGCGAATTAGCAGTTAGAGCATTGCATAAAGCTTATAATTTGGATAAATAATGCTCGATTTATTTAAGTGGAATTTAGAGCTTATAAGAACTCAGCCTTGTATGTCGTGGCTAGAAGATAGACGCGAAGAATGGACGCCGCTTCTAGCTTCTAGACTTAAATTTTTACTTGACGGACGGGCTTTTGTGATTATTTGCGATGACGAGACGGAGTGGTTTGGTAACTATATAGTTTCAAAAGTCAATCATACTGCAAATTCTCGTCCGCTACTTCCGTTTTTCACACTAAAATCGCTTTATAAAAATTATTCAAATATATCGACTATCGAAGAGATGAAACTAGTCGATGATATGCTAAATTTATCTTTTGCAAACGGCATTGTCTATTTTTATATTGGTAAGGGCGATTGCAGGCGTTCGCAAATCGCGAAAAACCACGAAGATAGCTATATGTGGCTAATCGATGAAAGAGCGCAAAATAGTTTTTATCTTAGCGGACAAGATGAAATGCTAGATATGAAACTTATCCAGCTTTTTTGGATATTTAACAAAAGCATTGATGCGGTGCTTTTTAACGAAGTCGTGCTATAAAAATGCAACGAATCAGCCAAATTATTTTAACAAACGATTATGAAAGCTTAAAAGAAAATTTGATTAACGAATTTGGCGTAAAAAATTTGCGTTTTTTTGAAAATGATGACTTCAAAGTTGAAGATGCAAAAGCTGTCATAAGCGAAGCATATATCGCAGAAAATTCGACTAAATTTATCGTCATAAAGGCTGAAAAATTCGGCGATGAAGCACAAAATTCGCTTTTAAAAATTCTTGAAGAACCGCCACGAAATATGGTTTTTTTTATCGTCGCAAGTTCAAAAAATTTGCTCTTACCGACGATTCGTTCTCGTTTGATGAGCCAAAATTTACTAGAAAAAAAAGAGCAAACAAAAACAGGCATAAACTGGCAAAAGCTTGATTTAAAGACACTTAGCGAATTTGTCGATAGCAAAATCGCATTAGAACGCACTGGCGAATTTGATAAATTTCGCTTAAAAGAGTTGATATGTGTTATCACAAAAGAGTGTTTGGCGCAAGGCGTAAAATTTAGCGAATTTGAGCTATCTTACATAAACAAACTTGTCGTTTTATGCGAACTAAACGCCAAATCCCACGCGGTTTTACTGCCGCTTTTACTGATGATAAGCGAGAAAAAATGAAAATTTTTAAAATAAACAGCGATACCGATTTTAACGCACTTTGCGATGATATAAAACCACAAATCACAGGCCGAAAAATAATGCAAAAAAAATCAAATTTGCACTTTTTTTATCTAAAAGATATAAAAGCTCCTGCTGCAAATATCTTAAAGCAAGATGCCCTTAGCGTGGGTGCCGAGCTGGTTTGCAACGATAGCGTGATTTTGGGACAGGGCGTATCAAATGCACTTTTAATCGCAAATGATAAACAAGTGGAACTTTTAGCCAAAAAAGAGGCCTTGCAAGATTTTGAGCTAAAAAATTTGGCGAAATTTTTAAATTTAAAATTTAAAAAACCTACAAAGCCCGAGATAATGGGTGTTTTAAACATAAATGATGACAGCTTTAACGCATCTTCTCGCATAAATTTAAATGACGGAATTTCTCGTGTTGAAGCTATGATAGAAAATGGTGCCGATATTATCGATCTTGGCGGGGTTTCAAGCCGTCCGGGAAGCGAGTATTGTGGCGAAAAAGTAGAATTTGAACGCATTGAAAAGATTATTAGCGAAATTTATCGCTTAAATTTGCACGAAAAGGTTAAATTTAGCCTTGATACTTTTAGTGGATACTGCGCCGAATTTGCCCTAAATCACGGCTTTTGCATTATAAATGATATTGCTGCAAATTTGGAGCTTTGCAAAATCGTAAAGCGATACGGGGCAACTTATGTTTTAATGCACATGCAAGGAAATCCAAAAACCATGCAAAATTCGCCCACTTACAGCGATTTGATTTTCCAAATCGATGAATTTTTTGCTTCAAATTTGGCTAAAATCGCCGAATTTGAGTTAGAAAATGTTGTTTTGGATGTCGGTATCGGTTTTGGCAAAACGCCAAATCAAAATTTACTTTTAATCAAACATTTAGAACACTTTTTGCACTTTGAAAAACCGCTTTTAGTGGGTGCTAGCAGGAAGAGTGTGATTGATTTTTATAGCCCAAGCAGCGTTGAAAATCGCCTTGCAGGAAGCCTTTATTTACACCTTAAAGCGTTCGAAAACGGCGCAAGTATCATCAGAACTCACGATGTAAAAGAGCACAAACAGCTTTTTGCATTAAATCGCGCAATGCAAAATATTAGTGTGTGGTAAATTTAAGTTGAAATCAGCCTAGCTTTGACTTGATTATTCGAAAAACTTGCTCGAATAGGCATTCAAGCCTTATTCTTCGCTCGTTTTTCTCTAAAACAAGCCAAATCGTCGGCATTCGCAGTCCAAATTTGATATTGAATGTGCTTTTGTCATTTTGTATCCTTCTTGTCAAACAAATTTTTACATAAATTCTTGCAATGACAAATTTATTTTTGGTCGTGTTATGCCGACGATTTTTTCACAGAAACCTGCCACTTCGTGGCACCGCTTTGCTGGTTTTGTGTGGCGAACGAAGGACTAGACTAAATTTGTCTGTCCAAATTTGCCACACAAAAAAGCTAGGCTGAATTAATTTTCAAATTTAGTGACTAAAATTCTTGCAAAATTTGCGTTAGTTTTTCCTTGTCTTTGCTACTTTCATAGCCTGAAATTTTTAGATTTTTAAGTTCCTTGCCGTTAGAAAAAAACGACAAAACAGGCGGAGAAAAAACGCTAAATTCTTTTTTTATTTCGGTATTTTGTGCGTTCGGATTTGTTAAATCTACCTTGATGAGTTCAAATTTGGCTAAATTTGAAGCGATTTTTTCATCGTTAAAGTCGCTTTCAAGCTCTTTGCATGTTTTGCACCAACTAGCCCAAAAATCGATTAAAACAGGTTTTTTAGCAGAATTTATTATTTCGTTTAATTCTTTCAAATTTGAAACTTTTTTAAATTTGTCGGTGGTAGAAATTTCGCTAGAAAAATTTTTCGAATTTTTTGTGATAGAAAAGTTTTCAAGTGGCTTAGCAAAGTCTTTTGCGCCACTTGCAAAGCCGATTAAAAGTAAGATCGAATATAACAAAACAAAAAGAGAAATGCCTTTTTTAAGCAAATTTGCACTTTTATCAAAAAGTCCCAAAAATACGGCAAAAACGCACCCTAGCGCCCCGTAAAGCAAAAGTGCAAAATTTTCGCCAAAAACGCGTGAGCCAAGCCAAATCGCCATAAATAAAAGTAAAAATCCAAATATTTTTGATACAAAATTCATCCACTCGCCAGGTCTTGGTAGGCTAAGCCCAAGTCCGATAGAAAGTAGCAAAACACCGCTTCCAAGCCCAAGTGAGAAAAGCGCACTAGCGCCAAGTGCGACATTTCCGCTAGTGGCGATATAAAGCAAGGCACCTGCTAAAACTGCACTAGCACACGGCGAGACGATAAGCACGGATAAAAATCCCATTATAAAAACATCGATAATACCGCCGTTTGCGTTTGTTTTATTTTTTAAAATTTGCGGAATTTTAATCTCAAAAAAGCCAAACATCGATAACGCTAAAATCACAAAAATCGCGCAAAACGCTAAAATAACGACCGGAATTTGCAAATAATCAGCCAAATTTGCACCAAAAAATCCCACACTAGCCCCGATTATAGCGTAAGCTAGTGCCATTGCAAAAACATAAACAAGGCTTATAAAAAAGCTTTTTTTGGTGTCGTTTTTTTGAGCTGTTTTTGCCACGATTATCGATGAAAGTATCGGTATAAGCGGGAAAACGCAAGGCGTAAGTGAGAGTAAAACTCCATACCCAAAAAATAGCAAAATCACGCCAAAAAAGCTTTTTTGCGAAAATGAATTTGCGATTTTTTCTTCTTGCGAAAATTCGTCAAATTCGGCGTTAAAATTCGATATATTTTTTTTGATTTTTAAAATTTGATATGTTTGATTTGACTTTGTAAATTTAAACTCAAAACTTTGTGGCTCGTAGCAAAACCCGTCAAATGTGCAGGCGTTAAATGAATTTTGTATTTCGAAATTTTCTAAATTTCCGCCGTTTCCGACAACTACGCCAAGCGGGATAAAAATGCTAAATTCACCGTTGTAAATTTGATAATGCTTATGTGGTTTTGGGGTTGGAAGATTTAAAATCGGCGTTATATCGCTATTTCCAAATTTAAATTTAATCTCATCTGCGTATAAATAAGTGCTTTCATCAACGCTAAATTTAAACTCGATTTGCGAATTTGAGACACTTGGTGTGATTTTGACAGCTTCATCGACACTCAAAGGCTCGGCAAAAATTTGAGTTAAAAAAATAAAAAAAACGATAAAAAATCTCAAAATAAAATCCTAAATAAAAACTCGCCAAATTTTAACAACAAAAGATAAATTTTGCATAAATTTGCAAAAAAATATTTGTTTTTAAAGTAAATTAGAATAAAATAATCTTTTTATTATTTTTTCAGGAGGAAGAGATGGAAGAAAAAAAGATGAAAACTGATGGCGAGAGCGTCGTTAAGGACGAAAAAGTAAAAGAAAAGGATAAAAAGAAAAAGGATAAAATGCCTTTAAAAGAGTATGAAGAAGAACTAGTCAAACTTCAAATTGAACTACTAAAACTTCAAAACTATGTCAAAGAAAAAGGTTTAAAAATCCTACTTATTATGGAAGGACGAGACGCAGCAGGTAAGGGCGGAACGATAAAACGCCTAACAGAACACCTAAATCCTCGTGGCTGTCGTGTGGTCGCGCTTGAAAAACCGAGCAATGTCGAGCAAACTCAGTGGTATTTCCAACGCTATGTATCGCATTTGCCAAGCGGCGGCGAGATAGCGATTTTCGATAGAAGCTGGTATAACAGGGCAATGGTCGAGCCTGTAATGGGATTTTGCACACACCAACAACACAAAGATTTTTTACGACAAGTGCCAAATTTTGAAGAAATGCTTGTAAATTCCGGCATAATTTTATTTAAATTTTATTTTTCTGTTTCAAAAGCAGAGCAAAAACGCCGTTTTGATAGCCGTAAAAACGACCCGCTAAAACAATACAAACTCTCTCCTGTCGATCAAAAATCGCAAGAGCTTTGGGAGCAATATACTTTGGCGAAATACTCAATGCTGTTAGCTTCAAATGCCGAATTTGCGCCATGGACGATACTAGTAAGCGATGATAAAAAACGAGCAAGATTAAATGCGTTTAAATGCATACTTTCACGCATTGATTATCCAAATAAAATCGACGCAAAAGAGCTTGCGGTCGATCCACATTGGGTGCGAAGTGGTTCAGAAGAGATTATTTTGATGGAAGAAAATCTCAAAAAAGAGGGACTTCGCAAAATGGAAAAACAAAACAAAAAAGATAAGAAAAAAGAAGAAAAGAAACAAAAAGAGCCAAATAACGAAAAAAAGTAGTTCGTAAATTTTGAGCTTGAAAATTGTGGCTCATAGCTAAAAATTGTCTAATTTTCACAAATTTGCGACCTTGTTGCAAACTTTGTGAAATACTTCACCGAATTTGTGAATTTTTGATTTGCAAATTCGGTTTTTTTATTTCCAAATTTTTAACATTTAAATTTTTTAGATTTTAAAAAAACAGGTAGTATCAAGTAGTGGCGGTATCTGCAATGCAAAAGCAATGCAAATACCACAAATTCGCGATAAAAGAATTATTTATCTCTTAAATTTAATTCGCTTACAAGTTTTGTATAACTTGCATAGTTGGTCTTTTTAAGATATTTCATCATTCTTTTTCTTTGACCGACTAGTTTAAGCAAACCTAATCTTGATGAAAAATCTTTCGGATTTGCTTTGATGTGATCTGTAAGATAAGAAATTCTGTTGCTTAGTAGAGCAATTTGAACTTCTGGGGAACCTGTATCTTTTTCTCCCCTAGCGAATTTCGCAACTATTTGTGCCTTTTGAGCCGAATCCAAAGCCATAATTGACCTCCTGACTGGTAAGATTAAAGTTTGCAATTATACTGAAATTTCCTTTTAAGCTACTTAAATTTAAATTTGGAAATAAAAAATTTCAAAAAGATAGCAGTTTAAGCTATTAAATAGCAAAACTTTTATACAATAAAAAGTTAAAAATTAAGATAAGGACTAAAATGCTCTTTACAAAAGCGAGTGAATATGCACTAGTTGCAATGATATGTATAGCCAAAAAAAGCGGTTCTTGCGATGTCGATACTTTGGCAAATGAACTTGGAATTCCAAAAAGTTTTTTGGCGAAAATTCTACAAAATTTAGCAAAAGCAAAACTTTTAAATTCTTTTAAAGGCGCAAAAGGCGGTTTTACGCTTGTAAAAACTCCCGATAAAATCACGCTCAACGAAATCATAACGGGTGCCGAAAAACGCCAAACTGCGGTTTTTGAATGCTCTATTGAAGGTAGTATCTGCCCGAGCGGAAAAGGCGATATTTGCCAAATTCGTTGCATTTTTGAGAGCCTACAAGATAAAGTCGATAATTTTTTAGATAGTATCACGCTAGAAGATATAATGAAAAGCAAAGTCTAAAAATGGCGATTTTTCATCTTAGCCATACCGATTTGGACGGCTATGGCGCTCAATTTGTTACAAATTTTTATTTTGATAATATCAAATTTTTTAACTCAAATTACGGCAAAGAGATAAACGAAAAATTCGCTCAAATTTTAAATTTAATCGACACCGAATTTGCAAATGAAACAAATTTGATTTTAATCACAGATTTGAATTTGACCTTGTCTCAGTGCTTGGAATTTCAAAATTTAGCCGGTGAAAAAAATGCAAGAGTTTTGCTACTTGACCACCACCAAAGCGGCGAAGAGTGCGCTAAAAAGCACGGCTGGTATCTTTTGGATTCAAGCCGTTGTGCGACAAAAATAACTTACGACTTTTTTAGCGACCTTTACGGCAAAAACGAAACGCTTGATAAATTCGTGCGGGTTGTAAATGCTGTTGATATTTGGCTAGATAAAGATAGCGAATTTGAGCTTGGAAAGGTCTGTTTGGGGCTTGTTTCTGGCGCAAAAGAGATAAACAAAGTTATGTTTGAAAAGGAAAGTTTTAGCTATATTCAGTTTTTAATTTCTGCTATTCCAAACTTTTTTGATATAGAAAATTCGCACATCGCCCTTGATAACGCAATCCACGGACTAAAAAAAGAATTTTTTAAAACCGAAAAAGATGACACGCTAAGCAATCTTATTTCGAATTTTGTCGTTGGCAAACTAAGCGCTCAAAAAGATAAATTTATCATCAAATTTGGCGAAAAGACGGGCATTTTGACCTATAATATCGGCAACACTTCTGTCATCGGCAACGACTTTTTGGTAAAAAACCCTGATGTGGATTTTTTCATCGATGTAACTTCGAAAAAAACGCTAAGTTTTCGTGCTAACGGCAACGCAAATGTTAGCGAAATGGCTAAAATTCTTGTCGGTGGCGGTGGTCATATAAATGCAAGCGGCGGTATGTTTGCGGGATTTAAAGATAGCAATTCGTATGAAAATATCAAAACGCAAATCGTAAATTTGATAGATAAAAAACTAAGCGAAACTAAGGAAAATCAAAATGAAAAATAACGCAAATTTCAAAAATAACGGACAGCAAAACGGAAAAAATTTTAATAAAAATTCTAATAAAAACAGCGAATTTGACTTCGAAGAAATGGCGTATGAAGTAAGCGTTTTACTTGAAGGAATGCTCTATTTTGCGGGAGTTAAAAGAGCAAATTTAGAAAAAGCAGCTGAAATTTACATAGAAAATATCGATGAAATTTTAGAAAATTTAGACGCTGAGGGCGTCGATGAGCCAATCGCCGTCGTAGAATACTTAAAGAAAAATCATAAAGAGTTGTTTGAGTAAGATTAAATTTTATGACACTTGGCGAACTTGAATTAATCAGAATTAAAACGCTTAAAAAAATTGCAAAATCTAAAAAGAGCGACCATATTGCTTGGCTGTTAATATTTATTGTTTGCTTAATAATAGGCACCATAATATTTTTGTGGCTTTTTGCTGTTTCAAAAGATGACGGCGACCAGCACGAATTTGTTGCAGTTCTTGTATTCTTGTTTGGTTTTCACTACATAGTTTATTTAAGACCCCGTTCATATAAATTACAAATTTTTATTTTACTAATAGCTATATTTTTTGTTTATAAAATATCAATTATTTTTGCAGCCATATATTTTGGATACTTAGCTTTTGAAATATTTTTTTATTCAGATAATGACAAAATAGAAATAACAAACGATGAAATGAGTATGGAATTTAGACGACTTTTTAAACAAAAACATATTTTGCCATATTTTGAAAAATTTGGCTACAAATATCAAATGTATTCGATGATTAGCACAAATCACATAATAAATAGCAAACTTTTTCCAAGATTTATAAAACATAATGGAAATGATAAAATCGAAGGAATTTATGAAGGTATTAAATTTGAATTTAGCGATATAGCTTTGACGGACAGAGAAGAAGGCGAAAACATAGAAATCTCGCCAGATAGTATCGGCATAAAAAATGCAAAAGGAATTTTATTTTATGCTGATTTTAACAAAAGAATAAAATCATCAACTTTTATTTTGCAAAATGTAAAACCACAAAATATGCAAAATTTAAAAACTATAACTATGGACGATAGCGAATTTAACGATAAATTTAAAGTTTATTCTAGCGACGCACAAAATGCAATGTATATTTTAAGTCCTGCGTTAATGCGACGAATTTTGCATTTTGAACGCCGTGTTAAATTTCCTATAAATATAAGTTTTGTCGGCACAAAAATTTACATTTTTATCCAAACAAATAAAGACAACTTCGAACCAAATATAAATAAAAGCGTTTTTAAATACGACCCCGCAAAAGAGATAAAAGAAGAGCTATCTCACATGCTAAGTATCGTAAGAATTTTAAAACTCAACCGCAAAATTTGGAGCGTAGAAAAATAAAAAAAGCCGAATTTGAAAATCGAAATTCACAAATTCGGCGTAGTTATCAAAAAAAGCTAATTTTTAATAAAAATAGGCAAAAAATAAATGCAAATTCGCACCAAATTTAGCACAAATTTACTCACAAAACTGCAACCAAGCCTAAGTCGCAGTTAAAATCAACTAAAAACCAAAAAGCTTTCTCAAAAATTCTCTAAATTTTGATTTTTTGGCACAAACAACTGAAAAAACCATGTCCAACTCGTTTCGCTCTTGCGTAGTGAAGCGTTGCATAATCACTCTCCTATCAGTTTTTTTATTTTACTCAAAACAAATGAGGCGTCGTCGCTATCAAGCTCACAAAGCATTTGAAACACGGCGAGCGCAGCCTGTGGCTTTGTCGTGCCTAAACGCCAGTCTTGATAGGTTCGCATAGAAACTCCCAGCTTTTTTGCCATTGTCGCATGGGAGATCTTTTTCCCCATATATTTGGATTCCACAGCATTGTGGAGAATATTAAAAATGTCGTTTGTTTCTACCATGATGAAATTATACAAATTCTTTCATTAACTATACATTAAATCGTATAAATATACAAGATTTTGTATAACTTATAATTAAAAATGGTTAAACAATCACTTTTAATGTTGAAATTATACAGATTTTTGCATAAAACGAACATTAAAAATTATAAAAAAAGCAAAAAATTTTATAAGGAAAATGGGTAAAATTTCGCCAAATTTACCTGTTTTTATAAAAATTTGAGAAAATATTATAAATTTTAAAAGTAGAATTTATAAATTTTCTAAATTTTGAGTTATGCACTTAAATTTTTATTTTTTTAAATTTTTGAACGCTGTCATCAAACAACGCCTAAATTCGCCAAATTTTGCCAAAAATTAAATTTTTATATAAAAAACCTTGACATTAATGCACTCAATATTGTATAATTCTTAGCAATTAAAATGAAAGAGTGCTAAAAAATGAAAATGAATAAACGAGATTTGATTTTAGAATCAATCATTTCGGCTTACCTTGATGACAACACGCCGATTGGCTCGTCTGAGCTTGGTTCGAGAATGCAAATTTCGATTCCGGCTTCGACGATTCGGGTTTATTTTAAAAAGCTAAGCGACGAAGGCGCTATCACGCAACTTCATGTCAGCGGCGGGAGAATCCCCACGGTAGCGACTATGCAAGAGTATTGGCAAAGCAAACTTCGCTTTGACAATGTTTTGCAAATCTCAAATTTGGAAAATTTAGCGCTTATTTTAAAGGAATTTGAGATTTATTGTATGATTTTTAGCTCTGATAATGAGCTTTTGCGTGAAGTTTTAAACTACAATAATCGCTTCATCGTGCTTGTTTTTGACGAAGATGAGATTATTATCAAATTTGAGCCTAGAATTTACAAATTTTTGCTGAATTTGGTCGGAATTTCGCTAAAAGATTTGGAAATGGCGAGTATTCAAGTTGGGCTTTCGGGGCTTCGCTCAAAGATAAAGGAACTAAAAAATTCAAAAATCGAGTTTTTGGCAAACGAGGTCGTGGCATATAAAATTTTCAAAGATGAGAGATTTAAAATCCTTTTAAATCCGTCGATTGCCGTAAATTTTGGAAAAAATTTGATTTTTTCGCCGTATTTTGAAAGCGGTTTTATGGGTATCAAACGCGCCGTCAAACTCGGCGACAAAGACGCTACGATGATTTGCGCAGGAAGCGTGTATGAAGACTATGATAAATTTTTTAATTATATAACGGAGGCAGCATGAACGAAGAGAAAGAAAATTCGCAAAACACCGAATTTGACGAAAACAAAGGTTGCGGTTGTGGCGGCGGTTGCGGGTGCGAAAGCCCGTTAGCAGACGACGGCGACGAATTCGCAGATGAGCTAGAAAACGAGCAAGAAAATTCTTGCGAGTGCGAAAATTCGCAAGATGACGAAATCGCAAATTTGCAACGCCAGCTAAATGAAATAACCGATAAATTTTATCGTGCAAATGCCGATTTTGACAATATCAAAAAGCGTTTGGAGCGAGAAAAAAGCACAGCCGTGGAGTATGCGGCGGAAAAATTTGCAAAAGATCTCTTGCCGATAATCGACGCACTCGAAGAAGCCGCTAAAATCGACATCGAAGACAACGAACTAGCCGATAAAATCGAAGAAGGCGTGAAGCAGTGCATAAATTTATTTTTAAAAACATTTGAAAAATACGGCATTACGCCGATTTCAACGGACGATGGCTACGAGAGCGAAAGCGGTAAATTTTACCCAATCCAACTCGTAGAAAAAGATGGTGCAAAAACGAACGAAATCGTTCAAGTTTTGCAAAAAGGTTACCTTTACAAAGAGCGAATTTTACGACCTGTAATGGTTATTTTGGCGAAGTAGATTTAAAATTTACAATTCGCAAATTTACAAAATTTAGAAAAAAATTTAATAAAAAGGATAAAACATGGGAAAAGTAATTGGAATTGACCTTGGCACAACAAATTCATGTGTCAGTATCTTTGAAAGGGGCGAAAGCAAGATTATTCCTAACAAAGAGGGCAAAAACACAACTCCGTCAGTTGTCGCATTTACCGACAAAGGCGAAGTTTTAGTCGGCGACAGTGCAAAACGCCAAGCCGTAACAAACCCTGAAAAAACGATTTATTCGATTAAAAGAATTATGGGTTTAATGATGAACGAGAAAAACGCGCAAGAAGCCAAAAAGCGACTTCCTTATAAGATAGTCGATAGAAACGGCGCGTGTGCGGTTGAAATCGCGGGCAAAGTCTATACCCCGCAAGAAATTTCGGCAAAAGTTTTGATGAAACTAAAAGAAGACGCTGAAAGCTTCCTTGGAGAGCCAGTTGTCGATGCGGTTATCACGGTTCCTGCGTATTTTAACGACAGCCAAAGAAAAGCGACAAAAGAAGCAGGAACAATCGCAGGGCTAAATGTGCTTCGTATCATAAACGAACCAACGGCTGCTGCCTTAGCGTATGGGCTAGATAAAAAAGAAGCCGAAAAAATCGTAGTTTATGATTTGGGTGGCGGAACATTTGATGTTACTGTGCTAGAAACAGGCGATAGCGTGGTTGAAGTGCTTTCAACAGGCGGAAATGCTTTCTTGGGCGGCGATGATTTTGATAATAGAGTGATTGATTTCTTGCTAAGCGAATTTAAAGCAGAGAGCGGAATCGACCTTAAAAACGATGTTATGGCTATGCAACGCTTAAAAGAAGCAGCAGAAAACGCTAAAAAAGAGCTTTCAAGTGCTATGGAAACGACTATAAATTTACCTTTCATCACAGCAGATGCCACAGGCCCAAAACACCTTATGAAAACACTAACAAGGGCTAAATTTGAAAGCATGATTGATGATTTGGTTGATGAGACTATCGATACTCTTAACCGCGTTGCCAAAGAAGCAGGGCTAAATATGAGCGAAATCAAAGAAGTCGTTATGGTCGGTGGCTCGACTCGCGTTCCTTTGGTGCAAGAGCAGGTCAAAAAAGCATTTGGCAAAGATTTAAATAAAAGCGTAAATCCTGACGAAGTCGTCGCAATCGGTGCTAGTGTGCAAGGCGCTGTTATCAAAGGCGATGTAAAAGATGTGCTTTTGCTTGATGTTACGCCACTTTCGCTTGGTATCGAAACACTAGGCGGCGTTATGACAAAGATTATCGATAAAGGCACGACAATCCCAACCAAAAAATCGCAAGTTTTCTCGACCGCAGAAGATAACCAATCTGCCGTTACAATTAATGTCTTGCAAGGCGAGAGAGAATTCGCAAGAGATAATAAAACTTTGGGTAACTTTAACCTTGAAGGCATTATGCCAGCCCCACGCGGTGTGCCACAAATCGAAGTTGAGTTTGACATCGACGCAAACGGCATTTTAACCGTTTCGGCAAAAGACAAAGCCACAGGTAAGGCTACCGACATTCGCATTACAGGTTCAAGCGGTCTAAGCGATGCTGAAATCGATAAAATGGTAAAAGACGCAGAGCTTCACAAAGAAGATGACAAAAAACGCAAAGAAGGCGTCGAAGCTAGAAACCAAGCCGACGGAATCGCTCATCAAACAGAAAAAACTCTAAATGAAATGGGCGAGAAAATCCCGGCTGAGCTAAGAGCAAACATAGAAGGCGCGTTAAATGACCTAAAAGCTGTGCTAAAAGATGAAAATGCTACAAAAGAGCAAATCAACGCAAAGGTCGAGGCCCTAAGCAAGGCAGCTGAGCAAATGTATAAACAAGCTTCGGCAAATCAAGGCGGCGCTAACGGCGGTTCGCAAAACGGCTCTGGCAACGGCGGCAAAAAAGCAGATGACGATGTCATCGACGCAGAAGTAGAGTAAAACATTAGCTTTTTGGCAAATTTTGGCGAATTGAACTTAAAAAATTCGCCAAAATTTTAAATTCAAAAATCCTTTTTGGTAACTTCGCAGTGTAGGTTTAAAATTTTTAAGCCTACATTGATTTTTGTAAATTTAATCGAAATTCTTAATTTTATTTGTTTTTATCGCAAATTCATTGTAAAATTTAGTGTTTATAAAATTTTAAAGGATAGAAAAATGCGTAAAATCGGTTTTGACATTGGAATTTCAAGTATCGGCTGGGCGGTAGTTGATACGGGTGAGAGTGATGATAAATTTGATATTATCGATTGTGGTGTGAGAATTTTTGAAAAAGCTGAAAATCCAAAAGACGGTTCGTCTCTTGCTTTGCCTAGGCGCGAAGCAAGAAGCGCAAGGCGTCGTCTTGCTAGGCGAAAAGCAAGATTAAATGCTGTTAAAAGGCTACTTTGTAAAGAATTTGATATTAAATTTAACGATTTTATTATGCAGGGCGAAAATTTGCCGAAGATTTTCGCTACTGATAAAAACACGCTAAACCCGTGGCAACTTCGCAAATTTGCGTTGGAGCGAAAACTAGATAAATTTGAACTTGCAAGAGTGATTTTGCATATCGCAAAACACCGCGGATATGATGATTTAAGATATTTTGGCGACAGCGATGACGCAGAGAGTAAAAAAGTCTTAGGTGCTATTTCAAAAAATAAAAAATTTACTGAGCGTGGTTTTAAAACAGCTTCTAATATGCTTTTAAACGATTTTGAAAAAAAGGAAATTTCAAGTATTCGCAATCGCGACAAAGACGGAGCTGGGAATTATGAAAATTCAATTCCACAAAGTCTAAACAAAGAAGAACTTACGCTAATTTTAGAAAAACAAGCCGAATTTGGCTATAAATTTAGCGAAAATTTTGCACAAAATCTCATACAAAAGGTCTTTTACTCTCGTCCATTAAAAGACTTTGAAAATAAAGTTGGCAAATGTATTTTTTACGAAAAAGAAAAAAGAGTGGCAAAATTCACGCCATTGGCGCAAGAATTTATCGCTTTAACTAAAATCATAAATACGCTCATAAATATTTACAAAGATACGGGCGAAATTTTGCAACAAGAAAAAATTATAGAAATTTTAAATCTTGCAAAATCAAAAGGCGAATTTAAATACAAGGATTTGGTAAAAGCACTGAATTTGCAAAATTACAAAATTAAAGGCTCAAAAAAAGATGATTTAAGCGATACTTTTATAGATTTTAAAAAATATAAAAAATTTACTCAAATTTGCTCTGAAAAATTTGGCGGTGAATTTTGCGATGTTTTTAATGATAAATTTAATGAAATTGCACGAATTTGCACTTATAAAAAGGATTTTGACAGCCTTAAAATCGCTCTTAGTAAGTATGAATTTGATGACGAGCAGATAAACGAACTTTTAAAACTAAAATTTAGCACAAATATCGAGCTAAGCGAAAAAGCGTTAAGGCAAATTTTGCCTTTGATGATGAGCGGCAAACGATATGACGAGGCATGTAAAGAAGCAAATTTAACTCTAAAAATTCGTGAAAAAAGCGAAAAATTACCACCGCTTTACGACACGCCACACGGAGCAAGTTTGACAAATCCAGTCGTAGCAAGGGCTGTGAGCGAATATCGAAAAGTTTTAAATTCTATTATCAAAAAGCACGGGCTGGTTCATCAAATTTATTTTGAGCTTACGCGCGAAGTCGGTAAAAATTTCGCCAGCAGAAACGAAGCGATAAAAAAACAAAACGAAAATTTTGCCAAAAACGAAGCCGCGAAAAATCGTCTAGAACAATACGGACTTGAAATAAACAGCGCAAATATCCTAAAAATGAAGCTTTTCATCGAGCAAAATGAGTTTTGCGCTTATAGCGGAGAAAAAATCACGCGTGAAGATTTTTTAGACCCTAAAAGGCTTGAAGTTGATCATATTTTGCCGTATTCTAGGAGTTTTGACGATAGCCAGAGTAATAAAGTTTTGGTTTTTATTTCACAAAATCAAGAGAAGAAAAACCACACACCTTTTGAGTGCTGGGGAAATACACCAAAATGGGAATTTATCAAAAATTTTGCCGAAATTCACTACAAAAAGGCAAATCCAGCCAAATTTAAAAAGCTTTTAAACAGTGATTTTAAAAGCCGTGAGCAGGGTTTTCGTGCGAGCAACTTAAACGATACTTCTTATTTAAATCGCCTTATTATGAACTATACGAAAGATTATCTGAAATTTTTGCCGATAAAATCCGAAAATTCTCGTCATGTTTATTCGATAAACGGCGGTTTTACTACGCCACTTCGTAGATTTTTAGGGCTTGAAGAAAAAAATCGAAACACTCATTTACACCACGCACAAGATGCCCTTATAGTCGCACTTTGCAACGAAAAAATGAATAAAGCGTTTAATGAATTTATGGGCCATATCGAAACCAAAAAACTTTTAGAGAGTTCAAAAGATGAATTTGGCGAATTTGACAAAGAAAAATATAAAGAAATTTTGCAAAATAGGCTCGATAAAGATGAGCGAACAAAGAAAAAACTTCGCCTTGATGATTTTATTCATTTAGAAAATTTTAGAAAAAATGTTGAAAATGCGGTTAGTAAAATTTTCGTTTCCAAACCACCACGAAAAAAGGTTACAGGGGCGTTACATTTAGAAACCGTCGCCCCAAAAGAGCAGATGATAAAAGAGTATAAAAGCGAAGCTGGATTTGAAATGGCGCTCAAAACAAGGCGAATTATCCAGCTTAAAAACGGTGGTTTTGTAAAAAATGATAGTATGCCACGAGTGGATATTTTTGCTCACAAGCAAACGGGCAAATTTTACGGAGTGCCGATTTATGCTATGGATTTTGCTCTTGGAGTTTTGCCAAATCGTGCGGCAGTTATAGGCAAAGATAAAAATGGCGTAATGAAAGATTGGCTAGAAATGGACGAAAACTACGAGTTTAAATTTTCACTCTTTCCAAATGATTTAATCGCTGTGCAAAAAAGTGGTATGGAAAATCCTATTTTGTGCTATTATGAAGGATTTGGAATTGCGACGGCTCAAATTCGAGTGGCAAAACATAGCAACAACAAAGCCGATTTAACAAGCGATGAGATTAAAATTTACGGAGATGTATCAAAAAAAGATAAAGTAGAACAACCTAGTCTTGGAATTCAAGGTTTGCAAATTTTTGAAAAAATGAAAGTTTCGCCACTTGGCGAAGTAGGTGCATGTAAATTTGAACCAAGACAAGGCGTAAAGCTAAAATCATCACCAAAGCGTAAAAAGGGCTAAATTTGGTGTAAATTTAATACAAAGGAGCTAAAATGGCAGGGTTTGATGAGAGTTTTAGAAGTTTTATGATAGGCACTCAGGCAAAACTCAGCCTAAAAAATGCAGCTTTTGCTAGGCGAAAATGATAAACAGATGAAAAAATCCAAGCCAAAACAACTTACGCTTTTTGATGATTTGGAAGATTTTTAAATTTGCACTGTAAAAGAAAGAAATCTTGGCAAATTTATAGATTTGCCAAAATAAAAAATTCGGTTTTTCTAAGGGATTTAAACCCTGCGGGAGACCGAAAACTCCCTTATTTTAGGCTCTTCTTAAATTCGTTTGTCAATTATACCAAAATTTAGATATTTTTGGCATAAAATTTGCGTTTTTTGCCTTTAAATCGGCTTTTGCTATTAGGTTATTATAGCAAAAACGAATTTAAGAAGAGCCTAAAACTCATCATCGCCCCCCCTTGTCTGTTTTGCTTATTATAGCAAAAACGAATTTAAGAAGAGCCTAAAACATCCTGATTATTTCAGTGTTAGTTCGCAAAATTATAGCAAAAACGAATTTAAGAAGAGCCTAAAACAATATCGCCAAAGAATTGTGGATTTTTCTCATTATAGCAAAAACGAATTTAAGAAGAGCCTAAAACCTAATGCGTTCGTGCAAGACGGATTTTTGTATTATAGCAAAAACGAATTTAAGAAGAGCCTAAAACCTATTTCTAGCCGTCTTCGCTCTTTTATTTATTATAGCAAAAACTAATTTAAGAAGAGCCTAAAACCAAGCAGTTCGAGCGTAGCGAAAACTGCTTAGACAAAAATTTTTCTTTGAGTTTAGTTTAAGAAATTCTACTTTTAAAATGTTTGAGCGATACTTTTGGATACAAAGCAGATGAATTTGTCGTAAATGAATTTTAGATTATATAGGTAGATTTAGTTGATTTTAATTTTAAATTTAATATACTTTATATAAACATTACAAAGGATAGAAAATGGAAGCAACACTGAGTAAATGGGGAAATTCTTTGGCTATTAGGATACCAAATTATATTTTAAAAAAATTAAATTTGGTAGAAAATTCGCCTATGAATATCGATGTGGTTGCCGGTAAAATCGTTTTGTCAAAACAAAAAAACAGATTAGAAACTCTATGTTCGGCTATCACAGAAGAAAATCTAAATATAGATGATAGTTTTGACGATACAAAGGGCAAAGAATGGTAAAATATATCCCGGAAAAAGGCGATATAGTATGGTTTGAATTTGACCCACAAAGCGGACATGAGCAAAAAGGTCTTCGTCCGGCACTTGCTATCAGCCCCAAAATTTACAATGAAAAATCAGGTTTGTGTCTATTTGTGCCGATAACTACAAAAATAAAAGGTTATCCGTTTGAAGTAGCGATAAACTGCGACAAAATTCACGGCGTAGCACTAAGCGATCAAGTCAAAAGCTTGGATTTTGTAGCTAGAAATGCTAAATTTTGCGATAAAATAGATACTAAAACCTTTGATAGAATTGTAGAAAAGATAGCACTACTAATCGAAAAAAATTGATTTATGATTTTAAATTGCGATTATATAATAAAACGCACTAGGTTTGAACCAAGCACTTTTAGCGTAGCAGAAAACTACTTGGTAGAAATTTTTATTTAAGATTATTTTTACTAAAATCAAAAACTTTTACAAATTCAGAGAAAGTTTTTAAAGTATTTTTTTTAGAAAATTTACTTCCTTGCCAAAAATACGGCGAAATTCGCCCATTTAAAGATAGTTTCTACGCTTTTAAAACCTGAATTTAAAGCCAAAGTTTTGTTTTCATCTTCGGTGTAAGGTATTAGCACATTTTCTAGTGCCTTGCGTTTTTCGGCGATTTCGTATTTTGAGTAACCCTGATTTTCTTTGTAATTTTCATAGATCTCAATCATCTCTTTGCTAAGCGTTTTATCGCTATATACGAGCTTTTCGCTAAAAATAAACACGCCGTTGTCGCTTAAATTTTCGCAAATTTTTCGCATAAATTCTGCCCGTTTTATCGGACGAATAAACTGCAAAGTGTAGTTTAAAATCACGCAATCAGCACTCTTAAAATCGCATTCTAATATATCTTCGCAAGAAAAATTTATTTTTGCGCCGTAAGCTGTGGCTTTTGCGGCGGCGATTTCTAGCATTGAAGGCGAATTATCCACGCCAAAAAGGTTTAAATCGTCTCTTTTTTGGTGCAAATTTAATAAAAGCTCAGCTGTCGAACAGCCCAAATCAACGCACTTTGCGTTTTGCGATAAAATGCGAGATAAAAGATCACAAATCAAATTTGAACTCTCCCTATAAAACGGCACCGAACGGCTTATCATATCGTCAAAAACACTCGCCACGCTTTTGTCAAATTCAAACTGCTTTTTTATGGGTTCTTTAAAAATTTCATCTTTCATTTTTCGCCTTTAAATTTGCTTTTTTCAAATCGTTTCGTTTTCAAGTGCCTTGTTTGCGTTTTCGATGTCGATTAGGATTTGTTGTTTTAGCTCTGTTAAGTCGTGGAATTTTTTATTTTCACGCAAAAATTTAACAAAATAAATAGTCGCGAATTTGAAATTTTCTTCGTTAAAATTGCCAAAAATGTGGCTCTCGACTGCAAATTCGCCATCAGCCGAAACTCGGTGTCCTATAAAAGAGACGCTTTTGTAAATTTTTTCATTGACACGCGTAAAAGTCGCATACACGCCATCGCACGGCAGAAAATACTGCCCAGTTTGCAAATTTATCGTTGCGACCAAGTCTTTTTTGCCGATACCCTGACCGCTTACGACTTTGCCCGAGATTTCGTATTTTCGTCCTAAAAATCGGTTTGCAGAAACTATATTTCCGTTTCGCAAAAATATCTTAATGACAGTCGTATGCACTCCCGTGCCGTCAATACAGACTTCGTCGATGATGGTTGTCGTGCCTTTGAAACGATTTTTCAAAAACTCGGTATCAAATTTACGATCCTTGCCGAATTTAAAATCATCTCCGACTACGATTTTAGTTAAATTTGGAAATTTATTGCGTAAAAGTGCGACAAATTCGTCACCTTCAAGGTTTTTTATGTCGTGCAAATCAAAATAAAAAATCGGCAAATCTGTAAATTTTTCCCTTGCTCGAAACGGAGTTAGCTTATAATAATCTTTCAAAATCACCACAGCTGCGCCATTTTCGCCGATATTTGCAAAAAGTTTTTTATGTCCTAGATGAATTCCGTCGAAGTTGCCAAGCGCAACAGTTGTGATATTTGCAGGATTTGCCGTTTGGATCTCGTCAAATTTGCCCTTGTAGCTCTCATACGGCAACAAAAGTTCGCAAAAATTATCTTCTTTTATCATTCGTGTGTCGTCCAAACGATTTTATCTGTGTTATAGCCCATTTTAGCGGCATAGCTGGTATAAACTGCCTTTATCATCTCAGGCATAGTTTTTGTGCGTGAAAGCATATAAAGCTCGCTCGTATCGCCGCCAAAAATGAGCGCATATTTATACTCATCATCGACTTTTACGATATTGTGAAATTTGTCTTTGATTTTCATCGAAGCCGTGTTGTTTAAATCAACGCGTTTTAGCTCATAAATTTCGTTAAAATCTTTATCATTTGTAAATTTGCCGTTTTTCATCAAATTTATCGTGCCGTTTTTATCGACGAAATATTCATAAGTTGTGTTATTTAGCGTAGCTTCAAACGGACTTTTCATTTTGCCGATTTCATACCAAAGTCCTGTGAATTTTTCGATTTGAAAATTTTGCGGATTTTGCAAATTTGACGGCAGTTTTGTGGCGACACAACCGCCCAAAAACGCACCTAAAATCACTAAAAATAAAACTTTTTTATACATTTAAATCTCCGAATTTGGTTTTTCGTAAAGGTAAAAAAACTCTTGGTTTCCGTTTTTACCTTTGATTTGACACTCTTTAAAAGCTAGTTTGATTAGGCCCATTTTAGCGCAATTTAGCTCGAAATTTGCTACCGATTTTTTGATAGCTTTTTCATCTTTTACTACGCCTTTTTTGTCTCTTTTTGCGTTAATGCCCACTTCAAATTGTGGTTTGAAAAGCAAAATTATATATTTTTTTGCTAAATGAAAAATATTTTCTAAAATGGAATTTAGCGAAATAAAACTCACATCGCAGGTTATTAAATCAAATTTTTCGCCTTTAAATTCCCTTATATCGGTATTTTCGCAAACTTTTACCCTTGCGTCGTCTCGCAAAATTTCGCTAAGTTGCATTGAACCCACATCAAGAGCCGTTACACTTCCCACGCCGTTTTCAAGCAAAATTTGCACAAATCCGCCTGTGGAAGAGCCAATATCAAGGGCGTTTAAGCCGGTTATCTCAAAGCCAAAATCATCTTTTAGCTCACGCAAAAAGCCTTTTAGTTTTAATGCCCCACGACTTACATAAATTTCGCTAGCCACCGAAATTTCGCCGTTTTCGACATTTTTCGCCGTATCATTGCAAATTTCACTATCAAGCAAAATTTTTTCATTTTTTATTAGCTCACTGGCTTGATTTCGACTGATATTTAGGGCATTTGCGACAAATTTATCAAATCTCAAAGTAATGCCTTAAATTCATCTTCGCTTAGCGTTTTAACACCAAGAGCGTTTGCTTTTTCTAGTTTGCTTCCTGCTTCTTCGCCGTAAATCACAAAATCGGTTTTAGCTGAAACTGAACTAGCCACCTTTGCGCCCATTTTAAGCAAATCGTTTTTGACTTCATCTCGTGAGCGAGATAGTGTCCCTGTGATGACGACGGTTTTGCCCGTGAAGGCGTTTTGGATAATCTCCAAATTTAGGGATTTTGGCGTGATTATATTGATTAAATTTAGGATTTTTTCCCTATTTACTTCGCAAAATTCGCAAAAGCTTTTTGCCATAGCTTCGCCAAATCCGTCCAAGCTTAAAACTTCATCAAAACTTGCTTCAAGCCACTTTTCGCCAAATGCAAGGGCGATTTTTCGTGCTGCGACTTCGCCGATATGCTCGATTCCAAGCGAAGTGATAAATTTATCAAGTGGCGAATTTTTGCTGTTTTGGATTGAAGTTAGCAAATTTGCGATTTTTTTCTCTTTAAAGCCGTCCAAATCGCTTAAATCATCAGCTTTTAAAGCATAAATATCGGCAACAGAAGCGATTTTGCCTTTTTCGTAAAGCAAATTTATTATCGATTCGCCAAGTCCGTCGATATTCATACATTTTTTCGAAGCAAAATAAATCAGCGAATTTATCGCTCTTGCCTTACAATCAAGGTTTTGGCAACGGATAAAAATGTCGTCATTTAGCACTTTTTGCCCACAGACGGGGCAGGTTTGTGGTCTTAAAATTTCACTTTGAGTACCATCTCTACGCTCTTTAAAAACGCCCGTGATTTTTGGGATTACATCGCCGCTTCGTATGATGCCGACAAAATCGTTTTTCATTAACCCAAGTCTAGCGATTTCATCGAAATTATGAAGCGTGGCGTTTCGCACGATTGCTCCGTCTATATTTACAGCTTCGACGACCGCCACAGGTGTGATAACGCCTGTCCTGCCAACTTGCAAATTTATATCAACTAGCCTTGTGATTTTTTCGATGGCTGGAAATTTATATGCTACCATAAAACGCGGAAATTTAACGGTATAGCCCAAATTTTCGCACTTTGCGAGTGAATTTACACGCACGACCATGCCGTCCATTAAAATATCTTTTTGATTTCTAAGCTCGTGCAGGTCATTATAAGCCCCACGAATTTCATCTAAATTCGCGCAAATTCGTTTAAAATCATCTTGCAAAAAGCCTAAATTTCGCACAAATTCCATAATCTCGCTATGGTTTTTAAATTCAAGCGAATTTGCACCTACGCCCCACGGGATAAACTGTAACGGGCGATTTGCCACGATTTTGCTATCTAGTTGCCTAAGACTTCCTGCGGCTGCGTTTCTTGGATTTGAAAATAGGCTTTCGCCTTTTAATGCTCTTTGTTCATTTAATGCGTCAAAATCGCTTTTTGAGATGACGACTTCGCCGCGAATTTCGATTTTTCCGTTATATGGAATTTGAAGCGGGATTGATTTTATAACTTTTGCATTTTGTGTTACATTTTCGCCGATTTTGCCGTCTCCACGCGTGGCGGCTGTTTTTAAAATTCCATTTTCGTAGGTTAAATTCAGACTTGCCCCGTCAAATTTTGGCTCACAATAAATTTCAAATTCGCCTTTTTCGCCACGCCCAAGCCACGCTATAAGCTCGTTGTCATCGAAAATGTCTTCCATAGACCACATAGCACTTTCGTGAGCTAGTTTTTCAAAACCTTCGCTTATCTCGCCACCGACTCGCAAAGTTGGCGAATACGCTAAAATTTCGCTTGGATTTTCTTTTTCGTAAGCCAGCACTTTATGATAAAGCTCATCATACTCTTCATCTGTCGCGATAGGCTTATCATCGGTATAATACGCTTTTGCCCACAAATTCAGGGTTTCAACGCTTTTTTTATATTCAAATTTGTCCATAAAATCGCCTATAAAAATGTTTTTATCGCTTTTTCGTAATCGCTTTGCGTATCAATGCCGATACTTTTGGTTGAAATTTCTAGCATTGCGATTTTTTCGCCGTTTGATAAAGCTCTTAGCTGTTCTAATTTTTCTGCATTTTCTAAAATGCTAGGCTTAAATTTGCAAAATTTAGCCAAATTTTTAACGCTATAAGCATAAATCCCAATATGTCCCAAATAGTCCTTAAAATCGCTTCTAGGATACGGAATTAGCGATCTTGAAAAATAAATCGCATCGCTAAAATCATCTAAAACAACTTTAACTAAATTTGGATCAAGGGCAGAGAGTTCGCTAATTTTTTTGTAGCAACTTGCCATAAATTTACCGTTTTGCGAGATTTGAAATTCGGCAAATTCTCTGAATTTTGCCAAATTTTCGCTCTCAAAAAACGGCTCGTCAGCTTGAACATTTATAATGATTTCATTTTCATCTAAGCCAAAATTTTTAACTGCTTCGTTTATTCGGTCAGTTCCGCTTTGATGATTTGGATTTGTTAAAATCGCGTCAAAACCATGCTCTTTTGCGATTTTTAGCACCTTTTCATCATCGACGGCGATTAAAACTCTATCCGTTTTTGAAGCGTTTTTTGCAGTTGCGATAAACATAGGCACACCGCCAATGTCGCATAAAATTTTGTTTTCAAACCTTGTTGAAGCTAGTCTAGCAGGAATCACTATCATTTTTTTATCCAATTTATGATTTCATTTTTGATTTCATCTTTTTCGACTACGCTTTTATGGATCGCTTCTGTTTCAAAAAGCCTTGAAATGCTCATTGGAACAGGGCTATTAAATTCCTTTGAAAGTGCGACCATTTCGTCTTTTTCGCCTAGTTTCATTTCGCCCTTGATTGCTTTTACCATTGACGGAGTAAATTTGATCCATTTTGCTGTTGAAACTACAAAATTTGTAGAATTTTCATCAATCATTTTAAAGCAAGTTGCCGTGTGTGGGTCGATTAAAACGCCTTTATCACTAGCATTTTTTATAAATTTAGCACACTCGCTATCATCACAAAAATCAGCTTCAAATTCGCATTGCAAGGCATTTAGCTCATCTTGTGTGAGTTTATAAAATTTATTTTCATTTAGGCTTTGCATTAACTCTTTTGTGCGAACATCGCCAAATTTATCAAAAAGCAATCTTTCCACATTTGAACTAATCAAAATATCCATTGCAGGGCTTATTGTATTTATTAGCGTTTTATTTCGCAAATCATAAATTCCTTTTGTAAAAAGCTCGGTTAAAATATTGTTTGAATTTGAAGCGATTTTGATTTTACCGATACTAGCTCCCATTTTTTTAGCATAATACGCCCCCAAAGCATTTCCAAAATTTCCGCTAGGCACGATGACGGAGAATTTTTTAACGCCCATTTTGGCAAAATAGATATTTGCGTAGATATAATAGATTATTTGAAATAAAATTCGCCCAAAATTCACCGAATTTGCCGCACTTAGGCTTAAATCATTTTTGGCTAACTCATCTTTAAATTTATCACTTGCCAAAAGCGTTTTTAAGGCTCTTTGAGCGTCGTCAAAGTTTCCTTTTATACCGATAGTTTTAAGATTTTTCGCTTCCACATTTACCATTTGTCGGCGTTGAATTTCGCTAGTTCCGCCACTTGGATAAAGGCAGACAACCTTGATATTATCTGCATTTGCAAAGGTTTCAAGGGTGGCTGGACCCGTATCGCCGCTTGTAGCGCACATTATTAGATAATTTTTATTTTGTTTTTTTGCTAATGCGCTTAAAATTTCACCAAAAGGTTGAAGCGCCATATCTTTAAAAGCAAGTGTCGGTCCGTGATAAAGCTCTAAAATGTATGAGTTTTGCCCAAATTTGCTAATGGGAGCCGGGCAGGTCGTATCAAATCGCTCATATCGTTTCAAAGCATTTATAAAAATTTCATCTTCAATATCAAATTCAAAACTTTTTATCACTTTTAAAGCAATATCTTTATAGTCCAAATTCTCGCATTCGCTCCAAAATTTTTCATCAAAATTTGGTAAGCGTTCAGGGCAAAACAACCCGCCAAAATTCGCACTTGGATTTAGCAGGGCATAGCTTAGATCTACTTTTTGGTTTTTATCTCTTGTTGAAATTAGTTGCATATTTTTCCTTTAAAATTTCTCTTTTATCAAACTTCCGATTCCGTCATCCGTGAAAAGTTCAAGTAGCAGTGAGTGTGGAATTTTGCCGTTTATGATATGAGCTGAACCCGCACCTGCCTTTACACACTCTAAACAAGCATCCATTTTTGGGATCATTCCGCCGCTAATGGTGCCGTCTTTTTTAAATTTGTTTATCAGTTTTTCATCTAGTTTGCTAATTAGTTTTCCTTCTTTATCCAAAACGCCGTCAATGTCGCTTAAAAATATCACTTTGTCTGCTTTTAAGGCACTTGCGACTTTACTAGCGCAAAGATCGGCATTTATGTTATAGCTTACGCCGTTTTCATCGGTTGCAAGTGGAGCGATAACCGGCAAATAGCCTTTTTCAAGCAAATCATTTATGAAATTTGTATTAACTTCATCTATCACGCCGACAAAGCCGTATTTTTTCTCATCTAAAAATTTAGCTCTTAATAAATCGCCGTCTTTTCCGCTAATGCCGATTGACGGGGCCCCGTTTTGATTTAAAAGTGCAGTGATTTCTTTATTTACCAAACCGCTTAAAACCATTTCGGTTACTTCAACGCACTCTTTGCTTGT